>JAUXAL010000098.1 GCA_030619925.1 Phycisphaerae bacterium | reverse complement strand
CAGTTCATTTTCAGAATTAATAAAGGGAAAGAGAACTTGAATGAAAACATTAATCTTCATATGCCTATGCATCTGCGGCCCATACCTTTTCAGAATATCCTCTATATTGGCGATGGGCTGACAGATGTTCCCTGTATGACGGTAATTAGAAAAAATGGTGGGTCTGCTATTGCCGTTTATAAGCCTTACAGCTCTCGTGGTAAGCAGATATGCAAGCAGTTATTGAAAGCCGAAAGGGTGGATTTTATTGCTCAGGCGGATTATAAGAGTGGAACTGAGCTTGACCGTTTGATAAAATTATT
This sequence comes from Phycisphaerae bacterium, assembly GCA_030619925.1. Lineage (GTDB taxonomy): Bacteria > Planctomycetota > Phycisphaerae > Sedimentisphaerales > Anaerobacaceae > JAUXAL01. The sequence goes on along the minus strand of JAUXAL010000098.1, from coordinate 14,337 downwards.
GTTAGGGATTATTGTTGAAGGGATTCGATATGGGAGAGAATCCTTTAGGCAGTCAAAGAAGTATAGCTCATAAGGAGAACAATAGCAATGAGGTACCGAGCTCCTACACAGCTTCATGCAAGTTTATATATGAGGGATAACAAAACAAGTGCCGGTTCCAAGGTTGGTGGAGACACAAAAACCGGAAAGACTATATCTAACAAGAAAGCTGACAGAAAGAAAAAGTAGAATTCATATACCAAATAGTTTCTAACAAATTCAGATATTATAACGAGGGAAGGCTGTGTTCTTTGCTTATCTGTTGTAATAGCTCAAGAAGCTCAGTTAAACTTTGACTGATAACGCCGGTATCACTGCATACGCTCATACAATTCGTGTCTCCGTCCCATCGAGGGACAATATGGATGTGGAAATGGTCGGGTAGTCCCGCTCCGGCGCATCGGCCGAAGTTCATACCGACATTAAAGCCGTGAGGTTTTATCGCCAGCGACAGGGCTCTTTGCGATTCTCTGACCAGCTTGATCATTTCCAATAGTTCCTCGTTGCTTGCCTTCTCAAGGTCGGGTATGTGCCGGACCGGTGCTATCAGTAAATGGCCGTTGTTGTAAGGGAAGCGGTTCAGTATTACGATGCTCTGGTCTGTTCGCCACAGCACCAGATTTTTGTCGTCATCCTGCGGGTGCTCCAGATTATGGCAGATAAAGCAGCCACTGCTCTCGCTCAGGCCCTGAATGTACTTAATTCGCCACGGCGCCCATAAATTTTTGCGTTCCAATGTGCAATTACCTCCGCTATTTATGGTGATTGGTTAAATGGTAATTGGTTAAATAGTTAAATAATTGTCGCTTACCAGTTACCAATTACTAATCACCAGTTACAAATATCCGGTTACTCCAGAAGCTTCATTGTCAAATTTTGTTTGATAGTTATCCTCGGATCTACGCCAGAAAGAGGCAATGGCAAAGAGGCCTTCAATTGCATTTGGTACTGCTGATTGTATTGCTCTATTCGCCCGGCGTCGATATTGAACAGTTCCTCGCCCCGGCCTTTTAAATCCAGAATTTTATAGCCGCGGAGAAGGCCAAACATTTGCGCTATTTGGAATCTGCCGGAATAAGGTATCGGCCAACTGTGCGGAACCGAGTCGGCAGGTGAATAAACGCTGCTTATTACAGCGAGCCGTCCCTTTTCGCTCCGGCGGATTTCATCAAGCCTGTAAGTAACATCTCTTGCTTTTCGCATAACCATCGGAGCAGGTACGGAGAGTTTTGATTTCCAGCTTTGCCCCACGCCGACCCCTTCAGAAGGTTTCTCTATACTTGAAACCGAATCCCACAGAAACCACTGGCTGGCGACAAAATCGCATATCATATCTGGCTCTTTAATTCTGCCCCTTCCGGTGTCTGGCAGAAACGCCTTTTTGCCGATTTCTTTGATTAACTCATCCAATTGTGAATAATCCTCTATTCTGCCTGTGGGCCCGATAGCGAGCGTGAAAGTTTTGCCGGCGAGATGTTCCACGGCGTCTCTCTGTGAGCCTTTGCTTCGTTTGACTTTTACCGATTCGCAGGTTGCCTTAATAGTTGTAAGGCCGTAAGGGTCTATTTCGATTGGCGTATAGGTGACAACCATTTCCATTGACTCAATAGATTTGTCGGCAGTGTGTTTGCCCTGTTTGGATGCCTTTTTTGTCGAATCCATATCGACGCTTATCTCTCTGCTGGAGACGAACTTGTATTGCAGGGTCTGGCCCTCCTGGAAATCTACGGTCAAAAGTTCTTTTCCTTCGCTTGACAGTTGTTCTTTCCTGGCTGTCGGCTCGCATCCCGCAAGAACATTCAGAACAATAACCGTCAGAATTGTTAGTGTGGTTTTCAATTTCACTCCTTTCGATAGATTCTTTCGATGCAGTATAAACGGAGGGCTGTCAGCCGCAACGCATCAGGTTTTTCGTCTCTTTGGCCAGCCGACGGGTCAACGGCAAGCCATTCGGACTTGAGCTCTTCAAAGCATTTTTCGACTTTGCCGGCAGTCAAATCCAACTTTAGCTGGCCCGTATATGTTTCAGTATTATCGAACATTTTTGCAAAAAAGCTTGTTGCTTGTTCTTTGTGCAGCTGCTCTGCCATTTCCGAGGAGGGAACGGCCTTCATCTCGGCGATGGCAACCCGGCGACCGTCTGTGTCCTTGATTTCTTTTAGCGTATAGATTTTTTCGTATGATTTTGAGCCCATCATATCGAAGAAAAAGGTCTTTATACTGCTCCAATTATCACCTGTGCGTAATTGGTTTTTGTCGGTAACGGGTAAGGCCGGAATCGTGTGTCGTTCCTTGATCATATTCGCCGAAAGTAGTATAGCGGCCCTTTTGTTGGCTGTGGAGCCGCCCCGGACGGCGGCTCGGGCGCCGCTTACGTCGATAACCTTTGAAACCTGCCCGGAAGGTGTGATTTCTATGGTATAACTTTGTCCGATTAGCTTGCCTAAAAGGCTGTTTCGGTCCTCTTCTCTCGAGCTGTCAAAGTCCAGAACGGCCTTGTCTCTGACTTTGACCAAATACTTTAGCCCTTTGATGGTAATCTTTGCAACAGCGTTGCCTTTATCGTCGGTGCTTTGTATCTGTTGGGTGAAGGTCATTTCGATTCTGTTTCCGGTATGACCGCCCTTGAAGGCCGATGGCTTACCTGGCTGGCCCCCCTCCCATTCACCGCCTTTTTCCCCTTCCATTATTACTCTATAACCTTTTTCCCCTTCCATTATTACTCTATAAGTTGTTGAATCCTGCGGTGTGAACTTCAATGCTAGTACCACTGCGGACGTCTTGGCGTAGCCTGCATGCAGAGTGTAATCTGCGTCCATTTTAACTGTGGTGTTAGCTGCGCTGGGATACACAACCTTGCCAGCATCCACGGCTGTACCTGTCCAGCTAACGAAGTGATAATTCGGAACGGCCGTTGCGGCAATTCTCTGCACACTGCCGTGATCATACCAAAACGACCCCTCACCAGGGCTGCCGACTGACCCTCCAGTGTTTGAAGATACCATCAATGTATGCTTGTCGATCGCGAAGTTTGCCTGCAGTGTATAGTCTGCGTCCATTTCAACTGTGGTGTTAGCTGTGTTCGCATCCGCAACCTTACCCGCATCCACAGCTGTGCCTCTCCAGTTAACGAAGTGATAGTTCGGGTCGGCCATTGCGACAATTTTCTGCACACTACCACGGTTATACCGAAACGAACCCTCTCCGGGTGTAATTACCGACCCCGCACCGGTTGAGGATGCCATCACCACCAGTTTGTTGCTGCAACCTGCTGCAAGAAGAAGCGAACAAACTACAGCACCCGCTATGAAACCGGAGATTTTATCTGACGTTATCATTTCGTCTCCCTATGAGTCTTGATTTTGTCGCAAATTCAACCTTGTATTATATATTTTGTCTTTCCAAATACAATCGATTTTTCTTTCTTCGGCTTTAATCAAGGGTTAGAATAAATCTTTTGGTTTTTTAAGATTACTTTGCCAACCATTTTTGGGGAAACCGGATTATGAGAAGCGATACAGTCAAAAAAGGTTTTCAGCGTGCACCGCACCGCGGCCTGCTTCACGCCTGTGGATTAAGTGACGCCGATATCAACAAACCGTTCATCGGTATTGCCAACAGCTTTTGCGAGATAGTGCCCGGTCACGTCCACCTCAACAAAGTTGCGCAAGTCGTCAAGGACGCTGTTCGCCGGGCGGGCGGCAGTGCTTTTGAATTTAATACCATAGCGGTTTGTGACGGCATTGCTATGGGCCATACGGGTATGAAGTATTCTCTGGCTTCGCGTGAAATTATCGCCGATTCGGTCGAGACTATGGCACAGGCCCACTGTTTTGACGCCCTTGTCTGTATTCCCAACTGCGACAAAATCATACCGGGGATGCTGATGGCGGCAGTTCGGCTGAATATCCCGACGATTTTTGTGTCCGGCGGGCCTATGGCAGCAGGCAAAACAAAAGATGGAAAAGCCGTTGACCTTATCAGCATAGGTGAAGGCGTCGCCCAATTCAACGCCGGCAAAATCAGCCAGGAACAGTTGGATGAACTTGAACACACCGGCTGTCCGGCGCAGGGGAGCTGTTCAGGAATGTTCACCGCCAATTCGATGAACTGTCTATGTGAAGCGATTGGAATGGCACTACCCGGCAATGGCACAATCCTTGCAGTCAATCCAAAACGCCAGGAGCTTTACAAAGCAGCGGGTAAACAAATTATGTCCCTCGTTGAAAAGGACATCAAACCGCTGGATATAATCAATGGAAAATCGCTGGATAACGCCTTTGTTCTTGATATGGCAATGGGCGGCTCGACCAATACTGTTCTTCATGCACTCGCAATTGCCAGCGAAGCCGGTGTCGAATATGACCTTGAACGGATAAATGCAACCGCAACAAAATGTCCCAACATTTGCAAGGTCTCACCTTCAAGTGGGTTCCATATGGAGGATGTTGACGCCGCCGGTGGCGTAAGCGCGATACTAAAAGAAATAAGCAAGGTTGCGAACCTTCTTAATACTGATTGTCTGACGGTAACCGGCAGGACGCTCGGTGAAAACATAGCTGATGCCGAAATTAAAAATCCGGAGGTCATCCATCCGCTCGATAATGCGTACTCGAAGACCGGCGGTTTGGCCATTCTTGGGGGCTCTCTTGCTCCGAATGGAGCTGTAATCAAAACTGCCGGCGTTCCAGAATCGATGCTGACTCACAGTGGCCCGGCTGTTATCTTCGAGAGCCAGGAAGAGGCCTGCGAAGGTATTCTGGCCGGCAAGGTCAAAGAGGGCGACGTCGTGGTGATTCGCTACGAAGGCCCCAAGGGCGGGCCTGGTATGCAGGAAATGCTCTGGCCGACAAGTTATATTACCGGGGCAGGTCTGGGTGAATCTGTTGCACTGATTACGGACGGCAGATTTAGCGGCGGAACAAAAGGTTGCTCTATCGGCCATATCAGCCCTGAAGCAGTGGTAGGCGGGCCAATCGGATTGTTAAAGAATGGTGACATAATAGAAATCGACATTCCCAACAATGCTATAAACGTCAAACTTTCTGACGAGGAACTTGCTGCACGCAAAAAAGGCTGGAGACCGCCAAAACCAAGAATAACGAAGGGCTATCTGGCAAAATACGCCTCAATGGCAACCAGCGCCGATACCGGAGCCGTCCTGAAATGGTAAGACAAATGCCGGCTAAGAAAAATACTCCGTGGTATATCGGTGGTCTGCATTTTGAGTGTATGCAGTCTGGCAGTTGCTATGTCGGGCGGATTTCTGTATAATTCAAGTAACCAGGAGAGAATGCTCGGGACTACACTATGGAAATAGAACCGATACTTAAGGAATTCAGAGAAGGCATCGAAAGATTATACGGCAAAAGACTGAAAAAAATCATTCTTTACGGCTCTTATGCAAGAGGTCAGGCCAATGATGAACATTCGGACATTGACCTGGCCGTTGTGCTGGCAGGGGCGGTTGATCCCTGCGAAGAGATTGACCGAATGGCTGATATATTTACGGATTTGAATCTTGAGCATAATGTTCTGATAGCGGTATATCCGGTCTCCGAAAAGGATTATGCAACAATCAATAGCCCATCCCTGTTGAATATTCGCAAAGATGGAGTACCGGCATAAAATCCTCAGTGACCTCTGTGGCTATTTTAATAGATCCCTCGGCTTCGCTCGGGACGACGTCTGTGAAATCTGTGGCTAAAAACAAAACTCCGTGGTATATCGACGGTTTGTGTTTTGAGTGTATGCAGTGTGGCAATTGCTGCTCCGGGCCGGGTGCGGGTTATATCTGGGTCGCCAGGTCGGAGATTGAAATAATCGCCAATTTCCTGAAAATATCTGTGGGACAGTTGCGACAAAAATACTTGAGGCGTGTCGGCCTGCGCACGACGATTATCGAACAGTCCGGCACTAAAGATTGTATATTTTTGCGAGGGAGCAACGGTCGAAAAATATGTATGATTTACTCTGTTCGGCCGAGCCAGTGCAGGGCATGGCCTTTTTGGCCTAACAATTTAACCGGCCCGAATACCTGGAACAAGGCTGCTCAAAAGTGTAGTGGTATCAATCGTGGAAGGTTATACAGCTACGAGGAAATAGAAAAAATCAAAAGGAACGAAAAATAGTGGCACGATGCCGAGCAGACAATCGGCTCATAGAAAAAGTAGCTGAGATTTATGACTGGCTGGACGTGCAAGTCCGTCGGTGCAGCGAGTTAGCCGGGGCATGCAAGTCTTGTGGCAATTGTTGCGATTTCGATGGGTTCGACCACCATTTATTTGTTACCCCGCCGGAATTGATGTATCTGACTGCAAATCTGGGCGGCGAAAAAATAAATCCGCCGCACGTCTGGCGGATAAAGCCGATGCCGACAAGCCGATGCCCCTACAACGTCGGCGGCAAGTGCAGAGTTTATGAATATCGTTTTGCCGGCTGCAGGATATTTTGCTGCAACGGCGATGCGGATTTCCAAAGCAGATTGAGCGAATCGGCACTGAAGAAACTCAAATCGGTCTGCACAGAATTCCAAATCCCCTATCGCTATACGGACCTGGCCTCTGCGTTAAATAGTTTTGCAGGCGTCTAATATTTGTCAATCGGCAGTGGGATATTGTCCTGCGGGTCACGCAGATTGATGTATTTTGCGCCATTCAGCAATGTGCCGTACTCTTTGTAATAGCTGTAAAGCTTGGCCAGTTTCTGCTCATCAGTAGATTCCAGATATCGTTGCCATTTGCCTACCTCAGCTCCCCAGATAATTTCGGTATTGTCTTTCGCATACAAAACAATATGTGGAAGCCGGGCGGCTTCTCGGCCCTCGAAATTACTTACGTCGATGCTGTCGATTTCATAAAGCAACGGCTTGTCGGGAGTGATAAATTTGTCCATTTGGTTGAGTTGTTCTAATATCGTTACAGCCGCGGCAAGATCATCTCGCTGCCAAACTTTGCCCGGCGGTGGCGTTTTTGTTATCAGCGACAGTCCTGTTATTTTTACTATCGGCAGGCGCGGCACCGGCACAAAATCGAGCACGACCAGCTCAGCGTCCACGTAAAATTTGTGCAGACCCGACTTGACCAGAGCCAGGGGCCTTCGCCACCGCCCTTCGATGCGGAGCCGGTCGTGCTTGGTCTGTACTTTTACTTCATCCAGCCAAACAGCCGACGCCAGATTTTCTGCCACCAGCTGCGCAGCATCTTCATCGAGCCTGAAAGTCTGGCCACCGGCGGTGGCGAGAATTTTTGCTTGTAGCTCCCCACTTACCCATTCAGGCACATTCGCCAGTTCCAGCCTGACCGACTCTTGCGGGCCGGGAACGGTTTTCTTTACATATTTCTCCAGGAATACAATGCCGACCACTATCCCGGCGAGAACACAGATTACAACCAATACCTTCAGAGTATTTATCAGTCTCGGACCGAACCAGCCTGTTTTTTCTTTTTTCTTTTTTCTTAAGGAGCCGGCCCTGAATGATATTCTCTTCGTCTTGCTTTTTTTTCTTTTCCTTCTGGCCACCATTATCTCGTATCAGGAAATTAGAAAGTGCCTAAAGTGAACTAAAGTTACCCAGTTGTAGAAGCTCGTTTGTCGTTGTCGAAACTGGTATCGAAACTGGAAGCTCGAAGCTGGAAACCTGGCAAATACGAGCTTCGAGTTTCCAGGGCGAGCATCGATACGAGCATCGACAACCTCAAACGAAAACTGCGTTCACTCAGACATTCGATATTCCTTGTTGAATATTCATTATTCATTCATTTTAACTTTAGGCACTTTACACTTTAGGCACTTTACACTTTAGGCACTTTACACTTTAGTAGCGGCGAATATGCCGCCTCCACGATTTTTGCGCACAAATCGCTCATTGAAAGTCCCGTTTTGGCTGCCGCCTTGGGCAAAAGTGAGTGGGCTGTCAGGCCTGGGATGGTATTAATCTCCAGCGCGTAAGGATTTCTGTCATCGCCTAAGATAAAATCAACTCTTGCGAAGTGCCGACAACCAAGAGCTCTGAAACAATCCAGCGCCGCTGTCTGGACTTCTGCTGTCAGTGCCGGGTCATCAATTGTATCAAAGAGAAACTCTGTTTCCTCATCAATGTATTTTGCATGATAATCATAAAAGCCGGTCTTGCTTCTAATCTCAATGATCGGCAGCGCTCGGTTTTGCAGTATGCTCACAGTTATTTCTCTGCCGCCGATGAATTCCTCGATCATACAGTCGCCGAACTTCTCTGAACACTCCCGGGCAGCGACTAATGCTGACTTTGGGTCATCGGCAATAGCCACGCCGATAGTGCTCCCCTGCCTGACGGGTTTGACGACAAACCTCTCACTGAGCTGCAGGAGTTGCCTGGCAAGTTCTTTTGCCTCTATCCGGGTATCAAACTTAATTACCTTTGGTGTTGTGACACCTGCCTCGGCAAACAATTTTTTGCCGGCTAACTTGTCAAAGGCTAATTTGCTTGCCTTCGGCCCGCTGCCCGTGTAGAGGAGCGATTTGTCTTCGAGTATTTGCTGGAGCCGGCCGTCTTCGCCGAATTCACCGTGCAGCGCGGGAAAGAACACGTTCACGCTGCTATCTTCCAATATATCGAGATTGTCAGGTCGAATGTCGGCTGTTACTACGTCGAAGCCGGCTTCTTTTAACGCCTCGGCAACACAGAGGCCGCTTTGAATGCTTATGTCCCGTTCGGTGCTGATGCCGCCCATGAGGACAGCCACTTTTAATTTACTATTTACTATTTCCAATTTACTATGTTTGGTTAAATGGTAGCTGGTTAAACGGTCATCAGGAAAGTGCCTAAAGTGAGCTAATTATTCAGGCTATCAGGCCATCAGGTTACCAGATAGTGGCTATCAGAGTACCAGGTTATCAGGATAAATGCACAGCATGAATTTGTCTTTTCCTGATACCCTGATATACTGATAACTTGCTTCCTGATTTCCTGATACACTGATATCCTTATTTCAGGCACTTTAGGCACTTCAAACTTTAGTTCACTTATTCCACTCACCAGTTACCAATCACCAATCACCAATAACCAATTACCACTCACCTAACTCCAGATTTCGATTTCAAGTTCCAGTTCGATGTCGAATTGTTCCTTGACCCTCTGCTTTATTGCGTCTATCAGTCTTAAAACGTCACGGCTTTTGCATCCCTTCTGTGCGATTATGAAATTTGCGTGTTTTTCACTGACGACGGCTCCGCCGATTTGCAGCCCCTTTAGGCCGGCTCTGTCAATCAAGGCACCGGCTGAAACGTCTCTTGGGTTTTTGAATATACAGCCGGAATTTTTACTGCTCAACGGCTGATTATTCTTTTTATAAATCCAGACCTCTTTTACCGTTCGCATGATTTGCTCCGGGTCGGCGGCATTAAGTTTCAAGCGAGCGTTCAGAATAAATTTTGCGGTGATGTTTGTCCGGCGGTAGTCGAATACGAGTTCTGGTTTGCCCTTTTCAAAAACATTGCCTTCGCTGCCCATCAGCGTAACAGTTTCCACCGCTGCGCCGAAATCTCCAAAGTTGCCGCCTGCATTCATTTTCACCGCTCCGCCAATCGAGCCCGGTATCCCTGTCAGAGTTTCGATGCCTGAAAGTCCCTTTTCCACGCAGGTCAGAACCAGCTTGCTCAATTCCGCCCCTGCCCAGGCGGTAACCTCCTGGCCCTCAAATTGTATCTGTGCGAACTGGTCTGCTTCGAACTTTATCACCGCTGCCCGCAGGCCGTCGTCACTGATTAGCAGGTTGGAGCCGAGGCCCATTACGTAAATCCGGATTCCGTTTTCATTGCACCGCCGGACGACTTCTTTGAGCTGTTCGATCGTTTTCGGCCTGATAAAATAATCGGCCGGCCCCCCCAGACCATACCACGTCCGCTTGGCCAGCGGATAGTCGGTTTTAACTATTTCCTCTAAGCCACTGAATGTACTCATCTGCCACCTTCCAGATATCGCCGGCACCCATAGTAACTACCAGATCGCCGGAAGTTACGTTTCTTTTTAGATAATCGCAAATGGCTCCGAAGCCGTCGATAAATAGCGCCTGCGTTCCGTTGGCCCGTATTCTCTCGACCAGCATCTGTGCGTTAATCTCTTTTTTGGCCACCTGCGAATCTCGGACGAAATAAATCTCCGGCACAATTGTTACATCGGCAAGCTTAAAGCTTTCTGCGAAATCATCAAGCAAAAATCTTGTTCTGCTGTACTGGTGCGGCTGAAAAACACACCAGACTCGTCTCGGCTGATACCTCTGGCGTATCGCCGCAAGCGATGCCCTGATTTCGGTCGGGTGGTGGGCGTAGTCGTCGAGGACTACTGTTTCACCGAATCGCCCCTTTAACATCAGCCGACGGTCCATTCCGGTAAACTCCGGCAGCAGTTGGAGTATTTGGCTGGAGTCCAGTCCGGCGTTAACCGCAATAGCCACGACCGCCAGGGCGTTGAGAATATTGTGCGTCCCTGGGACCGAAATCCGAGTTGCTCCTAACAATTCACCGTTGTGATAGACGTCAAAGGCATAAAGGCCGTCATTTAGTGCAATGTTCTCAGCGTGGAAATTGCAATTTTCATCAAGCCCGAAAGTCTCTACCTTGATTCTGGATACTCGATTCTGGATTCTCGTGGAGCATCGAGCATCGAGCATCGAGATTACTTTTGCCACGTTTGCATCCTGCCCGTTTGCAATTACCACGCCGTCCGGTTTCGTGCCGAGAGCAAATTCACCGAAGGCTTCGACTATCTCGTCTTCATCTTTATAGTAGTCCAGATGGTCCTGCTCGATATTGAGTATGCAGGCGATTTTGGGTTTCAGGTTCAGAAAGCTTCGGTCGTATTCGCAGGCCTCAGCCACGAAGTACCTGCTGTCCGCGACGCCGGAAGAGCTGCCCAGCTGATTGATTTTGGCTCCGATGATAAAGTTTGCCTCGACGCCGGCTTGTTGGAGGCAATGGATAAGCCACCCACTTGTTGTGCTTTTGCCGTGAGTGCCGCTTATAGCTATGCCATCGTAGCGGCCCATCAATTCCCCTAACATCTGGGCGTACTTCTGGATTTTATATCCTCTTTGTCGTGCCGATTTCAATTCCGGATTATCTTCTTTTACAGCCGCCGAGATAACGACCGCGTCCGTTTCCGGGCTGAGGTTCTCGGCACTGTGGCCGATTTTTATGTCAGCCCCCACCTGGCACAAGGCTGTTATAACGTCGCTTGGCATTTGGTCTGAGCCGGCCACGATCGCATTATTTTTCATCAAAAGCTGTGCCAGCCCGCTCATCCCGATACCGCCTGCGCCGATGAAGTGAAATTTTTTACCTGCCAGGCTCAGCTCCTTACACGCAGTCGCCGCTTCATGTCCGTCAACAACTTTTACACCGCTCTTGTCATTCCCGCCCAAGCGGGAATCCAGGTTGTTGTAGGTTTGTGTATTCGGCTGGTTCATAGCGTCCTTTCTGTACCGGTTTGTCCCTAATCAATGCACAGGTAATTTAACATGGAAAAGCGGCACACAAAAGAAAAAACCTGCAAGTCCTGATTACATCGGCACTCACAGGCCATTTAGTTGAAATTATTGGGCTTTGCCCCTCTTCTTTACGAAACCTTGTGTAAATGTTCAAATAACGGCGGTCTTTGCGCCAATATTTTCAAAAATCTCTTGCTAAAGCAGTTACTTTTGTATTAAAATTGCAAAAGGATACAAATTTCGTTGGAGGCTCTTCAAATGACAAAGGAAAAATATTCCGTTCTGATTGCGCTGTTTGCGCTATTCGTCTTATATCCTGTCAAAAGCATGGCCCAAAATATTCCACCTATAGCAGATGCAGGATTATCTCGATATGCAGCAAGTGATCCGTTGCAACTCGATGGGACCGGCTCCTTTGACCCGGACGGCTCAGGTTCTTTGGGTTATTCGTGGCGACAAATAGATGGGCCATCAGTAGTGATTACCGATGCAAGTGCTGCTAAACCCACGATTAGCGGGTTTGTTCAGACAGATGAGATTCAGGAATGTGAGTTTGAACTGGTGGTCAGCGATGGCGAGCTGACCAGTCTGCCTGATACCGTTAAGGTCATCATCGTGCCGGATTTCGGTGCCAGTACGTTGCAGCAGGAAAATCCTCCATTTGACCCCAACAAGCCGACAGTAATTAGTTTCGGCGGAGGAGATTGCAGAATTGGTTTCAGTAGTACAAAAGGCTGGAGCGTCTCGACTTGGAATAGTAGAGCAAATGTAATACGTTTTCCGAATGGATATTGGCCTGATAGCGGCGGAGGTGCGCCTACCTATTACAAATATGGTGATATGATTATCGTGTACCTATCAGCAGTAACACCGGATTACAAACAACCGATTCAGAGTTGGGGTAACAGCACCGGCACACAGCCCGCCGTAGATGTGGGTATACATTTGAACCTGGCTTACGCAGACCCCCGATATGCGGTCAACCGTGTTACTTTACGTGAACCAGTTTGTCGGGATTATTCTGAAAGTATCAGCCAATTCCTCGCCAGTTCCGTCGATGGTGAACAGTGTTGGGTTGACAATTACCTAAGCAGGTATGGAAGCTTTTACCCCAACATATTGAACATCGGATTTGAAGCGTCTTCGCATTCGCTCCCTGCACAGTGGTACCGTAACTCTCTTACAGGTAGTGACATGAATCAGTTCAACAACGGTGTCGTTGGCGGTGCATACTGGTCAGTTATTGGACCAGGCAAGAACCTCCAGCTCGCACCAACGCCGGACACGCAGACGTATAAGTTCAAATGGTATGGGTATGCGTCTTCCGGCTATATGGATTTCTTCGACGAGCCGAACCACCCCGGCAGGCTGCCAGAGCCCGTCAGACTTCTTGGTCCTGTTGATGTCGGAGATCCCAACGGTGCCATTTTGACCTGTGAGGAAAGTGAAAATGCAGTCGGATACCAACTTCTATTTGGCTCAGACCCGTATCGTGTTATGGATTACAACATCATCTCCGATACTCCAACGCCTCCAGACGAAATCATCACGACATTGCCCTTCGAGAAAACGTGGTGGACGGTGAGAGTTCGTGACCAATATGGCTCGACCATCCATGCCGATCCAATCTACATCAATCCCTTCATTTTATCCTTACCAATTGAGAATCTGACTACGGGGAAAAGGTACGGTTATATTCAGCATGCTATAGACGATGTTGCCTTTGGCGATGAGATCGTAGCCAGCGAGGGAATTTATCAAGAAAACATCGATTTCAAAGGCAAGAGCCTGACGGTCAGATCAACAAACCCAGATGATCCAGCCACAGTGGCGGCCACCGTTATCAACGGCGGCCATCAAGGCTCGGTAATAACTATGTCTGGCAGCCAAGATGGAGACTGCGTCCTTGCTGGTCTTACCATAATCGGCGGGACAGTAGGTATCTCTTGCCGTGATGCGTCTCCGACAATCAGAAACTGTACGATTGAAAGTAATGGACCTATCGCGATTGAGTTTTGGTATGGTTATGAGCCAATAATCATTGATTGCACTATTCTGGGACAAGTAAAGGAATTGAACGATCCCAGGCTCTTGTCACACTGGAAGCTGGATGAGACGGAAGGCAGCATCGCCTACGACAGCGCCGGTGTCAATGACGGCACTGTGCATGAAGACCCGGCCTGGCAGCCTGCCGGCGGTCAGATAGATGGTGCGCTGGCGTTCGATGGGATCGATAATTACCTCAGCATCGATTTTGTGTTGAACCCTATGGATGGGGCGTTCAGCGTCTTTGCCTGGATCAAGGGCGGTGCGCCCGGGCAGGTGGTTATATCTCAGACGGCTGGTACTGCTGGCGCTGGGAGCTCATGGCTTTGTACAGATCCATCGGAAGGAAAATTTATGGCCAGTTTGACACATGCAGTGCTCCCACTGAAGTCGGATTTCGTAATCACTGATGGCCAGTGGCACGATATCGGCCTTGTGTATGATGGCTCGAGCAAATACCTTTACGTCGATGGTGCAGAGGTAGCGAAAGATGACTGGCGCCCACTACTCGGTACCAATGGCGGTCTGTACATTGGTGCTGGAAAGAATCTCGAAGCCGGGACTTTCTTCTCCGGCCTGATTGATGACGTTCGCATCTACGACCGGGCCGTAATACCATAGGCAAATCCATATCTGACTAATGAACCTGCGAAAGAGGTAAAAACGTAGCAATAATACCTAAGATACTTAGGTATAGATTATAAGCTTGCACACAGCTTTTAATTCGGCTGGCTAATGAATCGTCCAAACATCTGTTGGCGTAGTAAGAATACCTAAGATAGTTAGG
>JAUXAL010000133.1 GCA_030619925.1 Phycisphaerae bacterium | reverse complement strand
ATCTGCGCCCGCGGCGGTCATCGTGTAGGTGCCGGCCGGTTCCTCTACAAAGCCTGCCGGATTGCCCTTGAACCACAGCACCAATGTTTCAACAGCTTTTAGAGTCCAATCCCGCTGGGAGCTCAACGTCAAAGTCGCTTCTGAATACCTTGCCGTGCCGGAGTTGTCGTAGAAGAACGGCATCGACTGCTTACCGCCGTGAACGATAGTCTTCTCGCAGAAAGGAGGATTCTCATAACCAACGAGAGAGCCGTTTGTCGCTACGCCGTATCCATCTAACCACGCATTAAATATCCTGTTGCTCTCGGCGTCACCGGGGTCGAGGTCATTGTAGCTCTCGAAATCGTCCACAACAAAACATTCTTGTGTCACAAAGTTCCAGAGCTCGCCTTGCCATGTTGCGGGGGTCTCGACTTCGTTGACCTCATCGACCCGCCAGTAGTAAGTCTTGCCTAAATCGAGCGATAAGGGACCATATCTGGTCTCGGTCACGGTAGTAGCAGGGGCAGTACCGTCTACCACAGCCTGCTCGTCAGTGCTGAGGTACACGTCGTGCTTAGCTGCCTCTCTTCCCTGATTCCAGTCAAGGACCACATCCAGGGGCACGCCTGTCGCCCCAAGGTCCGGGTAGGGCGCTTTTGCGTGCACAGGTATATGGAAGAAGCGAACCTCACTGAGACCAAATTGAGGCAAGATGCCTCCCCAGTTGCTGTTAGCTGTGAGCCTGACGTACTTTGCTGGCACGCCAAAATCAATAGTGGTGTTGTGTTCATAGTCGGCTGCTCCGGGCGCCCGGGCAAACTCGGCAGTTGTGCCCAATGTCGTATAGTCGGTGCCGTTGGCCGAATATTCAATGGTAACATCTTTGAACCCGAAACCAATCATTGGCTCCAAACTGCCATTAGAGTTCCATACCCACAGCTCATGCAGCTTGTAAACCCCATCGAACTGAAATTCGATCCAGCTCGGCTGCGGCCCTGCGATATCGCTCAGCCACATATTGTCGTCACCTTTTTTACCGTGCAATAAACCACTCTCATCCAGTCCGGAGCCGTTCACGGTATTCTCAGCCCCACGATTCGCTGCCTGGCTGGAAGCTGTGGCGGTCACGTTCTCGATGGGATAAGTAAATAGCTCGGTCGTAAAACTCCAGACACCGCCTTCGTACACCGTATAGTCCGGCGCGCCATTGACCTCATCGACGCGCCAGTAGTAAGTCGTGCTCAAATCAAGGCGTTGGGGGGGAGAATAGCTGTTGGCATCCTGAGCGATGCCGCCAATGCCATCGTTGACGTCGTTGAAGTTCTCACTCAGGTAAACTTTGTGCCCGTTTACCGGCGGCGCAAATTCACCCGGCGTCCAGCCAAGGACCACCTCCCGCGGCACATCTATCTCCTCATGAGCCGGCTTCGGGTTAGAAGCCTCGCCAAGCGGTATACCTATCATGACCTGCTGAATCTCTTCGGCCGTCATCCCCCGGTCATAGATCTGGACGTCATCGACAGTCCCGGGGTTTAAAAAGCCGCTCGGGCCGCCGCTGTCCCATTCCTGGCCTATTGACCACAGGTCAGTCGCGCTATAACTGAAAACGGCCGCGACCGAGTTTTCCTGAACTCCATCGACATATATATATCCGGTCCCGCCCTTCCTAGTGTACGTCAGGAAATGCCATTGGTTGTCATCGATCGAGGTCGTGGAGTGGCCTTCCGGGGCGGAGTCATCTATAACCAGCTTTGAACCGTCAATAGCCAACCTGGCTACGTTGCCGCGACTTGCCGTATTACAAGCGAGTATTTCGGCGTCATTGTCGGTGGTTTTGAGCCATAAGCTAAGCGTAACATCGTCGCTCTTTTTGTCATCAGCTACAGCGTCAATTACAACATAATCGTTACCGTCGAGATCCAGGGCTCCCGAGCCAATCTTACCGGCTACGAAACTCGGATCGCCACCAGCGACGCCATCGTTACCCAAACCGGAAGAGTCCAGCAAGTCGCCGTCAAACTTCCACCAGCCGATAAGACCAGGCGGAGCGGCATCCGCTTCGCTCATCAGAGCCACACTCAGCACCAAAACAAAACAAAATAGATAAATCAGTTTCTTACACATAATAATCCTCCTTCAAAAAAGTTAGATTAATTAGGTTTTGGCTACACACCAAAACCCCAACTTGTTAGGGTCGTTTTCAACAAGCACCGAAAACAGAATACAGAAAAATCTGACATCCGATTTCTGACTTCTGGCATCTGACTTCTGTCTTCTTGTTTTGTGCCTGCCCAGGATAATTTTTATAGGACTTTACTTTACCTCCTTCCTTTCCGACTCCGCCCGGCCTTCGCCGGACGAGCAAAAGCCCAATCCGTTCTCCGTAGTAGTCTTACTACGAAGGATGAATATTAGCTGTTAATTGAAATGTAAAAATCACGACCGCGAAGCACCTGTACTCGCGTTACCCCCTTTGCTGTCTGCGACAGCAGACAAGGGAGTGCGAGCACAAAGTCCTTGCTTAAAACTCTGTACTCGCTCACTAACCTTTCAACTAAGCTACTCAAAAATTATAAAGATACCCACCCATTCGGCTGCGCTCAGGGCAGGCTCTACGCGGGCACAAGCTTCACCAATTCTATTTATACCAGATTAGCCATCTTCCCGTCAAGAAAAATCTCACTTTTAGAGGTTTTCTCGGTCTCATTCTTGAGAATTATTTTACGGCCCTCAACACATTTTCTTTGGGTTTGGGAGCCAGCAAAATCGGGGCCTCCACACTGTTTTTCGGCGACTGAAGTATACCGCAAATCCTCAGCCATGGGGTTACAAATTCATAGGTTGAACTACCGCGAGATAACTGCGCTTGACGCAGGGCTAAAGAGGGACTAAAGCATTTATATAAAAGGTCTTACGTTTCGCTTACTTCCCAGACAGTGACAGAAGTACGAAGTATTGGAAGCGGTCTCGCTTTACCAACAGCAGAACTCTTCCCTTTTTCCTCGCTTTTGCTATTGCCTCGTTAAATTGCTTTGTATTCTTGACCGCCTCTCGATTGACTTCCTTAATTAGCACCCCCGGCACAATACCCAACTGTGCAGCTTGTGAGCCGGGCTCAACATTAGTGACGATAACTCCACTCTGGCCTTCGTACCCGTAACGCTCGGCCGATTCATCAGTTAGGTTTCGCACGGAAAAACCTAATTCCTCGAGCTCGTCCGGCGGAGCACCGGTAAGCTCTTGCGTTGACGGACGTTTGCCGAGCTTGACAGTGAAGGTCCTTCGTTTTCCGTCCCGCCACACGAGCAAGTTAATCTTTTTTCCAGGCTTTAGCATTGCTATTCGGTTGCGGAACGAATCGGCTGACTCTACCGGCTCGCCGTCAAGCTCAAGAATGATGTCATTGTGCCTTAGGCCGGCTTTGTCGGCAGCAGAACCCTCAGTAACCTCGGAAATGGCAACACCTTTATTATCTTTCAAGCCAAAAGCCTCAGCCATTTCCGGATCAAGGTCGTTGGGCATGACACCGAGAAAGCCGCGCTCGACGGTTCCACTCTCGACAAGCTGTTCGTAGGCGTGTTTAGCCATATTTATAGGTATTGCAAAGCCGATACCTATATTTCCGCTCGAGCCGTAAATGGCGGTGTTAATTCCGATTACCTTTCCATCAAGGCTGATTAGAGGGCCGCCCGAATTGCCGAAATTTATGGCGGCATCGGTCTGGATAAAGTTTTCAAGGGTAGCCAGGCCGAAACCACTTCTGCCTTTGGCACTTACGATGCCGGCAGTTACGGTGTGGCTCAGGCCGAGCGGATTGCCGATGGCAAGGACCCATTCGCCGACTTCGAGGGCTTCGGAATCCCCAAGTTCGAGGCAGGGTAGGCTGCGGGCATCGATTTTTACGACAGCGACATCAGAATCCCGGTCTGCTCCGATAACTTCGGCGGTAAACTTTCGGCCGTCTGCGAGCTCGATCTCAACTTTTTCAGCTCCCTCGACCATATGATTATTTGTGAGGATATAGCCGTCGGACGAGATGATAAAGCCGGAGCCCTGCACCGGCCGAAGCTCGCGGTATCTGCGCTGGGGCGAGCGTTGCCGAGGAGAACGGCGACGGAAGAAAAAGTCGAAGATATCGTCCTCGAATGGGTCGAACGGCTCGCCAAACGGCGAATCCCGGAATGGTGAGTATTCCCGCGTGACGGTCCTTTCAGCCTTGAGGCCGACTACGGCTGGTGATGTCTTTTCGGCGATTGAAGTAAAGGCTTTACCTATCTGCCGCAGAGCAGTGACGCTGTTTTCATCCTCTGCAAAGGCCGACAGCGGGACAATAAACAGCAGTATTAAAAGAGTTGAAATTACGATATAACGTGAGCGAGTTTTGCTCTGTTGTAAGCTACTAATCTGCATTTTGACCTCCAATTCATTAGTTAAACAAAACGGCAACAGACACTAATAATTCGACAACAATAGAAACCGATTTAAGTAAATTTTATACGATTTTATTGCCAATACGTTCATAGTGTCAACGTTTTTCTCAGGCCGGGCAGCCACTTCTTTGCAGGAAAGCTCCAAAAAATGTCATTGCGAGGGGACCCCGCTTCGCGGGAACCAGGCCCGAAGGGCCGTACTCTGTCTTCTGTCGTCTGTCTTCCGATTTGAAAATTGGGTTTGTTTGGGTTTGCTTTCCTTGACTCCGAATGCACAATATATTTTCATATACCTCTTTGTAATAGATGTTTACGTCCATTTTGGCTCTTTTTAAATTGGCTTTGTTTGGGTTTGAATTGGGTTTGTTTTCACCAAGTGTCCAATTGGATTTATTTTCATAATCCGTTGTATTATATAGATTTACATTCATTTGACTTTTAGGAAATTGGCTTTGTTTTGCATAAAATAGTCAAACTTTTCGTCGAT
>JAUXAL010000039.1 GCA_030619925.1 Phycisphaerae bacterium | reverse complement strand
GATGACCGTGCATGCCAAGGGTCCTGAGGAGCGAACCGCTGACATCTCCAGTATCATCCAGGAGATAGTCAACCAGGATGGCTGGAACGGCAACGCGATAGTGTTGATGTTTAGAGACAACCCGGCCAAACCCTCCCAGGGGACTCGGGAAGCCGAGTCTTTCAATGGGGACGCGCTTGAGGCACCGCTGCTGCATATAAGTTATTAGTAAAGTTGCGGCGCAACCCAACCTGGCAGATGGAGCCAAAGGTGTAGGTGCCGGTTCAGTGGATAGTGGCTTGCTCCCGGTACATCGGGACTGTGGCCGCGGCCGTAATCGGCATTGATACGAGGTTAAGTTAGTTAGCTGATTGTTTATTAGTCCTCCGGGGCCTATACTGATTGACTCAGTATAGGCCCCTTTCTTGATTGATTATTGGTTATTGATTCGGCCACAGTGGTTCTCCGACTTTCAGCACGGCGAACCGGCAGCAGCTCCGGTTTCACAATCTGCAGAGGTTGATGATATGGTATTTGACGTAGAAAAAATTCTTAGATATAATAGCCGGCGGATAGCAAGTTCTTATATTTGTGGATTATAGCAATTGAGGTTTTCTGTCTTTACCGATGGAGTAGATATGTTGACGAATGCAACTGTAGCTGACCTTCTACGGCCTTGTGAGAAAAGGCGTGCCGTATTTTATGATATCTCTTTAATCATTGGCGGTTCTTTGCTCATTGGCTTATGTGCCCAGGTCAAGATTCTGCTCCCCTTTAGTCCTGTTCCCATTACCGGCCAGACCTTTGCTGTCCTAATGATAGGGACGCTGCTTGGAAGCTGGCGAGGCAGCTTGTGTGTTCTTACGTATATAGTACAGGGAGTGGCGGGATTGCCCGTCTTTGCGCTGGGATGCGGTTTTGCGGTACTAATAGGGCCGACCGGCGGGTATCTGCTTGGTTTCATCCCTGCTGCGTACATCACAGGATGGTTGGCCCAGAAGGGATGGGACAGGCGGATTGGAACTACCGTTTTGGCGATGGTTTTGGGCAATATCGTCATTTATGCTTTTGGTTTGTTCTGGCTGTGCTGCCTGACGGGTATCAACAGGGCTGTGCCGGCTGTGGGCCTATATCCTTTTGTTGTCGGAGACCTTTTGAAGATAGCATTGGCGGCGGCGGTCCTGCCATCGGGCTGGAAATTGCTTGAATATGCCGGACTTGCCGATAAAAAAGAATAAATAGGAGCAAGTGGATTAGAGCTCGATTCTCGTTCGAGCAACAAGCATTCAGTATCGAGAATCGAGGAATGAATTATTGGGGAATAGTGTAACGGTAGCACGACTGACTCTGGATCAGTTAGTCCAGGTCCGAATCCTGGTTCCCCAGGTGTTTTTTGCGGTTAACGCGGTTTTTTTGTCCATCACTATCTACAGAAGCACATACTTTTTTGAATGTTGAAACATGTAAGGGGCCCCCATTTTGCGACTTATTGCCAAATGGGAACCGAGGAGAATGTCATGTTTATAGTCCATGTTTTTGTCCATGTTGCGCGCGACCAGGTTGAAGCCTTTCGGGCAGCCACTCTTGAAAATGCTCGTAACAGCATCAAGGAACCAGGCATTGCTCGATTTGATGTCATCCAGCAACAAGATGACCCCACACGTTTCGTACTGGTCGAAGTCTATCGCACTGCCGATGATCCCGCCAAGCACAAAGAGACGACGCATTATCAGAAGTGGCGCGATACCGTGGCCGACATGATGGCCGAACCACGTACCAGTGTCAAATACACTAATGTGTTCCCTGACGAGCAGGGTTGGGATTAGTTGTAACATTCTGCGTTAAACACGAGCAGTTATGAGATTTGAATTTTCGACCGCAACGCGCATAATTTTTGGCCATGGTACAATCCAGGAAGCTGCGCCCTTGGCGTCGGAGATGGGAAAGGGCCCCCGCGAAGCGGGAACCCGAATTCGCGCTTTTGTCGTCACTGGCCGTACTGTCGAACGGGTCAGGCTGCATCTTGAACAGTTGAAGAAACAGGCAATTGAGTATGTCACGTTCAATGTGCCTGGTGAGCCAACGACGACCATAGTGAGGAATCGGATGTAGTGTTGGGGCTGAACCTCGGAGCCGATGATTATGTTACCAAGCCGTTCAGCATAAAGGAGCTTCTTGCCCGTGCGGCAGCATTCCTGAGGCGAAGCAGGCAAGCCGAACAAGATATTTACGAATTTGCAGACTACCGCCTTGATATTCCAGCCAGAAAGCTAACACGCAAGGGCAATGAAATCAAACTCTCACCGAAAGAGTTCAGGCTGCTGGAGCTTTTTGTCAAGAGGCCGGGCCGGGCACTTACCCGCGATGAGATACTAAATGTGGTTTGGGGTTATGACTGCTTTGTCGGCCCCCGCAGCATCGACCGTTTCGTCACCACACTAAGGAACAAAATAGAACCTGGCCGGCAACGCCGGCCGGGGTCAGACCCGACGTTCATTCACACTATAAGAGAAATCGGCTACAAATTCGAACTTCCCGGGCAGCAAACATAGAATGCGCACAAGAAATAGTCGGCGTCCTATTCTCCATAAGAGTTCGACATTTTAACAAGAATTGTCGGTTAGTTGAAACTAAGGCCCATCGAAATCGGATCGAATATTTCCAATTCCATGTTTTACTTTTCAATCTTGAAAAAAACTGTTGTTTTTTATGCTAAAGTCATGTATAATGCTGACTAAGTATACAACGTTGCCGGCTTCGGGCGAACTATACATTCGGCTTGCTGGTCAGGCAAAAATCGGCTTTCAGGAGGCAGGAAAGCGCCGGAAGAAAAAGTCATAAAGGATATCTGTTAAGTTAGCCCTGAGCGGGGCAAGTGGCAATAGTGGCGGTCCAACGCGACCAATAGCCAAGAATCGTCGACTACACTATATGAGGATAGGCTTATGCTTTCAAAGAAATGGTTTGTGATTATAGCAGTGGGGGTTGTCTTTGGCCTGAGCAGCGCAGCTTATGCAGGCTCACAGGATATTGCGGTAAGTCGGCCCAGTGATGATGCCGAGGAGGGCTCCGGTGGAGGCGTGAAATTAAGCAGCTCGGACCTGGAACTGATTCGGGAAAGCAGCGACCAGACGGTGGGGATTCGATTTAACGGTGTGAATATCCCACCCGGTTCCTTGGTTATGAATGCGTATATTCAGTTTACCTGTGACGAGACCAGCAACCGGAATCCATGCAATTTGGTCATTCAAGGCCAGGCCGCCGACAACGCTTCGACATTCAGCACTTCTGCACGCAACATTTCATCACGAAACAGGACCGCGGCCTCGGTCAACTGGTCGCCACCGGATTGGACCAGCGAAGGGATGGCCGGTCCCGGTCAGCGGACGCCGGACCTGTCTTCGATTGTTCAAGAGATTGTCAACCGGGCCGGTTGGTCTCAAGGCAATTCGCTGGTGGTCATTATTACCGGTACTGGTAAGCGAGTTGCAGAAGCGTATAGCGGCGGGCAAGCGGTTCTGCATCTGGAGTGGGGCGCTTACGACGATATCGCCACCACCGCCACAGAGGACTTTGAAACAGGTGATTTCAGCAAATTCCCGTGGGAGCATTACGGAGACGAAACTTGGTCCATTAGTTCAGCAGAGAAGAACTCCGGCAACTACAGCGCCCAGGCTGGCTTAATTGACGACGACCAAAGTACTACTCTGCAGGTGACGCTTGACTGCGTGTCGGGCAATATCACTTTCTATCGTAAAGTCTCTTCTGAGTCACGTTGTGACTATTTAAAGTTCTATATCGATGGAGTGAGAAAAGGCGAGTGGTCGGGCCGAGAGGATTGGGCCCAGGTATCTTTCCCTGTGACATCGAGCACAAGAACCTTTGAGTGGACCTATTCAAAGGACGGTTCGGAGTCCAAAGGCCGCGATACTGTGTGGATTGACGATATAGTGTTCCCAGTCCTAGTCGACAGTTCACCGAAAGTCCAGTTCTCCGAGGCGTCCTCGACCGGCGATGAATCCGCCGGGTCGGTATTCCTGGTGGTTATGTTGTTGAAGCCTTGCACTGAGACCGTCACAGTGAACTACGCGGTTAAGGCCGATGGCACCACGGCCCAGAGCCCAGCCGACTACACGCTGCTCGGGGACGGGACGCTGACCTTCGCTCCTGGAGTCACCTGGCAGCCCATCAACATAACTGTTGTTGACGACGTCGCTCCAGAGCCCAGCGAGAAGATCATCGTGGTCCTGAGCAATCCGAGCAACATCAGCCTTGGAACCGTGACCGAACACACCTTTGTGATCAACGCCAGCGATCTTCCGCCGGATTGGCCGATGTGGCGGTATGACGCAAACCGCAGCGGAGCCAGTCCGGTTGGACTACCCTCAGTTCTATATCTCCAGTGGGTGCTGGTACTACCGCCGTTGGAACCGGCCTGGCCGGATGAGCGGAGGATAACCTTCGACCATTACTACGCACCGATTGTCCTGGGTGACAAGATGTTTGTCGGCTCGTCACGTAACGACAGTGTTACAGCCTACGACACCGACACGGGCGCTGAAATCTGGCGCTTCTATGCCGATGCGCCCATCCGCATGGCTCCGGCGGGCTGGCTTGACAAGCTCTTTGTTGCCTCAGATGATGGTTATCTTTATTGCCTAAACGCTGAAGATGGTGTGCTGCTGTGGAAATTTCGTGGGGCGCCTACGGACCGAAAGGCCCTCGGCAACAAGCGCCTGGGTTCGGCCTGGCCGGCGCGGGGGGCGCCCACCATACTTGATGCGACTGTTTACTTTGCCGCCGGCATCTGGCCGTTCATGGGTTCGTTTGTTTACGCTCTGGACGCGGCGACCGGTGGAGTTGTCTGGATAAACGATGGAAGCGGTTCGGTCTACATGAATCAGCCGCATGGTGGTTCGGTGTCATTCGGCGCCCTGGCGCCCCAGGGGTACATGGTGGCTATCGGCGATAGGTTGGTGGTTCCCAACGGCCGGGCGGTCGCTGCAGGGCTTGACAGAAATACCGGCGAATTCCTTTACTTTCATTTTCAAGAAAACAATAAGAGCAGCACGAACCATGTCGCGGCTTTCGGAGAGCACTTCAACAACTGCAACAGTTTATTTAAACTTTCCGACGGTTCGAGGGACGGTTCCCTCACCGATGGGGCCGTCATGACTGAAAGCGAAAACTATGCTGAAATCTTTGGGGAAAAGGTTTTCTGCAAGGCGGGCGACCGTTTGTATGCCGGTAGTTCCGGTAGCATCATTTCTCCAGGAAAGGGCCGCCAACGATGGGAGAAGTCCATCACGGGGACCCCTGCCTGTATGCTCGCAGGTGATAACAAACTTTTCGTGGTAACGATGGAAGGACGCATTTACTGCTATGGCGGCACACAGGTGTCGAATCCCCCGGAGATCAATAAAGTCGTGGACCCCATCGCATGGCCTGCCGAAGACGAATGGACCACAGAGGCGCAGGCCGTTCTTGCGGCAACAGGGGTCGATGAGGGCTACTGTCTCGTTCTGGGTGTAGGAACCGGCAGACTAATGGAAGAGCTGGCCCGTCAGCATTATCTGCACAAGGATGATTATCCGTATCCGTATGACCTGCGCATTATCGGGCTCGACCCCGATGCCGCAAAAATCGAGACACTGCGTCGGCGGTGGGATGATATGGGAATACCCAGCGAACGCCTTAGTGCCTTCGTCGGTGACATTTGTACGGCGCAACTGCCGCCTTACCTGGCGCAGCTTATCGTTTCACAAGACCTTATCGCAGCAGGAGCAGCCAACGGAAACACTTTTGTAGAAAAGGTTTTCTATTCGCTGCGACCTTACGGTGGTCAGGCCTGTTTTTTGTCTGACGCGCTGGAGCTCCTGCAACAGGGCGCGGCAAGCAGCGGGCTGGCCAATGCGGATGTCACTCTTTCAGGGGATTTTGCACTGCTGGAGCGGATGGGCGCATTACCGGGTTCAGCCGACTGGACCCATAATTATGCGGACGCGTCCAATTCAGTGGTGTCCAGAGACCAGCTGGTCAAGGCGCCGCTGGGGTTGCTCTGGTTCGGCGGCTCCACCAATGGGGGCAATTCTTATAATAGGATTCTGCCGCGCCATGGTCACGGCCCATCGGAACAGGTGGTCGGTGGCCGACTGTTTATCGAAGGTCCAAACATCATGCGCGCCTTAGACGTCTACACCGGACAAGTGCTGTGGGAAGCCGACCTGCCGGGCGTTGGAGTACACTATGACTACACATCTCACGAAGCGGGGGCCAACGCTATCGGCTCCAATTATGCCACGGCCACCGACGGGGTTTATATATGCTACGGCACTGAATGCCGAAGGCTTGATCCAAAAAATGGGGCAACAATCAGCACCTTCGTCATCAGCGACCCGGCTTACGGCGACGCCACTTTCGGCCAGGTCAAAATCTGGGACGACCTGTTGGTTGTGGCCGCAAACCCTATTCCCTATAACGGCACTGTTGGTCACAAAGATAACTACAGCGAGACGAGCAGCATGGACCTGGTGGTCATGGACCGTCATAATGGAACTATTTTGTGGGAACGGCAAGCCAATCACTCCTTCCACCATAACACAATCATCGTCGGCAATAACACTTTGTACTGCATAGACAGGATTGCTCCCGGTCAGACTGACATACTGAGACGTCGTGGCATTAATCCCAGCAATGTCGGAGCACCATGGGAACTGCTGGCATTGAACGTCAGAACAGGTGCAGAGATATGGAGTACCACCGTTGATGTTTTCGGCACGTGGCTGGGCTACTCGGAGGAATACGATGTCCTGCTTCAATCCGGCAGGAAATCACGAGATATGTGCCCGGATGAGCCGACCCGACAAATTGCCTATCAGGGCAGTAACGGAACCAAGCTTTGGGAAAATGATTCGGCCGGCGGGCCATGTCTGCTTCATGGCGATATGGTCATTGCGCAACCCCCCGGCGGCGGAGGCAGCGCTCGTAATATCCTGACCGGCACAACCTACATGAAGGAACATCCCATCACTGGCGCTTCGGTACCCTGGGGTTTCTCACGCACATACGGTTGCAATACGGTGGTGGGCTCCAAATATCTGCTCACTTTCCGCTCCGGGGCGGCGGGCTATTATGACATGCTAAATAACAGCGGTACGGGTAACTTCGGCGGAACCAAATCGGGCTGCACACCCAACCTCATCCCGGCCAACGGCGTGCTCAACGCACCGGATTATATGCGAACGTGCGTATGTGGTTACCAGAACCGGACATCCATGGCCATGATACATATGCCTGAGGCTGAGATGTGGACATATACTACGCTTGGTCGGGCCAGTGGGCCAATCACAAAGGTCGGTATCAATTTCGGAGCTCCGGGTGATCGCCTTGCCGATAACGGCGTCTTATGGCTGGATTACCCCAGCGTTGGCGGCTCGTCTCCCGATATTAGCGTTACGACCGTTCCGACAAGCCCCCGGTGGTTTCGTCATCACGCGGCCCGGTTCGAGGGTGAGAGCTCTCGTGCTTCGCAGAGTAGTATGGGATGGGTCACAGCCTCAGGGGCTATCGGCCTGACCAATGTGATAGTTCCACTGAATAATGGTGGAGGAGCCGAGTACCTGGTTCGACTGTATTTTGCAGAGCCGGAAAACGCCGAGGTAGGACAGCGTGTGTTCGACGTCGCCATACAGGGCGAGCAGGTCCTAAATAATTTCGATATCGCCCAACACGCAGGGTCCGATGGCAGCGGTATCGTCAGAGAGTTCAGGCCAATCAAGGTAACAGCGAGCTTGACGTTGACATTGACGCCTTTGATAGGCCAGCCGGTAATCTGCGGCATCGAGGTGCTTGCGTTATTATCGCCATGATATTGACGGTAGCGGGAAAGTTGACCGGCCCGTCTTGGCTCTCGTCTTGGCGGAGCTCGCCGAAGTCTCGCCGAAGTCCTTCGGGGGGTTATTCCTCGGCATCGTTGTCGTTTGGTAATGAGAGTATTGGCTTGTCTTTGATTTCCTTGAATTTTGCCATTGCTTCGGCATTGATTGGCTCGGCCTTGTAGATATGGGGTGAGAGAAACACTATCAATTCGGAATTTTTGACGATAGTATTTGTGCTCTTGAATAGTGCTCCGATAATTGGCAAATCGCCAAGGATTGGAATCTGGTCTATTTCTTTGGTCTTTTCCTGTCGCCTCAGGCCGCCCATGATGACGACTTGGCCATCCTTAAGCAGTAGTGAGGAATGGGCCCTTCTCGTATCAACTATGGGCACCCCTGTGTCGCTTTCGCCCGTTGTAACATTTTGTTCGGCATCAACCGTAAGAAGAATGTCGTTGGCGTCTACCAATGTGGCGGTTACCTGCAATTTAACACCGACGTTTTTGAATTCAGTAAATGTAAGAGCACCGGCCCCTCCTTGAGAGGTGTCGACCAACTCCGTATACGGCAGCTCTTCGACAGCCTCTATGCTCGCGGATTGTCCGCTTACTGTCAGGACTCTCGGGCTGGCAAGAATCTCGACATTTCTTTTCTGCTGTATCAAATGAACGACATTGCGAATAGTATTGTCGATAATACTGAGGCTGCCGCCGAGACCGGTAGTATTAAAGGCGGTGGCATTTCCTATTGTAGTGCTATTCTCTATGGTCGAACCCAACCGGGATGCTGTAAAATTTTGTCTGTAACCTATGTCGTATCTCTTATCTGAGAGGATATCCCAGTTGACGCCTATTTCGGTGTCATCTTTAAGCTGGACATCGAGAATAACTACCTCTATCATAATCTGCTGCGGGGTCTTGTCAGCTCTCCTAATCTCAGCAAGTATCATTTCAAGATTTTCTCCTGTGTCACAAATAATTAAGGAATTACTTTTGGCATCAGTAGAAATCCTGCCATACTCAGAAGACAGAGCTTCGATTACGGTCTTAAGGTTTTTTGCATCAAGGAACTTTAGAGTTATAGTCTCAAGAAACAGTTCGGGCCTGTTTATTTCCAAGCTGGTGATCTCAGATACTCCTGCTACTCGGGGAGCAGAGAGTCTGTTTCTTATGGAGAGCTTCGAAAAGGGGTTCTCTCTGCCAACATCGACTTTGCTGCGCTGATCATTTTCAGCCAGTTTTGACTGTGCAAAGTTCTGACACAGGCACAAAGTAACCAGCAGAGAATACAAAACAGTCTTGGTATATATCCGTTTAATCATGG
This sequence comes from Phycisphaerae bacterium, assembly GCA_030619925.1. Taxonomy (GTDB): domain Bacteria; phylum Planctomycetota; class Phycisphaerae; order Sedimentisphaerales; family Anaerobacaceae; genus JAUXAL01. The sequence continues at coordinate 29,152 of JAUXAL010000039.1, read as the reverse complement.
GATTATTTCTCCTTGCCATGTATCACATAAATTGTGACCACTATATCACATCTTAATTGATTGGCATTGCTGCCGACCGGCTCAATACTTACCGAATCTATCCAGACTTGTCTCGAACGATCCTGCAATTTATTTGTCAGCGCAACTATATCTCTATAGCCGCCCACCACGCTCAATGTCGCATGGTTTGCAGTTATATGACTACCGGTTTCCAGTTTGTCGGTATCGAGCGTCGAGTCAGTTGGTGAAAAGTTTAGCGAATATATAACGCAGTTCGTCACTTCTGCCATAGCCTGCATATCGCTGAAAAATTCTTTGGCTTTGACAGGGTCAAATAACTTGATGCGGAAGTGCTCAAATTTCTCTTGTAATTCTTCAAGCTCTTTCTTCTTAACCGTTACATTATTGTTGATAATCCGATTTTTCTTCGCAAGCTCATCTATGACTGACTCATATCTTTGCGCAGCCCGAAGGCAATTTACATGAGGTGTGACAATCTGATTATAAAGGATGATTGCTCCTATGACAACCAGCGCTGCGAACACAGCGTTTTTTGAGGAGCGAATCGATTTTATCCGATTTTGTGATAACATCGGCTGATACATCCTTTACTCAATTAAGGAACAACTAATAGAGTACATCACCAGATTACTTAGCTCACTATCCTTTTCGGTTCCAATCAGTGAAGCGGATTCCACATGCGTTGCGTTGTTAAGCACATCAGCAAAAAGGTGAATAGATTCATACGAAAGAGCCTGCCCCTTAAATAATACTCTCGAATTCTCGTCACCGAACAGGTTTGTAATTCGCACCGTTTTAGGTATTGCGGATCTAATCTCATTAAGAATTTGGTCCCACCGTAAAAAAGGTCCAGCACTCAAAATAGCGCTCATGCCGTTGAGATTCTCGGATACGTTTGCGATTTGCTCGCTTAGTAAGACTTGTTCGTTTAGTATCGCCTGAGTATTGCGTCCCAACTGCGTCCGCTGTTTTTGCTTTACATTCTCACTTATCTTTTTCACTTTTATGCTTAAAAAGCCGATGCTCAAAATCGTCAGAAGTAAAACAACCGCTGCAATATTTGCAATTATCAAAGTATGCTTTCTTGCCGATTTAACCTCAGAGGTCTCCGCTGGAAGAAGATTGATATTCAAACCACAACTCGGAAAGTTCAAAGGTTTCATGGCCAATCCGACGGCAATGGCTGAAGGCTTGTCGGCACAAGTTGTGTCTGCAACCGGTGTGTCAAGATATGCATCTTCCAGAGTTCTAACTTTCAGTTCTATTTGGCTCTCATTTTGCGACAAATCATAAAACGGGGTTCCTTCCTTGAGTTTGGTGGCCAGTAATTCTGCCTTTTCCTTAACGGGCCTGTTGCGAATACTTGTGAGGAGGGTCACCTCCCATTTATTGCGTTTATTATGAACCTCAAGCTCGTAGAATTTTAGTACCGCATTTATCTCTTCTGCTATCCATTCGAGACATTCGTCGGAGTCACGTTTGTGGGCCTCAAGGCGCTTTGTCCTTACAAAATCAAGCATTTGGTTTTTGAATAGACATAAAGTAAGAGCGCCCTCATGAACTATTGCGAATAGTAAATTCTGTTCAAATTTTTTGGCGATCCTTTTTGCATAACAGGCCCTGATATAAGCCACTAAAGGCGGTTCAATAGCATCTATATTTATATCTGCTTGATTCAGTGCCTTCGTAAGCTCAGTAATCTTTTGATTGTCTGTGGCAACTACAAATACCCGTCGATTGCCCGATTTGCCCGACGACGTTATTCCGCAGAAATCCATCGCAATCCTTTTCATTGACAGCATTGCATAGTGTTTCACTTCATTCTGTACGAATTGCCCTACGTTAATTGGAGCATCATTGGGCAGGTCCACGACTTGCAGCAGCATCGGCTCGATAACCGGCGACAACGCTGCGTGACGTGCACGTATTTTGTTTTTAGTTTTCAGCTCTTTTATCGCCTTGGCTAAACCTATTGCGTCTTCAATATTGCCGTCCTTTATTGCCCCATCGGGAACAGGCCCGGTGGCGGTCTTTAGCAATTCAACGCCATTTCTGGTCTTTCTAAGCAGCGCCAGATTGATATTGTTGCCCGAAATTTCTATTCCCAGTGCGGTTTTAGCTCCCGGCGTCATTCGTTGACCCTTAAATTATCAATTCTTATTGTATGATTGCTGCTGTCGCTTGTGTCTACTGTCACGTCAGCTCTAACTCTGGCAACAAAACCCTGGGCTGAGGTGCCTTCCGACTCGATTGTGAGATTCGGCAAAGCGCCTGTAACGCTGACATTGTATAAGCCACCGTTAAAGGGCTCGTCGGTAAGCGGGCCGACCCATTCGTCATCATCTCGCAGCTCGGAGAAAGCATCGTTGAGACCGGCTTCTGCAGTAACAAGGGCCTGGGCAGCGTAGATTTGATTTTGCATAAGCTGTATTTCCTCTGTATTCATTTGGAGCATGCCGATAACCAGCGCAGAGAGCAGCGCTATAACAAAGATAGTTATTAGCAGTACCGAACCATTATTTCTTCTTCGTTTAGCTTTCATGCCTTGTAAAACACTCAGGGTCTCACCTTCTTGTCCACTGCCAGCACCACTGACCAGCCCTTGCTTTTCCCGCCCTCGTAGGCACTAAGGTAATACTTATCGTCTATTTGTTCCAAAGCCGGAGCCTTTGCTTTGGAAGCATCATATTCATAAGGCGTTTCCTTGCTGATTGTCCACGTCGTCGGATCCACCACGAGAACAACAGCCCAGCCATCACCACCCTTACCGCTGTAATCACATAGGTAGCGGTTATTGTCTATTTGTGCCAAAGCGGGTGCTGTTGCTTCTTTATTGTCATATTCAAAAGTCACTCCTTTGCTGATTGTCCAGGTAATCGGATTCACTGTGAGAACAACGGCCCAGCCATCGGAGCCCGACCCCTCATAGACACATAAATAGTTGTCATCATCTATTTGTGCCAAAGCTGGAGTCTTTCCTTTAGAAGTGTCATACTCAAAAGGTGTCTCCTTTGCTATCGTCCAGGTCCCTGTATTGACCGTCAGGACCGTCGCCCAGCCTTTATTTTTCCTACCCACGTATGCACAAAGATAGTGCGTGTTGTCTATCTTTGATAGAGCAGGTGTGTCGCATGCCTGGTTGTCAAACTTAAAAGGCGTCTCTTTTGCTATCGTCCAGGTCCCTGTATTGACTGTCAGGACCGTTGCCCAGCCGTCATCACGGTCACCCCTGTAGGCACAAAGGTAATGGTCATAGTCTATTTTTTCCAAAGCCGGAGTCTTTCCTTTAGAAGTGTCATACTCGAAAGCCGCTCCCTTGCTGACCGTCCAGGTAATCGGGTTCACTGTGAGAACAACAGCCCAGCCATCTGAGTCCGGCCCCTCATACGCACACAGATAGTTGTCGTCATCTATCTTTGCCAAAGCCGGAGTCTTTCCATCAGAAGCGTCGAACTCGAAAACCGTTCCTTTGCTGACCGTCCAGGTAATCGGGTTTACTGTGAAAATAACTGCCCGGCCACTGCCATCCCATCCGGTATAAGCGCACAAATAATGTGTGTCATCTACTTGTGCCAAAGCGGGAGTTTTTCCTTGAAGGGTGTCAAACTCGAAAGGCGTTTTTTTGGTGATTCCCTCCCCTTGTTTGTTGGCATTTGTACGAAGGTAAGCTAAGGTTGTGAAGGTTTTATCCTGACCCATTGTGGCTGAATTGGTCAGCATTGTTTCCACTTTTACGGAGCGGATATGATTGACATCCGTGATCGGCGTACCAAAATCATTGGCATCATAACAAGTAAACTGTAGTTGGCTGACCGGCCCTGCGAGGTCTGAAAGGTCTCCTACGACGCCAAATCTGACGTAGCTGTTGGCAATATCATATTCGAGGTTGTTTCCGTCATTGTCTTCAAATTGGATATAGCCGATGGTTGTTGCCGAGTCGCTTACAGCGGTTATCTTGACGGCTTTTGCGAGGTTGCGGTTTAAGTGGTCTATCAGGATTCTGCCATTCTGGACTGTTTCAGCGGCAGCCTGTTTGGAGTCCCAGCTGTTCTGTATGCTTCTAAATAATGGCAGTATGGCTGCAAAGACGGTGGCCATTATCGCCAGAGCTATAACCATCTCCAGCAGGGTCAGAGCTGTGGAAGCCCGGATTTTATTCTTTGGGTACTGCATTTTTTTACCGTCTCTAACCTAACAGACCACTCCACTTTGGCCGGCTTGTTTTCAACACACAAATGTTTTATCTAAATCAGCCAATGGCGCCCTTAATGACACTGGGGGGGTAATAGCCGATTCATCTTTTTGCTGATTTTCGCCTCCTCAATTTTGGATTCTTGGCTCTAAATTCATTCTCGGCAAGAATGCGGTCGGGGCCCCGCTTTGCCTGTCTCGGCTTGGCCGAGCCAAGACGGGCGGGAATCCTCCTAAATGTCACAAACTACGCTGTCATCTTCAACAAGCAATATTGGCTTCGAGTTTTGCATTCTCTATGACCCCACTCTTTTGTTTAGCCGATCATGAAAAAGACTGCTTCTATTGGCCGGTCTCATCAAACCTTGTTCCGGCTCGCACATTCTTCTAATTTTTTCCTAATGGTGTTACCTAATAGTACAGGATCGAAAGGCTTAGTAATATAATCATCAGCCCCTACATTGAAGGCCCGGTCGATTTCACCTAACATCCCTTTGGCCGTCAACATAAACACAGGTATATGCTTTGTCTTTTTATCGTGTTTAAGCTCAGACAAAACTTCCAGCCCATCCATCTCCGGCATCATCCAATCCAGCAGAATCAATTCAAGCTTTTTCTGGCGGGCATGTTCAAGCCCCATCCGTCCGTTTTCAGCGAGGTAAACCTCAAAGCCATCCAGTTTCAGATTGTATTCCAATATATTCTGGATGTGCTCTTCGTCCTCAACTACCAAAATAGGAATTTTTTTACTCATAAGTCAGTTTCCTTTTTGGCCTAACGTGGGCGGCAAAAAAGTGCCTTTGGTTCCCGCGGAGCGGGGGCCCTTTCAATTCTTTACCGTGCTTTCAAGTTTATGCCTGACCATTTCCCCCAGCTCTTCCGGTTCAAACGGCTTGACAATATAGTCATCCGCGCCTCTTAATAGCGCTTTTCCTACATCGTTCGCCATTCCTTTAGCCGTCAACATAAACACAGGTATATGCTCTGTCGTCTTATCGCGCTTAAGCTCAGATAAAACTTCCAGCCCGTCCATTTCCGGCATCATCCAATCCAGCAGAATCACATCAGGCTTTTTCTGGCGGGCATGTTCAATCGCCGTCCGTCCGTTTTCAGCGAGATAAACCTCAAAGCCTTCCAGTCTCAGGTTGTATTCCAATATATTCCGGATGTGCTCTTCGTCATCAACCACCAAAACAGAAATTTTCTCACTCATTAGTCAGTTCTCCTTTTTGGCCTAACGTGGTCGGCAAAAAAGTGCCTTTCAATTCTTTACATTGCTCTCAAGTTTACGCCTGATCATCTTACACAACTTTTCCGGTTCAAACGGCTTGGTGATATAATCATCCACGCCTGCATATAGCGTTTTTACTATGTCGGTCAGCATTTTTTTAGCCGTCAACATCACCACCGGTATACTCTTGGTCCTTTGGTCGGCCTTGAGCTTTTCGAGCACTTGAAGCCCGTTCATCCCCGGCATTATCCAATCCAACAGAATCATGCCCGGTTTTTTCTCTCGTGCAAGTTCAAGAGCTGTGGGACCATCTTCGGCCTGGTAAACCTTAAACCCATGTAATTCCAGGTTGTATTCCAATATATTCCGGATATGCTCCTCGTCATCGACCACCAAAACAGAAATCTTCTCACTCATTAATCAGTTCTCCTCTTTGGCCTAACGTGGGCGGCAAAAAAGTGCCTTTCAAATCTTTACAATGCTCTCAAGTTTATGCCTGAGTACTTCACCCAGCTCTTCTGCTTCGAACGGCTTGACGATATAATCATCCGCGCCTGCATATAGCGCTTTTCCTACATCGTTCATCATTCTTTTCGCAGTCAGCATAAACACTGGTATACTCTTGGTCCTTTGGTCGGCCTTGAGCTTTTCGAGCACTTTCAACCCGTCCATCCCCGGCAGCATCCAATCCAATAGAATGACGTCCGGTTCTTTGGTTGTTGCAATATTAAGTCCGGTTGGCCCATCTTCAGCGAGATAAACCTCAAAGCCATCCAATCCCAGGTTGTATTCTACGATTGTTCTGATGTGCTCTTCGTCTTCAATCAGCAAAACAGAAAATCTTCTATTCATTGGTCAATCTCCTTGTTGTCTAACCGTGGGCGGCAAAAAAGTGCCTTTCAAATCTTTACAATGCTCTCAAGTTTATGCCTGATTACTTCACCCAGCTCTTCCGGTTCAAACGGCTTGACGATATAATCATCCGCGCCTGCATATAGCGCTTTTCCTACATCGCGCATCATTCTTTTAACGGTCAGCATAACTACCGGTATACTCTTGGTTCTTTGGTCGGCCTTGAGTTTTTCGAGCACTTGCAACCCGTCCATCCCCGGCAGCATCCAATCCAATAGAATGACGTCCGGTTCTTTGGTTGTTGCAATATTAAGTCCGGTTGGCCCATCTTCAGCGAGATACACCTCAATGCCATCCATTTTCAGGTTGTATTCTACGATTGCTCTGATGTGCTCTTCGTCTTCAATTAGCAAAACAGATAATTTTCTATTCATTGGTCAATCTCTCTTTGAGTCTCTGTCGTGTTTCTCTGAACCCCCCCTGTGGATAGCCTCTTTTTCGTCTGTTTACACAGTAAAATCATCGGCATCTCAGGCAGGCAATATCATAAAAAAAACATCTTTTCTTGGGCCAGCATTGCTGATTTGGCCCACATTTTGGAAGATAGAATCTCGGCTCCTTAAGGATATTTTTACTCCCAGCCAATATAAGCGATATAAACGGTATATTATGAACGCGGGAGTAAAAGTCCGGCCTGTGGTGGCTCACTGCGGGTGGAGCAAAAGTGTGATATTGTTATGATTTTTCCGCCATAGCTAAAGCTTTCTTCTCCTGGACGGGCAATTCAAAGTAAAAGGTCGTTCCTTTACCGGAATCCGATTCCGCCCAGATTTTCCCGTTGTGCTTTTCTATGATTCTCCTGGAAATAGCGAGTCCAAGACCTGACCCCCCCGTTTTTCTTTCGTTGGTGTCCGATAATTGTTCAAATTCATGGAATAGTCTCGGCAGGTTCTCTTTCTTAATCCCGGGGCCTGTATCGTGTACTGATATGCGAACAGTATCGTCGGCTTTGGCCGTGGCGATTGTAATGTTACCGCTGTCTGTAAACTTGAGGGCATTATCAACAAGGTTTATCAAAACTTGTATAATTCTGTCCCTGTCAAAATTCACCGCTGGCATAGTCTCATCAAGTTTGGCAATCAGATCCAATCCCTTTTCGTTTGCCGGGCAGGACATTGTCTCTATAACTTCCTCCACGACTTCATTCATGTTGTTGCTTCGCATATCAACTTCCATCTTGCCGGCCTCGAATTTCTGAAAATCTAAAACATCATTGATAAATCTGGCAAGCCTGTCTATATTTCTTCTTATAATGTCCAGGAAATGTCTTTGTTTGTTGTTAATTTCTCCTGTTATGCCATCCAAAACGATGTTTACACCTTCCTTCATAGTTGTCAAAGGCGTCCGCAGCTCATGGGAAACCGTAGAGACAAACTGTGCCTTTACTTCTGCCTGCTCTCTGACCTGCTTGAGGTATTCTTTTGAAAGTCTCAGCTCGGTAATGTCAAGCCCGTAAACGTTTACATAGCCGGCCTTGACTACAGGTGCCAATGTCACCGAAAATACCTGGTCGCTGGTGGACTCGAGTTCACAAGTAATAGCTTTGCCTGAGCTCAACACTTTTTCCACCAATTTAGAGTGGGGCTGCGGCAGACGCTGACCTTCTTCACATCCCCAGGTCTCCAGTAGAGGTGCGCCGGCGTCATTTGCGTAGAGGATGGTGTAATCTTTTGAAATCTTGACAATGGGATTGGGATTTTCGCTCGGAAATTTCGCCAGCTCCTTGATTTTTTCCTCCGCCCGCTTGAGCTCGGTGATGTCCCAAAAAATACCTAATACTCCAGTAACATTACCATGTTCGTCTTTGACGGGCGTTTTGACTGTATGGACAATTACCTCCTCTCCGTCCAGGAGATAACTCTCTTCAATATCTTCTGCCTTCTCCGATTTCATAATTCTTTCATCATCCGCTCTGTATTTGTTAGCCAATTCCTCAGGAAGGAAATCGTAATCTGTTTTTCCAGCAATTTCTTCAGCTTTGATCTTAAAGTCCCTGGCGAGATTGTCATTGCAGGAGACATAAGCCGAGTTCCTGTCTTTAAGGAATATCTTTTGAGGAAGATTCTCAAGAAGCGTTCTATACTTATTCTCACTTTCCTGCAGTAACTGTTCTGTCTGTTTACGCTCGGCAACCTCCTTATTCAGATTGTCTATTGACGTAGTGCTTGTCTTTAAGTCCTCACCCATTTTCTTGAAAGATGCGGCTAATTGACCGACTTCGTCATTTGAGGTGATTTCTATTCTGGTGTTCAATTTGCCCTTTCCTATTTCAACTGTGGCGTTCTTTAGCTTCATGATGGGGGTGGAAATGGAACGAGAGATGAACAATCCTACGACTACAGCTAAAAACACAGACATCATGCTTATTACAATGGTAGCACTGGTAGTTCTATTAATCCCTTTTGCAATATTTTCCTTTGCTGGTTCTAAGTGTTTGTTGTATACATGTTCAATTATCGGCTCTAATACATCCTCATGTGCAGTCTCTGCATATTCATTGGCTTCTCTTAGTCTTGCTTTTATAAGTTCCGGATCAGCGCCTTGCCTATACAGTTCAAAAGTTTCCTCCATTTTGAGATTGTATGTTTTTATGTTCTCATAATATTTTTCCATCCAATGTTTTGTGTCTTCACAGGCCTCTTTCGTATATTTTTGATAAATCTTTTCCAAGTGTTCCTTTGCGTGAAAATAATTGGCCCTTCTTTCTTCTAAACCCACATCTAAAAAAAGATAATTGTTTGCTGCGATTTCTTGGTGCTCCTGTGCTTCCATTAGGCTCCATACATCGTTAAGATATGAGATAGACCTATATACCTGTTCTTCAACAATGCGCCGTGATTTTTTATTCTGAACAATACAAATAGTCCCAACAACTGCCGCCAATAAAGCAATTCCTATATATCCCAAAATCAGTTTTTGGCTTATTTTCATTTTGAGCATTCCTATTTTTTATGCCGGCGTATAAAACACGTCCAAATCCACTTTCTCGCGTTTGGTCTCCCTGCAATAAGGCGCGAAACAAAGTCCCTCAATTTAGCCGGTATTGTCCCCAGATATGGTAAGCTACATAACGCTATGTTTTTGGATACGGCAGGTTGTCCGGCGGCGGTTACCAAATCGATTCCTCAGCCGATGCCCCGGCGTTCTCGTGCCTTAAATGGCGAATGCATTCAATGATATCCGCTCTACTGACGACGCCGACCAGTTTTCCCTTTGATGTGATAGGCACTCTTCTGAAATCATGATTGGTCAGACAGTCACAAACATTTATCAAGCTTTCATCCTCATCAAAGTAAATTGCAGGTTGCGTCATAAAATCATTAACTGTCCGTTTTTCATCCTGCCCGTAGAAGAATAACAAGCTCAGCACATCTTTTTCCGAAAGAATACCGATTAAAGTCATATCATCTTCGACCACAGGGATCCCGGCTATCTGATTTTCGGCCAGGATATCTACAGCTTCATATATCGGGGTGTCTTTTTTCACGCTGATTACATCTTCGGTCATAATGTCTTTTGCTTTGAGCATTCAGGTTTCCTCTCTTAGCAACTTGTTTTCGTGCATTACCCGGTGTCCTTATTTTTCAGGGCGTTTGCAATTTTTTCCATCAGCTCCGTGAAATCGAACGGCTTAGTAACGTAATCCGCAATGCCGTAGGATGAGGCCGTAGCTATATCCTGCGGCTCACATATCACAGTGACCATTATTACGGGTGTGTCCTTTAAATCTTGGTGCTCTCTGAGACATCTGAGCATCTCGTGCCCATTCATAACCGGCATATTAGTATCCAGCAGTACAAGGTCCGGCCTTTCGCTCACTACTTTTTCCAGGCCTTCTTTTCCGTTGGCGGCGGTAACAACCTCACAGTTGCTACCTTCAAGGCGATATTGAATGGTGCTGACCAGATCAGGCTCATCATCAACGATAAGTATCTTGACTCGATCGGTTTTCTTTTTTGACTTAAACAATTCTAACATTAGTGTCTGCCTTTTAGGGTTCCCTATATGAACGTCTCAGTTCTTTGGGCCCCCATTTTGCAACTTGGGGCAAATTGGACCCCTTCGCACCCCAAAGTTGTTTCACAGACTTTTTCGGTCTAAACGCGCGCTCGTATTAGCAAAAAAACGCATGTTGCGTCTCAAAATGGCAAAAAGAGAGGTCCTCAAGCAGACGAGTTTAGATTTTCTCAGAGCAGAATGGGATTACGAGCCATACACGTTTCTGCTTTTGCTGTGCCGATGAAGTTCTTGACCGGTTTGTTATCGGTCGCAGTCTCGGCCTATTGCCCCATCAAATCTGACATATTGCCGGTGTCTCATTTAAGCCTGCACGGGGTAATGTCGATAGTGGTTGTGGGGTTAGTCTGATTGTATGTTTGGATGAGTGAGGTGGGACCCCATTTTGCCATAAGTCGCAAAATGGGAACCCAGGTAATTATGCGAAAGCAGGACCCTGCTGTTTTATATATTCTCAAAGAGAACATTCTCGACGAAAAGACCCTGCAAAAAGTTCTCAAAGAGGAAAAAACAAGCGGTCACAGCCTGATAAATATTCTCAAGAAAGATAATCTGGTCGATGAAGAACAGCTCACCAGGATAATCGCCGCCAGCAACAAAATAGAATTTATAAACCTCTCACCGGACATGGTGTATCCAATGGCAGCTCATATGATATCATATGAGATGGCAAAGCAGCATAATGTAATTCCGGTCAAGAAAGATGGTGACAATCTTATAGTGGCAATGAGCGAACCCTGGAATCTTGTTGTCAGGGACCAAATAGGGATGAAGACCGGTTGCAAGGTTGTTCCTGTCGCTGCCACGCCGAATGCAATCAAACATGCTGTCAGATACCACTTCGATGTGCGAAATATTACTCGCCAGGCCATAGCTTCAATGCGGCTAAAGGATGGTGCTGATAAAGGTAAGCCGGGCGATGCCGAGGGTAAGGGTAAATCGTCTCGAGTTAGTGATGACCCCATCACCAAGCTTGTTTCTTCAATTATAAGCGGTGCTATCGACGTAGGGGCCAGCGATATACACATCGAGCCCCAGGAGCCGGATATGAGGGTCCGCTACCGCATCGATGGGCTCCTGCGCGATGCGATAAATGTGCCGTCATCAGCTCAACAGGAAGTGGTATCGCACATTAAGGTCCTGGCTGAGATGGACATATCTGAGCGGCGAGCTCCTCAGGACGGCCACATAACACAAGAGCACGCTGGTCGTACTTACGACCTGAGAGTTTCATCGTTGCCCTCGGTCGGTGGAGAAAAGATTGTTATCAGGATACTCGACCAGAGCACAGATAAGTGGTCACTTGATAAAATCGTAACTTCGCCTGACGATAATCGGAAATTCAAATCACTGGTCAAGAATCCTTACGGCATGCTCTTGCTTACCGGCCCCACCGGAAGCGGCAAGACCACCACCCTGTATTCGATTCTTCAATTACTCAATACAGCGGAAAGAAATATCGTCACTGTCGAAGACCCTGTTGAGTATCGTCTTGATGGCATCACCCAGGTCCAGATCAAACCACTGGCAGGGATGACTTTTGCATCGGTTCTGCGAAACATACTGCGGCAGGACCCTGATGTCATACTTGTGGGCGAAATTCGTGACCTTGAAACCGCCGAAATAGCTGTTAGCGCAGCCCTGACCGGTCATTTGGTCTTAAGCACACTGCATACAAATGATGCCGCAGGTGCAATTTCGCGTTTGATTACCCTCGGGATACCGTCATTTCTTGTCGCCTCAGCGCTTCTTGGAACGGCGAGCCAAAGACTTGTTCGAACGATCTGTCCTAAATGCAAACAGCCTTATACGCCCTCATCCGAGGAGCTTAAACAACTGCTCGCGCCGTCTGATAAGAGTAAGAAAGTTCAGTTGTACCGGGGCCAGGGTTGCAATTATTGCTACAGCTCCGGATATCGTGGACGCAAGGCGATCTACGAGATATTGTGCGTCTCGCTCGAAATCCGCAGGATGGTAGTCGACACAGGCGGTGGTAACACTGTGAAGCAGCAGGCAATTAACGAAGGAATGAAGACACTGCGCAAGAGCGGCATCGAACAGATACTCAATGGTTCAACAACTTTCGAAGAATTGCTGCGCTTTGTTGATATGGAGACAGAGTGATGGCGGTCTATGAGTATACAGCAAGGGATGCAGACGGAAACAAGCTCTCCGGCATTTACAACGATGTTGATAGCGTTGCTGCGCTCCGGAAAGAGCTGGCTAAGATGGGCGATACGCTCCTCAAGGCCAGGCGCAAGAAAATTGAGGTAGGAAAGCGTGTAAAGATAAAGCAAGCTGAAGTAGTCGCTTTCGCCTACAAGTTCGCTGGGATGTGTTCGGCAGGGCTGCCAATTGCCAGATGCCTCGAAACAGTTGAGGAACAAACTGAAAATCAGGCATTCAAATACGTACTTTCGGACATCAGAGGAAGCATCGAAGCTGGAACGACGTTAAAAGAGGCCTTTGAAAAATACCAAAAGGTATTCTCTGATTTCTTCGTCGGAATGCTTGAAGCAGGTGAATCCGGCGGAAGACTTTCTGAGACTCTCGAGATGAGTGCAAGCTATATGGAAAAACAAGCCGACCTCAAAAGCAAAGTAAAGTCCGCCTTTGCTTACCCAATCGTGGTGGGCGTTATGTGCATTGTGATAGTTACCGTCCTGGTAATCTTCATTATTCCGGTATTCTCAAAACTATACCAACAATTGCATGTACCGCTGCCTGGGCCTACGAAGGCCCTTGTCGGTTTAAGTGTTCTGGTTAGAAGCTGGTGGTGGCTCGTTCTGCTGATTATTGTAGGCTCGGTGTTTCTGTTCCGGCGGTTATCGAAAAATCCATATCTGAAAACCAGATGGGACGTTTTTAAATTGAATATGCCTGTCTTTGCCAGGCTAAACCGCATGGTCGTTGTGTCCCGTTTTATGCGGACATTTGCGATGCTGGCTTCTGCCGGGATATCATTCATCAAAGCCTTGGATGTTGCAAGCGCCGTTGCCAATAATTCAAGAATCTCCGAAATAACCGGTCGGTTGCAGCGATCAATAGAAGCAGGCGACTCTGTTGCAGGTTCTTTGAGAAACTATGACATTTTTCCTCCGATAATAACCCAGATGGTATCTTCGGGAGAAGAGGCGGGCGCACTGCCGGAAATGCTGAATAAAGGTGTCGATTTTCTTGACAAAGATATCGACCGAACAATAAAAACCCTGCTGGTCAAGCTTGAGCCTGCTATGACACTTATTATGGGACTAATCGTCGGTTTTATACTTATGGGCGTGTATTTGCCAATGTTTGATTATATGAGTCGCGTTAAATAAATGAGAATTGTTTTTAAAAAAATGCGGAAGTATCCTGCTTTTTATGTCGAATATTTACATAAGCGCAAGTGCGGTTTTCTTCTGGGTGATTAGACGAGGAGCAAAAAGTGCGTAGCAAAAAAGGCTTCACATTAGTTGAACTGTTAATCGTAGTTCTAATCCTGGGGGCTCTGGCTGCAATTGCAATTCCGAGGATAACTGCAAGCGCCTACAACGCCAAGGCAAACGCCTGTGCGACCAACATCGATATTATGAACTCTCAGATTGAGTTGTACGCGGCAGATAACAATGGTACTTACCCACTTACTCTGTCGGTCGTAACGGGAGATATTGCTCTTTTCCCGGACGGTCCACCCGACTGTCCATTTAAGACGGCCTACCCCGATGCCCTCGTCAACAAAAGGGTTGACGCCACCAACCATAGCCACTAAGGGGGCTGACATCTTAGTAGCAACGGGACGGATTTATTTTAAAATGAATACCAACGCAAGGTGGCCGTAGTTCGACTATGGCCGTTCTTGATATGTTGTTATGGGGCTCGCACATGACCAGGCAAAAGAACGCATTTTCACTTGTAGAGTTAATCCTGGTTGTAATCTTTCTGGGTATATTGGCGGCTATTTCTATGCCGAGATTCAGTTTTTCTGCCATCTCAAAACAAAAAGCCGATGGCCAGGCCAGAAAAATTGTTACCGACCTTCGTCACACACGCACACTTGCCATCTCCGACGCCGCAAACAACACCAGCGGCTTTACACTAAACATGGTCGGCCCTGCTCCGTATACCGCTTACGAAATAATAAACCTCGATACTTCGACAACGGTGGATTCACACAACATCAATTCAGCTGTTAGCTGCACTGGTGGTGCAAATTTTGGATTCGGCCCATTGGGAAATCTATTAAGCGGAAGTGATACTGAACTTAGCGTCTCAGCTCCGGGAAAAACCTTTACAATCACCATTATTCCAGCAACAGGTATGGTAAGATGCGCCGAAAACTAAGCAGAAAGATACTTCCAATTTTCGGTCTTCGGCCTCCAATCGGCCCTCGGCCCTGGGCAATCGGCAATTGTCTTGCGGGCTTCACTCTCACCGAGACTGTTGTCGCCTCGGCTCTGTTGATTATCGCAGTAGTTCCAATTCTAAAAGCCCTGACCGCTGCCCACCTCAACACCGGAATTATCGAGCACAAAACCCGCAGCCTTACACTCGCCCAGACCAAACTTGATGACATAAAAGCACGCTCGATATACCACTACGACAACAAATTTAAGGAAAAAAATTTATCTCTCGATGGCTTATACCTGTGCAATGTAGTTGATGATTCCAAAAAGAAGAGCAACCTCAGAACAATAACCGTCTCGGTCGGCTACGACTTAAACGGTGACAACGTGCTCGCAAGCGACGAAATCCTTGTCACCCTCAAAACTCTGCTTGCCAGAAGATGGTAGGCTTATGGGACTTCTTCGCCGGTGTGGAAATTTTTCTCCGCAGCAATTGCTATTGGCCGATAAAAACACGCCCAAATTATGTTTGTTTATTGCAGTGTCTTTATTTTTGCTTTCACCGACCAATCACCCAAAACTTAAATAACAACTCATCTGTTTTATGCCGAAAATAGCCATGATGGCGGCGGAAGGATAGAACCAGACTAAACCAAGGAGGGCAACCGCGATGAATAAGCAAGAGCAAAAAAATGGAAGTTGGAGTCAAAGTATCAATCTTTCACAAGATAATGCTTTATGCGGTGTTGCTGGTTATTGCCACGGTTGGGATAAGCACTTATATGGCTGTGGAAACAGAGACAGCAGTGCTAACCAACAAACTAATCCTTCTGGGTAAGCGCACAGCTAAAGATATTGCCTTTGCTGCTGAAAAGGCCTTTTCCTCCTCAAACTGGGTATTTGTGGAAGAGTTGTTGACCGAATCCGTCTGGCGCGAACGAGGCGAAGTGATTTGCTCCAGGATTGTCAAGCCCGATGGTACAATCTTTATGGCTAATGACAAGTCTTTCTACGGAGATACGGTTGATCTATCCTTTTTGGCTGAGCAAAGCACCGTACTGCCCGACTATTTTTTCCCTGAACAAAAGGAATATGGAACATTATTGGTTCGCTCTGTCGCGATAGACAATGAACAATGGTATGTTATGGTAGGGCTTTCTTCCAAACCGATCAAAGCAACAATCAGGCGTTTAATTCTTCATGATGTGATATCGGGTAGTTTTGCCGTCTTGCTGGGAGCAGTTGTTTCGTTCCTTTTGGCCCAATCGATCTGCAAACCGATAATCGGTCTTACAAAAGCAGCGAAGATCATATCTGATGGTAACTTAGAGCACCGCGTGGTGGCTAATAGAAAAGACGAAGTAGGAGAGCTTGCCAGGACCTTCAATGATATGGCCGTCAAGTTGAGAGAATCCTATGCGCATTTGGAAGAAAAAGTGGAGGAACTTGCGACAGAGAAGGAACTGTTGAGCATTACCTTAGGTGGTATGAGTGAGGGAATTATTGCTGTAGACATCAACAAGCGAATAATTCTGTTTAACATAGTCGCCGAAAATCTCACCGGCTGGAAATCGGCGGAGGTCGAGGGAAAGGCTGTGGATAAGGTTTTTCGGATTGTCGATGAAAAGACCAAAGAGTTCATCGAAAGCCCAATCGACGAGGTTCTTCAATCAGGAAAGACCGAACGTGGAACTGAATACGATACTCTCATATCAAGAAAAGGCACTGAGTGCCCTATCGCTGTCAGTGCCGCCCCCATCCGTAAAAGCGAAGGAGCGGTCGTGGGGGTCGTTATGGTATTTCGTGATGTATCTCATGAGCGCGAAGTTGATCGTTTGAAAATTGATTTTACTTCTTCGGTGTCGCACGAATTGCGTACACCTCTGACTTCGATCAAAGCGTACACGGCCACAATCCTCCGTGACCCCAATATGCCCGAAGAAACCAGGCGGCAGTTCTTGGCTATTATCGATGAGGAATCAAATCGGCTGGCGGCATTGATTGAAGATCTGCTTGAAGTGTCACGGATTGAACCCGGAGCCGCTAAGATGAGACGAGAGACTGTGGACGTCGCTGCAGTTATTGAGAAAGTTTTATTAAATTTGACCCCATTGGCTCAAAAGAAAAATATTCAGCTAAGAAAGGATATTGGTGATGAGCTTCCCACGTTGCAAGCCGATGAAGGCAAAATTGAGTCGGTCGTTATGAACCTGGTTAATAATGCAATAAAATTTACTCCTGAACACGGCCATGTAGCTATCTGTGTCGAAGTGACAGACGGCGAAATGGTCATACGTGTTAGCGATACAGGTATGGGGATACCCAAAGAAGCGCTTTCAAAAATATTTGACCGGTTCTACCGAGTAGACCGACCCGGCAAACAGATTCAGGGTACAGGGCTGGGGCTTTCCATCGTTAACAAAATTGTCACGATGCACAACGGCAGAATTGAGGTCGAAAGTGAGATGGACCAAGGTACAACCTTTACCGTCTTTCTGCCATTAACTGTCAAATTTATGCCGGAGGTTCCATCTGCAAAAGAAGCCTGCACGAAATAAAAAGCTGTGTATAGTGACTCTTTTGCCTCTTACACAGTAGCAGGTTGTGCGAATAGGGGTGACACGATTTGAACGTGCGACTTCCTGCTCCCAAAGCACACACGGCAAAATGCTGCAATCCCTTAAATTACTCAAACTGAC
Source organism: Phycisphaerae bacterium (assembly GCA_030619925.1). GTDB lineage: Bacteria > Planctomycetota > Phycisphaerae > Sedimentisphaerales > Anaerobacaceae > JAUXAL01. Next base: position 11,756 of record JAUXAL010000039.1, on the reverse strand, counting down.
CGGTTTTAAGCTGTCATGCTGAGCCCTTCGCTGTGCTCAAGGGTAAACTCCGCGAAGCATCTGGCCTTAGTAAAGAATAATCGCATCATAGCGGCACGGGGCCCCCAGTAAGATTCTTCGCATCACCCTGGCTGGGCGCCGCGGTGACCACATCGGTCAGTTTGAGTATCTACCCAACATCAGCACCCAATCGTTGCGGTCTGCCGTTTTGAAGGTTTGCGGTGATTTCTGGACTTTGCCGGCTTCGAGCAAGCCGCCGGTGCGGGGGTGGAACCAGCGCGCGGTGAGCCCTTTCTTGAGCAGGTCGGTCTTGACCTTGACGGTGCCGCCTTCAGGCAAATAAATAACCGCCAGATCGCCCTCGCCGGATTTGGCCGCAGCGATGAACTTGGAGGCGTCCTTCTTTCCCGGCTGTTCGGCTAACAGCTGCGGGGCAGGGATGAGCCGCCACCAGTCGACAGATTTGAAGAGCTCGTGCAGGTACTTCATACTGAAGGTTCCAGGTAGGTCCTTGGCAACGTTCCAGGGCGAGCCAAGTCCCGTACGGATATGGTCAGCCGGTCCCTGTACCTTGGTGTGCCAGCCCCAGATGCCTTGGCCGCCATAGGTGACACCCGCCGTCGGCGAGACCAATAGGCTCCAGTACGCAGCCCGGCGCACGGAATGATCCGTATGAACTCGGCGATAGGTGTACCCATTGTGGGCCTCATAATTAGGTTCGGTGTTGATGACCGGGAGCGTGGGCTTCTTGTTCCATTCGGTGCTGGGGGGGCCCTGATTGAGCCAGCGGAAGGTCTTGTCGTCATCGCCGTGGCCGCTCTGATAACTAATGAAGCTGAACCAGGGTTCGTTCCGGAACTCGTTGCCGACCCAGCTTCTACCTCGCACATGCATCGTGGCCAGGCGATGCTGGTCTTCACGGAAAACGGCGCGACCCACGCGCTTCCAGGTTTCGGACTTGTCCCCGCTGTAGTCGCCGTCGCCACCGAGAAACCACAAGGCCTGGTGAGCACCGTAACGGGCGACCATGTACTCGGCCAGGACGATCTTCTGATCTTCCGGCAGATAGTAGCCGGGATTATCGCTACCGCGAATGGCCCAGAGCAAGACCGGCACCGCCAGCATACCGGCGTCATTGATTGCATCGACATACTTGTCCAGTCGCTGGAAGTACTTGGGATTCACACGGACTTTCTCCTTGCCCCAGAACGTGGGATTGCCCTCCGCGTCGGTCGCGGCCATGCGCCACTGGGTCATGACAAACTGAATCGCCGTGAACTCCTTGTCCACGCGGTCCTTCAGGAATACGTGCCAATCATCCAGGTCCGCAAACAAAGGGCCACACCAGACTGTGTCGGCCAGCCAGAAGAAAGGCGTATCATCCGCGTGTTCGAGATGACGACGGTTCTTGGACAAGCGTAGTTCCCCATGTCGGAAGAACTGCAGGCTCCCTTGGTATGGGACACACTGGAACGAGCCGCTCTTGCTGTGTAGACCTTTGTTCTGTTGATCAGAACAAGACGCCCGGTAGGACCACTTGCCCAGCTCATCGGGTGAGAAACGCACACGCCACGTTTGGCCACCGTCCCAGAAAGCGAGTATGGTCCTTTTCTTGCTGCTTGGGGAGGTGAACTCGACTCTGAGCTTTGCCTCCCGGACCGGATTGTCGTAGTCGTTTGTGCTCTGGAACGTGTCCTCAACGCGGGTCCACTGCTCTACCTGCTTCGCGGCAATGGCCGGCCCCGCACAGAATAAAACCATAACGAGCGTCCCAACGATATTCCATACAGTCGCGTCAGTTTTTTCCATGATTGCCTCGTTCTCATCTATTGCAAATGTGAGTGATTAGGCGACGACAGGTTCTGAGCGATGATAGTGATTGCCGTCCCCATAGAAAGGCCAAACCATCCACGCAAATCGGGGTGATAGGATTTGAACCTACGACTTCCTGCTCCCAAAGCAGGCGCTCTGGCCAAGCTGAGCTACACCCCGATAATTCCCGTGTTGTTACCGGACGTCTATTGCCCCTCACCCCATCTTTTTGCTTTGCAAAAGCGAAGCAGTGGGGGTTTCGGAAAAAGCAAATAATGCTCATCAAAAAAGTCATTCTACACAAAGCACCTCAGCATTGCAATAGAATCATATTTTGGGATTCAGGGGTTTCGGAATTGCTTGTGAGCCATCGATTTATGGCATTTTCGCAAAAAAAGGTTGCATATTTACAGCGGTTAAGATACAATATTGAGTGTTAAGAGCCGTTTTTTTGATGAGCTAAAAAAGCGTTGCAAGCGGCGTTGTTAGCTCATGGGAGGTAGTGATTATGGCTGGTATGTTTTATTCATTAGAGGAAGCCGCCAAGAAACTCAATAAAACAGAGGAAGAATTAAAAGAGATAGTCAAAGACGGTAAGTTGCGTGAGTTTCGTGATGGCCCGAATTTGTTGTTCAAGGTTGAAGAAGTCGAAGCATTGATGTCCGACACGGGTATTCCGGCATCCGAAGAGACTCCGGCACCAGAGCCTCCGGAACCTGAAGAGCCGGTACTGGAAACTCCGGAACCTGAAGAGCCGGTACTGGAGACTCCGGAACCTGAAGAGCCGGTACTGGAAACTCCGGAACCCGAAGAGCCGGCACTGGAGACTCCGGAACTTGAAGAGCCAGCACTGGAGCCTCTGGAACCTGAAGTTCCGGCACTGGAGACTCCGGAACTTGAAGAGCCGGTACTGGAAACTCCGGAACCTGAAGAGCCGGTACTGGAAACTCCGGAACTTGAAGAGCTGGCACTGGAGACTCCGGAACTTGAAGAGCCGGCACTGGAGACTCCGGAACTTGAAGTTCCGGCACTGGAAGCTCCGGAACCTGAAGCGCTGGCACCAGAGGTTCCGGCACCGTCAGAACAGGCGGCAGACACAGATGAGATTTTGTTGGCACCGGAAGCTGGCGTGTCAGTGCCACCAAGTGAATTGACCGATGCTGACACCGCCATAACCGGCGAAGGAGTCAGCGTTCTCGGAGAAACTGACCGTGATTACCAAGTAACAGATGATACGATGGCCGAGACCACAGCCCCACCGGGTACAACGGGTACAACGGGTACAATAGGCACAACGCCTGAAGTGCCATTGGAAAAGATCGAAGAAGATGTAAATCTGGATAGCTTCGGAAGCGGTTCGGGCCTGTTGGACCTTTCGCTGCAGGCTGATGATACTTCATTAGGCGGTATTCTTGACGAAATTTACACGGCTGAAGGTGAAGGTCAGGAGCCGGCTGAAGCCGGTTCTGCAGCGGACGTGGCTGCTGAGGCAGAGCAAATACTCACCGAAGAGGAGGAGTTTGTCGGTCCCCAACCCGCTCTAGAGGTCCCGGCATTAGCTCAGCCATATATTGAGCTGGCACCAGATGCGCAAAGTAATACTATTGGAATGCTGCTGTTTTTGCCGTTGGTGGTTCTTGTTTACACCGCAGTTGTGGCTGTAGCAGGTCTAAGGGGTGTGGTGCCTTCGATTGTGACACAAATACAGGGCGTAATCTGGTATATCCTGCTTGGGGCTATCGTGGTATCGGGTTTGGTGGTTGGTGCGGCTTTTATGCTCAGCGGCGGACCTGCTAAGGCAGGTAAGAAGGCCAAGAAAGCAAAAAAACTGAAAAAACCAAAAGAGCCAAAGAAGCCCAAAAAGGCAAAGAAAGCTAAATCCTGACATCTGTGCCTGCGCCACTCCCGTTCTTGCTTTTGTAAGTCCGCAGTCCGCAGGATGGCCAAGCCCAAAAGTACGGGGGTGCAGGCAACCGGGACTGCGGAAGACACAATAGCTTAACGTTCGGCAAGGTAGTTTCCTCTCAACTCTTTTTGAACCGGCAAAAGGGGCATCTCGCTGTGCAATCCTTTCGTAGGGGGCAGGGCAATTGGACCGGCCAAAGTGCTCAGCCAGGCGGTTCTGCAATTAGGCGCGTAGAGAACATACTTTTGTCTTTTGCGTTGCACCTGATAGTATAACAAAGACCGCCCCGCCGGGTATTATTTTCCAGCTGAGAAAAAGCTGCTAATGGATTGCATATTTTGTAATTTATTCTTGACGGACAGACACAAATCGGTTTTATTTGTGGGCGAGGGTGGTGAACGCAAAATTCACGGGGCTGTAATAGCTTGTAAATAAAGAGCTTGGGTATTTTAGGGATGGTCAAAAAAAACTGTCTTAATTTTCTTGGAAAGGATTGAATGATGCGAACTGTCAAACTTTCAGCTATTTTCCTTGTATGTGCTTGTGGCCTGCTGATAAGTGGTTGCGAGTCGGAGCTACAGGACCTGCGAATCCAAAACGATACGCAGCGAGAGCGGATAGCGGAGCTTGAGAGCGAGCTGCAGGTTAGCACGCTACAGCTGGAGCAGTATAAAAGACGACTTGGTGATGCTCGAGGCAAGAGTAATATCGAAGTAGAGACGCTGCAACAAACAATCGCTGCACTTGAGGAAGACATTGCCAAAAAGAAGGATTTGATTGCTTCGATGCAACAGAGGTTGCTTTACGGCGGAGCGACGCTGCCGGTGGAGCTCAGTACTATGCTGGAGGACTTTGCCAAAGAGCACGATATGGTTACGTACGATTTGAGCCGAGGCATAGTAAAGTTCGAGAGCGATTTACTTTTTGAAAAGGGCAGTGACAAGGTGGCATCCACGGCGGTCGAAGCTGTTAAATTGCTTTGTGAAATTTTGAATTCCGAAGAAGCCGAAAGATTCGATATTATAATTGCCGGGCACACCGATGATATTCCTGTTCTCAAGCCTTCGACTCGCGAAAAACATCCGACCAACTGGCACCTCTCTGCCCACAGAGCAATATCTGTGCTGGACATAATGGCAAAGAACAATGTTGAGTCTGGGCGAATGAGCATACGAGGTTTTGGCGAATACCGGCCGATTGTGGAAAACAAGCCTAACAAAAAAGGTAATCCACAAAACAGACGGGTCGAAATTTACATTGTCACCAAGGGAATATAATTTCCAAAATTCGAGTGCCAATTGAAAATCACCCGGTAACGCCGGGTTGGGGTCAAACCCGCCTTCGGCGGGTGGAAATCGAAAATATCTTTGAATGACAGAACGCACTTTAATCATTGTCAAGCCGGACGGTATACAGCGACATTTAGCTGGTGAGATAATCGGGCGATTTGAAAAAAAAGGCCTTAAGCTCGTTGCCGCCAAATTTGTGCAAATCTCCGAAGAGCTGGCTGGTCAACTCTACGCTGTTCATCGCGGAAAACCGTTTTTTGAAGGCCTAATAAAATATCTGTCTTCGGCACCGGTGCTTGTAACGGCCTGGGAAGCTGAGGGCGTTATAAATATGACCCGCAAGATGATAGGGGCTACTTTCGGCTACGATGCCGAGCCTGGTACTATTCGGGGGGACTTTAGCTGTTCAAGAGGATACAACCTCATTCACGGCTCGGATAGTCCTGCATCGGCTGAGCAGGAAATCAAACTGTTTTTCAGCCCCGATGAAATCATCGATTACGAATTGACTGATGCGCATTGGCTTTACGGCCGAAACGATTAGTCCGAAAAAACGCTTAAGGAAACGCCGTTCGGAACAAACAGCTATTCAACAGGGTTCCCATTTTGCGGCGTATCGGAAAATGGGGTCCCAAGACCTTCCAGCCAGTTTTCAGTAAACCGGCGTAAATCATCGGTGTCCACTTTCCCATCGTCGGTTAAGTCGGCTCCGCCGCATTGGCCGCAGTCGGTTTGCCGCCAATGAACAGCAAACAAGGCGAAATCCACGAAGTCTACGTCGCCGTCACCGTCTATATCACCGGATGTGGGTATGCCTCGGTACAGATGCACCTTTCCGTCGGAGGCTCCAATCAACACATCGAAGTAGCCGTCTATCGGGCCGAAGTAGCCGTCTCCGGTCCAGAAGCAGACGAACGGCCTCGACCGCGGCGAGCCCGGAAGGTCGATATCGACGCCGTCGGACTTGACGAGCGAGTAATCCGAGAAGGTCGGCTCGGCGTCGGTCCCGACATTGCTGTAGAACCACAGTTGGCCGTTCGTGTTGCCGGTAAGAATGTCTTTCCTGCTGTCGCCGTCCAGATCGACAACCACAGGACTTGACCGTTTGCCGTATACAGTCAGCTCCCAACCTTTTGTCTGCGCGAAGGTTTCGACGAGAAAGTCCGGCTCAGTCTCGGTTCCCTCATTGATAAAGATATAGATCCTGCCATCTAAGGCCCCAATGACCAGGTCTTTGTTGCCATCGTTGTTCCAATCCACGACACAAGGGGTTGCTCGTCTTCCCACGTCGATGTCTCTCTTCGAGCCGGGCTGGCCGACCTGGAGGAACGGCCCATCATCGAACCTCGGACTTTCCTCGGAGCCAATATTCCGGAAGATTCTGACGGTTCCACCGGCCTGGCCCACAAGCAAGTCCTTGCGTGTGTCGTCATCCCAATAGACCATCCGTGGGAAGCATCCCAGGCAGCCGGACGCAGGACAAGTCAGATCGGCCCCCTCGGACTGGGCGTAGAAGTAATCTGAGAACTGCGGATTCGGTTCGGTTCCCACATTAATGTACACGCGGACCTTCCCATCCCTAATGCCGCCGCCCTCGCCGATGACCAGATCTTTCAGGTTGTCGTTATTCCAGTCCACGAAGGACGGCACGGAGTAACCGGGCACCTCGATGTCCACGCCGTTGGCTTGAACGAGCTCTTCGGGCCCGAGATTGAGAAGTGAATCACCGCCCAATCCTTTGTTTGAGGTTACTATCAACACGGAAAATACCGACATTATCAGCATTAAACGTTTCATCTTACACCTCCACGTGCGCGAACAATAAAAAACCGACACAGAACAACTGTTTTTGGGACGGGCAGTCTGGTAGGAAACAAAAAAACACCTCCTCACTACCTTTCCTAAGAATGCAATATAGTCTATCTGGTTGAGGTAGAAATGTCAAGGGAAAATTATGGCACTTTGGCCAAAAATAAGGCAGTATGACCCTATTGTGCCGCCTTTATTATCGGCCTCTTTCAGCCCTTCAACAAATCGGCGATTTACTCTTTACCCTTGAGCAGGTTGCATTTTTGCTTAGCGAGTTGCTATCTTAGCGGTTTAGCGGTTATAATCGTTATTTATGAATGAAGAAGCCAAAGCTGTTTCTACACCGGGCGTTAATGATCTTGCCATCACAGTTACATATGACAACAACCCCTGCAAACAGGGACTGGAGACCGCCTGGGGATTTTCCGCAACTTTTACCGGAACTGAGAAAACCATTCTCCTCGATACCGGTGGCGGCCGCTCTCTGCTCGATAATATGGAAAAATCAGCAATAGAGCCTGACAGCATAGATATAGTTGTTCTCTCTCACATTCACGGCGACCATACCGGTGGATTGGGTAGTTTACTTGAAAAGAATCCCAACGTTACTATTTATCTGCCAAAATCATTTCCAAAAAGGCTTAAAGATAACGCGAGAGACTATGGGGCAAAAATAGTTGAGGTCAAAGAGTCTTTGAAGATTTGTGAAAATGTTTATTCCACCGGCCAGCTTGGAAAATGGATAAAAGAGCAGTCCTTAATTATCCGGACAGATAATGGCCTGGTAGTAATAACCGGCTGTGCGCATCCGGGCATCATAAGAGTCGTAAATGCAGCAAAAGACTTAATAAAAGATGATATCCTTTTGGTAATGGGCGGCTTTCATCTGGAATGGGCGGGCAAAGGCAAGATAGAAAGAATCATCTCGACTTTTAAGCGATTGGGTGTACGCTACGTCGGCCCCTGTCATTGCTCCGGCGATAAGGCAAGAGGTTTGTTTGAAAAGCATTTTGGCAGGAACTACATAAATGTCGGCGTGGGAAAATTAATAACTTTGGCCGATTTACAATGAAGCTGGCGTGCCTGATAAAAATCAATAATTATTTGGATGGGTCATACCCCAACTTCCCCCATACGCCCTTCTGGATCCTGTGCAAATCCGGATTGCCCGGCTGATGAGGGTCAACACTTTCCCTATTGCCAATCTTTGTCGTGAGTGGGTCTTTCCACTTCCAGTATTCACTGTGCATGTCCGCAAAGGAGAAGTTTGTCCCGTTACCGTGTCGCAGCGGAGGCATGTCCCGCCATCTCGACTCGTAATAATAAATTGCAAAAGCGAAGTTAGTTATCCGGCCTTCGTCCACAAAAACGACCCTCTCGCCCGGCCTGCGAATCTGCGTTTTGTTCTTAATCACCGTCCCTTTCCAGGAGCTTCCGACATTAGTATTCATAGAACAAACTATAGAGTACGTCCGCATCTCGTCGCGTATACCGGTTGGGCACTTGTAAAGCTTTAAGTTACTACAGTACGGGTACAGCATTCCCCCCTGCATTGCCGCTATCTGATTCTCTATGGGATCCGATACATCCATTGCGCCAACCCAACCATAATCTGAATGGCCTATGTTGGCGGCGCAGATTTTGCCATCGTTGTCATCCGCGTACATTATCCATGCAAGCGCCAGCTGCTTTAGATTGCTAAGACAAGCCGCACGCTTGCCCTGCTCCCTGGCCCGCTGCAGCGCCGGCATCAAGATCGCCATCAATAACGCGATAATGGCGATTACCACCAAGAGTTCTATTAGCGTAAAGGCCGTTAAGAGCCCCGCCCGAAGTTGACCTGCTTCTAACGGGGCAAGCCCTCTTTGTTTGTCCATAATAATGTTCATTTCATTTGCTTCTAAAGTACGCTTCCAAAATTATCGCTTATCTCTGAACATTATTTATTGTACCATGCAACCATTCGCAACTCAAGCAATAAATGGCTGCTCTTTAGCCTACCATTATACCGAAGAACTTCTTAATTCCAGCACGCCGTGACCATCGAGTAACAAACAAGAAGCTCCGGATTTACCGCCTTTTGTATTTGCCGATTAGCTGTCCCTGTCCGAGGATATGTCCTTCCATGGCCCCGAGTAGCTGGCGTTTGCCGGCACCGGCTTCTAAGCCGACTTCGGCATCGAGCGCATAAATCTTAAAAAAGTATCTGTGCGTGCCGCTGGGCGGACAAGGACCGCCGTAGCCGATCCTGCCAAAGTCACTTGTGCCTTGCTTAGCTCCGCTGGGCAAGGTCCTGTCAGGCGGAATGTTCTCTGCCAGCTCTTTGGTCTCGGCTGGCAGATTAAACAAGACCCAGTGCACCCACGTGCCCATCGGCGCATCGGGGTCATCGCATATAAGGGCGATACTCTTAGTGCCTTCAGGGACCGCACCCCACTGCAGCGGCGGCGAGACATCCGCACCGTCGCAGGTGTACTTGGCTGGAATCAAGCCGCCATCGGCAAAAGCCGAGCTCGTAATTTTAATCTCCATTTTTTTGCCTCCTTCTGCTTCGGACTCATCCTGTTCGCTGTCCTTGCAAGAGCAGAATAATAATCTGACATTTCCCATTTAAACGGTTACAGAACATAATTTTCTCCGTACGACATCCCCAGCAAAAAGTTTGAAATTGGGTTTGATTGGGTTTGTTTTCCCGGCGTCTGCGAAGTGGTACATTTTCATATTTCCTTGTTAAAACAGAACTTACGTTCATTTTGGCCTTTGAAGAAATTGGGTTTGAATTGGGTTTGTTTTTTTGGACTGCGAAAGCGTCGTTTTTTCTGTAATCCTTTGTTATAAGTGAGTTTACATTCATTTGGGCTCTTTTTAAATTGGGTTTGATTGGGTTCGTTTTGGGTTCGTTTTCACCAAGTGTCCAATCGCTTTTATTTTCATAATTCGTTGTATTATATAGATTTACGTTCATTCGACTTTTTCGGAAATTGGCTTTGTTTTGAATAAAAAGAGTTGATTTGTAGAGGGTTCTCGACAGATGTAGAGGGCCGAGGACAAGATAAAAGTGACTAAAGTGACTAAAGTGAGCTAAAGTTGGATTCTCGATGCTCATGATTGTTAATTCCCCTAAGGATTTTCCGTTTCGCTCCAAGAGTATTTACGATTTGCTATCCGCTACCCGCTATCCGCTATATGTTCGCCTGCTGGCCATGGGGAACCCCCTTTCTGATTGACGATTGACGATGGATGATTGACGATTGACTATCCAGTATCCAGTATCCAGTATCGAGTATCCATTTTCTATTAATTAGATACATTATACCATAAAACCGGTTAGATTTCAAGTAAATTTAAACCACGGATTACACGGATTTTTTTAGCCACAGAGAGCACAGAGAACGAAGAGATTATATCTTTTTTTATTAACCACGGATTACACGGATTTTTTTAGCCACAGATCCATTCTCCGCGATAGAATCGCTACGAAGGATGAATTACACGGATTAGCACGGATTAAAGGAAAAAAGCTGAAAAACCTGTGTCAATCATTAGGCTTTCGATACGAGAAGGACTGCTTAAGTAAACCCGCCTTACTGTGTGGCGGGTCAAAAATCGACAAACTTGTATCGGTAATGGAAATTCTGGAGAAAACCCGAAGCGATTCAACGTGAAAAAGTACCGGACACCTTTAATTACCCTTGGCCAATCCTGGAGCCATTTAGCATATATTGAAAAAACTATTGATGGCAGATTTCCTGTTTGAGAACTCTGAAAACCTGGCCCATAAGCAACGGGGTAAGTTGCGAAGTGACTGAAAAGTCATCTAATTGCAGATCTTCCAAATTCTCAGGCGCCGCGTTAAATATAAGCAAGGTCAAAAGGAAACCAAATTCGGCTGCCTGGTACAGAGTCTATGGCCAGGTAGCCAGCCAGTTATCGCACAGGACGCCCAAATCGTTTGCATCGACTATCCCATCGCCTGTAGGGCTGGGGGAAATATCGAAAAATGGTGTATTCTGCCGCCAATGAAGGGCCATCATAGAATAGTCTATGAAATTCACATTGCAGTCGCCGTCAAAATCGCCGGTGTCAACATAATCCGGAAAGCAATCGCCGGTAGCGGAAATTGCAAAGAAGCCGAAAGAAGTCAATCCTTCGACAAGCAGAGTGTCCTCAACTGGATCTGTTTGCGTTTCCAGCACATCCCACGTTGCCATGTTATCTGAAGAGTTATACAGTGCCAGGTTATTTTCTGATAAGCTGAAATCTACTACGTCATTCCAGTCGTAGGTTATTGTAAGGTCAGCAGAATAGCTCAAGCCGTCTAAGCCTGTTATCTCCCAGTAATACGGCAAAGCAGGAAGTTCATTTGGACTACCGTAGCACTTTCTTACATAGACTTTCCCATAATCACTGCAATCTGAAAAATCTATCGTTAAGCCATAACCTGCAAACTCTATAGGAGCAGAATCGCCCGGGACAACGGTACGGAAAGAACTTTCATCGGTCTTTACAATGAATTTGGCATAGTTCAGTTCGTCACAGGTTTTAACTACATACACATGCCCAACCTGACAGGCTTTATAGCTGGTAGTGTAGCCCGTTTCATTGGCTTCGGTGACAGAGTCAAACTCAACGAGCCCGGCATCATAGAACCCATTTCCACCGCATCCGTAGAAATTTCGAAACTTCAGAATGTCTTGATCCTGATACATATTCAGATCTCGCCCTAAACCACAACACTTCACCTGTCCCTCAGACAAGTCTAAACCCCCTTCTCCATTGAGCCAATCAATAGTACCTATCTGGAGATCTCCTGTTGTAAAGCTGCGACTGCCGTCGGCTTGATATACGTAGTCGATGATTATTCTGCGATTAGGATATAGTTTGCGGTCCTCCACAGCCGTTCCACCGGTCGGCGGTGTGAATGTTCCCGTATGATATGC
>JAUXAL010000042.1 GCA_030619925.1 Phycisphaerae bacterium | reverse complement strand
TGGAAGTGACACCATGGACGTCAGTGTAAGGCGTCAGTTCAAAGGCAAAATCTTCGGATTTCGCATCAATTCTGGAACCTTTGTTGGAATATATCATAGTCTTCATCGCGCTAAGCGACAACCTTGAACAGCCTCACCTTCGGATTCACCCTCGCCCGCTCAGACGTTATGAGGCCTGCTCGTATATTATCGACATGATTACGGTGGGGCAAGCCCTACCCTACCACTATCCGCTATCCGCAATACGCTTCACGCTCTACGCAATACGCAATACGAACTTCGAGTCTCGGAGATTTTTCCGGATTTCACTCGACTTCAAACCGGTTTTATGGTATAATATGTATCAAACATATGAATAGTATATCGTATGTTGTATGTCGTATATCGAATAGACAATAGCAAATCTTTGCCCCCGAAGCTTGTCCTCGAGCAAAGCTAAGGAATCAAATGCTCAAAATCCTAAATTTAAGTCAAAATCGTAGAGAAACTTTTAGTTTTTCATTATTCCGAAATACCAGATACGACATACGATATACGAGATACGATACAATTATGCAAAACAAACCCAATTTCCAAAAAAGTCAAATGAATGTAAATCCATATAATACAACGAATTATGAAAACAAATCCAATTGGACACTTGGTGAAAACAAACCCAATTCAAAGCCAATCAAACCCAATTTACCGGATGCCCAAATGAGCGTAAATTCAATATTAACAAAGGATTATGAAAGAAATGACATTTTCGCAGTCCCGGAAAACAAAGCCAATTCAAACCCAAATCAAACCCAATTTTTCAACGAGGGCAGTATATGGTCATGATTGAAAAATCAATATTCGCAATTATAATCGGGATTCTGCTTAACATTCAGGTTTTAGCCGCAGACTGGCCCCAATGGCGGGGTCCCAACCGGGATGGCGTCTGGCGGGAAAAGGGTATTGTGCAAAAATTCAATGCTCCGCAGCTTCCGATCCGCTGGCGTGCTAAAATCGCAAACGGTTACAGCGGGCCGACCGTCGCCGACGGGCGGGTCTATATCACCGACCGCTTAACTACGCCGGCTGCGGTCGAGCGCGTCCACTGTTTTGATGCCATGAGCGGCAAAAAAATCTGGTCCCATTCCTATGAATGCAAATACAAGAAGGTCGGCTACCCTAATGGTCCACGTGCCGCAGTTACCATTAACGAGGGCCGTGCTTATTCGCTCGGAACGATGGGACATTTCTTTTGTTTCGATGCGGTAAAGGGCCAAGTCCTCTGGAGCAAAGATCTCGATGCCGAGTACCAAATCAGAATGCCCACTTGGGCTATTGCTGCCGCTCCACTTGTTCAAAACGATCTGGTTATAGTGCACATCGGCGGCAAAGACAACGCCTGCATCGTCGCCTTTGATAAAGTCACCGGAAAGGAAAAATGGCGGGCCCTGAACGACCCTGCCTCCTATTCGGCACCGGTCATTATCAGACAGGCCGGCAAAGACGTGCTTGTCTGCTGGACGGGCGCGCATGTCGTCGGCCTTGATCCTTTGACCGGAAAGCTCTACTGGCAACATCCATTCACCCCGTCAAAAATGGTGCTTAATATTGCGACTCCCGTCTTTGAGAACGGCTATCTTTTCCTCAGCGCTTTTTATGACGGCTCACTTCTGCTCAAGGTCGACCCCGCCGGCCAACGGCCGGTTCGATCCGGAGCGGACTACGTCCGCCTCGCCGTCGAAAAAGTCTGGCGACGCAAGGGCCCCAGCGAAAAAAAAACCGATAGCCTCCACTGCTGCATATCCACTCCTGTCCTTCAAGGTGACTACATTTACGGCGTGGACAGTTACGGCGAGCTCCGCTGTCTGGATTTGCACACCGGCGACCGCATCTGGGAAAGTCTCGATGCTGTGCCCAAAGACCGCTGGTCCAATATTCACATGGTACGACACGAAGACAAGATATGGATGTTCAACGAACGCGGCGAACTGATTATCTGCAAACTCTCACCTGAAGGATTCCATGAAATCAGCAGAACTAAACTCATCGAACCTACAAAAGGACAACTGAATCGACGAGGTGGGGTCTGCTGGTCACACCCAGCCTTTGCGTACAAACACGTTTACATCAGAAATGACGAAGAGCTCCTCTGCGCAGACCTTTCGGCCAAAGAGTAAATATTGCCGATAAAGCAGTTGCCCAAATAGTATCAGGTGAGAGCCTTTAGCTAATAGGCTATTGCCAAAGTAATATAGTCGTCCTCAATTTTCTTGAAATAACGGCCTATCAGGTGTAAAATAAGTGGAAATTTGCCGGAACGTATTTTCCCTATTCTATAAGGGTTTTTCATGGGTAATATCCTTAACTCGAAACAACCTATCAAGCAACATTGTTACATTGCAACACATTCGCAGTTAAAGTCAGGGGTAAAAAAATATTGCAGCAGCTTGAGAGTCTAATATAGTATGCCGAAGCCAGGGCCCGTAGCTCAGCGGCAGAGCAGTGGACTCATAATCCATTGGTCGAAGGTTCGAATCCTTCCGGGCCCAATCGTAACTGGTTTTGCACAAATGGCTTGCGACTCCGTTTATTGGCAATCACGACCCTTAATATCTCTTAAGTTCGTCAATTTGGCTATTGAATGATGGCCAGTAACACGATGAGATCCGGCCTAAGTAGCCCATAAAAGAAAACAGGTCACGACCAGTGGACAACAAGTCCAGTGCTCATTCTTCATGTAACATGATAATTGTCTGCTAAATTCAGAATCACTAACAACGGTCATTGAAAACGTTCACAAATTTTACGATTTCTATAAAGCCTTGATGCTATTGAGCTTACGAAGCGAACATTTTCTCGAATTGGCAGATAATGAGCTGTCCAGTTGTACTCGGGTTGTAGGCGTCAACTCACTAAAAGGGGGCCATATTTAGGGTTGATCCGTGTGCGGCCTAGTGCGCCTGATTGGCTGGTGGGACTGGTACAAACATGCTGGCGGTAATGACAAATATTTTCCCCTTTATGCCTGCGTTTGCTGTACTGCTGACGGCCAGCACCTCAGCCAACCTGTGGATCGTCAGTGGTTAATTGCCTCACCAACCTTGGCTTTGCCTACTGATCCCAAGACGTCCTTCTCAAGGAAGTTATAAGTCTATCCCTTTCCTTGTCCAGAAAACATGAAATACCGAGTCCCCAGATGTAGAACTCAGAAAATGCTTTCATCCGAAAAGACGGGAAGCCTCTTGGTTTTTATACGCTTATAACAAAGCAATATTTACACACTAAGGGACGGTGTGAGGTCACAGGCCAATGCAATAGATGACCTTATCGGTTCGCATGATCAACTGATTGTTCGACACGGCCATTGAAGCGTTCGTGCGCGATGGGTCATCCTGGAATTGATTAACTGCGAGTTGCTGGAACTCCGGTTTGGCGGCGAGCACATAGGTGCCTTTCTCTTGCGAGGGCGCGTAGAGCTTCCCATCGGCAGCAGTTATCGACGCATAGATCAGTCCAGGCCTCGGGGTCAGCGATTCTTCATAGACTACCTTGCCAGTCTTCGCGTCCAGACAGTATATCTTACCGCGGGATTCATGGCACCAATATAAATACCCGTCGAGGTATACAGGCGACGAGACATTCGAACCTTTGTCCGCGGTCCAGAGCACATGCGTTTGCGTGACGTTATCTCGACCGCCAGCCCGGACCGCGATGGCGGTATTCTTCCGGCCACCGATGGCAAAAACCACGTCCTCATGCGTGATAACCGTGGGGCATACATAGCCATCCGGGATGCCGTCGCAGTGCCAAAGCTCATCGCCCGTGTCGGGATCAAAGCCGGTCAGCTTATGCGGCACATTGAGTACCAGTTCCTGCTGGTCACCGGCTTGGACGAGCATCGGCGAACTCCAACACCTCTTGATACAGGGTGTGCGCCACACGATTTGACCAGTGTCCTTGTCTAAGGCAATCAAGGATTCGCTCTCGATGCTAGCATTGACAATCACTAGGTTCCTGTAAAGAAGCGGTGACGTGCCTGAACCCCAACCATGTGTGCCTGATCCGACATCGGTATTCCACAAAGTATTTCCATCTAAGTCGAATCCGTAGACACCTGAGATACCAAAGAAGGCATAAAGCCTCTTGCCATCCGTTGCAAGGGTACTGGAGACATAACCGTGGCGTGAATCGTTGCCACTTCTATACTTCGATTCCGGGAGCTTTGGCGCGAACTTTTTTGACCAAAGGATTTTGCCCGAATTTCGGTCGAGGGAGACCAGGTGACGCATCAATTCCTGCATCTCGCCTGGTTCCTTGATCGATTCCGCATACCCGGAGTAACAGGTCAGGTAAATATTCGTTCCGAGGACAATCGGGCTTGACGTACCTAAGCCGGGCAGTTCTGTCTTCCAGACAATATTCTTTTGGGCATCCCAAGTGACCGGCAGGTTTGTGGCCTCCACTTTTCCCCCACCACAGGGTCCACGAAACCGAGTCCAATCGCTTCCCCAAGCCGAAGCTGCAAACAGACTACTGAGAGCGACGGCCGAACATACTATCCACGATTTCCGCAAAAGATTTGTTTTGTGATTACTTGTTTTATTCATGAATTAGCCCTCATAGTACAAAAAATCATACAAACCTGAACGAACATAGAAATCTTCTATAATACGCACCCAACATACCTATGGTTCTCCATAATGAAGAAAAAAGGGATCATTTGGATTATAAACGCTTACTAATGCAATAAAGACGATCTTTCACACGGATGAATATTTGGAGGGTAGCCACATAGAACAAAAGAGAAAGGAAGCCCAACAAGCAATGATGAGAAGAATAAAAACAAATCAGATGCCAAAACCCAATAGCATCTTCTGGTCTCTGTTTGTTGATCCGTTTAATACAACTCAACGATAAGGCAGGGGTTTCGGGTTTAGCCACTGAATTACCCTGTCCTTGATTGCCCAGGCAGTAAAGAAATTGCCCTTGGGGGTATGATGACCATTATAAAAAGGCGCAAGATACTGATCGATATCTACCTTATACTTTTTGTAATCTGCGGCGAAAACATCCCGCATATCAATGACCGGATAGGGTTTATCTTTTAACCAGTCAACAAAACCCTGGTCAAAACGGGGCTCCCCAGACAAATGTTTCGTTACATTGCCGCGGCCAAAAGAAAGCATGATCATCAGTTTTTTGCCGGTATCTCTGGCAAACTCCTCTGCCCAGGTGACGACGTTTTGGGTCGCAAACAAGGCCGCTTCGGTATGGATCTTTTTGATCTTTTTCGCCGTCTCGGTATCTGCTATCTTTTCGTCAGGAATACCAAACGTAACCGCCACAGGATTTATGAGTGCGGCTGAAATATTTCTGCCGCCCTCGCGTGCGGCCATCACCATCTTCAAGATTGGGTCATCTTTGAAAGTTCGCCAGAGGTAATCTTCGTCACAAAGTTTGTAAAGATCTTTAGGTGTCTTCGAGATGTTCTCTATTTGTTTACAGCTGCCCTTAGCCACATCTACCCTTAAATGGGGTAGTGTAAATCCGCATCTTGAACCATAACCAAACCGGATGCTCCGCCAGGCATCGAGGTTACGGTAGTGATCATCATCCCATATGTTAAGGATGATATATCCGCCTAAAGTTTGCTTTTCGACCTTCAGCATCCTTCTGTAGGCCTGATAGACACTGTGACCGCCGACTCCGTAGTTACGAACAGGTTCTTGAATGTGAGCCGCCAGGTATTCTTCCCACGTTTCATTATCGTTTGCCTGACTGCAATGTGTGAAACTATTGCCATAAGTACGAATACGGCTGGATTTGTCAGGAAAGTTAATAACTTTGCGGGCACCGTCGGATTCATAGCTATAGAACACCTTAGAACCGTCAACACCGCTACTGCCTATCGCCTCATGATGGATCCAGCCCAGCTCAGAATCGTATTGAAAAATCTCGCCGGGGCGCTTGTCTCTGGGACCGTATTCACCCGTGATAAAGTCTTCGATCCTCTGGCGGCTTGGCATAATCGAGCGAAGATACTCTCTGGCGCGCTTTTCAAAGCCGGTCTCTTCACCTTCCAATATTCCGTCAAGAGATAAGACAGCCAAAGAAGTCCCAACCATCTTGCCCAAAAATTCACGTCTCTGCATTATCAAACCTCCATAGAAATTCCCTCTTTTCATTACTTACATTACGAAGATAATACAACAAAAGTGCCAAAGAAAAAACCAACAAAGCAATAACAAAAACATCCATGCTCATCAAGCGAGTGTATGAAATCGATCCGCTGGCCTGTCCGCACTGCGGGGGCCAGATGAAGGTGGTGGCTTTTATTGAACCTCCCCAGGCTCCAGTTATTTGGTCCACCGCATGGTGCGAGACAGGTTCAACATTCGTAAATACCTTGTTTTTCAAATCTGGCGAAGGGTGCTCCAACATTGCGCAGGAGGTCGTAATGGTCATTGAAAACGTTCACATTTTTTTAGATTTTTATAAAGCCTTGACAATAAACAATTTATGGAGTGGACATTTTTTCGAATTGGCAGATAACGGGTTGTTGGATTATACTGTGGTTGTAGTGGTTTGCGAGTGAAAATGGGGCCGTTTTAGGGGTGCTTGAGGCGCGGCTCAGTGCGCTTCTGATTGGCTGGTGGGACTGTCCTCCCAGAGAACGAAGATTGCCTGCAGAAACCATATATACTCTTCTAACCGATTGCTTTCCAAAGTTCTTTGTCCACGCAATAGGCCAAGCATGTAATGACAGTAATCCATAGTTTCTCTTTCATAGTCGGGCGAGAATACCGAATCACAAAGTGCTAAGCAATTGCTTTCATCTGTCGATCGCACAACTTCTTCTTTGGCATACGGTTATGTGACCGCTATTCTTTATACCCTACAGAGTATTTCGGAATTCAAAAAGCAGTGCAGATGTCTTATGATGTAAACATGGCGTTTAAGCTGGAAAGTATCTATCCATGAAACAAGATGTTTTGACCGTAATGATTGTGATGCTCTTTGCCGGTGTAAGCTGGGCCGAGGCAAATTCAACCAAGACGCTGGATAACTGGCCTGCCTGGCGCGGGCCGTTGGCCAACGGGGTGGCACCGTATGCCGATCCTCCGGTGGAGTGGAGCACATCGGAAAACATCAAGTGGAAACTGGATCTGCCCGGTCAGAGCAATGCCACACCGATTATTTGGGCAGATCGGGTATTTGTGGTCACTGCGGTGGAGACTGAGCGCATTGTGGATCAGTTGTCGGCGCCGACGATGGAGCCGCCGGGTGGATACAGGACCAAACGCCCCAGGCATTACTATCAGCTTCGGGTATATTGTGTAGACCGCCAAACCGGTCGAATTCTCTGGCAGCGCGTAGCGGCTGAGAAGGTTCCCCACGAAGGGCACCATCAGACCAATACTTACGCCTCCGGCTCGCCTACCACAGACGGACGACGACTCTATGTAACGTTTGGCTCACACGGACTATTCTGCTATGATTTGGATGGAAACCTGCTTTGGGAACGTGATCTAGGCGACATGATCACACGCTATGGTTGGGGTGAAGGGGCTTCGCCCACTGTGTATGGCGATGTACTGGCCGTCAACTGGGATCACGAAGGATCCTCGGCCGTCTATGTCCTGGATGTGCTGACCGGGAAGACACGCTGGCAGGCACCGAGGAATGAAGAAACGACTTGGGCCACGCCCTTGGTCGTGACATACCAGGGGACCAAGCAGTTGATCCTCAATGCCACCCGACGTGTAACGAGTTACCATCTGGATTCGGGCAAGGTTCTCTGGGAATGCGGTGGACAAACAGCTGTGCTGGTCCCCTCCCCTGTGGTTCTGGACGACATGGTCATCTGTATGAGCGGCTATCGAGGCTCGGCTGCTTATGCGATTCCCCTTAATGCCACAGGAGACATCACCGGCACGGACCGCGTCCGCTGGCATCACAGCCGCAATACGCCTTATGTGCCCAGCCCCTTATTGTATGGGGAACGACTCTATTTCACGAAGGTAAACCAGGCCATGCTTTCGTGCCTTAATGCCAGAACCGGGGAGCCGCTCATGGAGAGTGTCCGTCTACCCAATTTGCGCGAGCTTTACGCCTCCCCCCTGGGAGCTGCAGACCGTATTTACTTTGTCGGTCGTGATGGGACCACTCTCGTTATCAAGAACCAACCCAAACTGGAGGTGCTGGCTGTGAATCGGCTGGATGATCCGATGGATGCCTCACCTGCGGCTGTAGGTAGAGAGCTTTTCCTGCGCAGCAAGAAACGGCTCTATTGCATTGCCCGGACATCAGACTGATTCATCGTCGAAGCAGCGGGCCGTTTTTGGGCGTGCTTCGTGTGCAGCCCAGTGCGCCAACTCTGGGCCCAATTGGCTGGTGGGACCGGACCGCTTTGGCAATCTCTTGTGTAATAAGCAGAAAAACCGTCATCGCGTTTGAAATTGGGTTTGTTTGGGTTTGTTTTCATTGACTCCGAATGCACAATATATTTGCATATACCTCTGTGTAATAGATGTTTACGTCCATTTTGGCTCTTTTTAAATTGGGTTTGTTTTGGCTTTGTTTTTGCGGAGCCCTTAGCCGCAATTTTCTTCATAATCCTTTGTAAATACACACTTTGCATCAATTTTACTCTCTGGCAAATTGGGTTTGTTTGGGTTTGTTTTCACCAAGTGTCTAATCGCGTTTATTTTCATAATCCGTTGTATTATATGGATTTACATTCATTTGACTTTTTAATAATTGGCTTTGTTTTGCATAAAAAGTAGTCAAAACTTCGTAGTTTCTCCGCTATTTCGGACTGATATGACAAAAAACCCCTGTTTTCCGGCGTTTTGTAGAACGATGGCCATTAGGAACCCCCTGATGTCTGTTATCTGAAGTCAGAAGTCTGATGTCTGTTATCTATGAACAATGAACAATGAACCATGAACCATCCATAGTTAGATACATATTATACCAAATTTCAAGTTAAACGTCAAGTAAAATTAACCACAGACGCCGTCCCGTGGCCAGACAAATAGCTGACCGCCCGTGGTCGAAATCCGGGCCTTTGGGCCCGGACCTGTCTACTCCGGGAAGTTCATGCGGCGCAGCAGGTCTCCGAAGCGCGGGTCGTCGTGCAAGGGCTTGAAAGCATGAGGGTACCTGATCCAAGGCACGTATGGGTGGCGGGGGGGCTCGAATGCCGCTTCAAGCCATCGGAATGCCTCATCCTTCTCGCCCAGGACGGCATAAATCTGGGCGATAAACCAAGTATCCCAATGCGTGGGATCCGCCTCCAATTCAGCCAATACCAGCCTCGCCTCATCCTGCCGGCCAGCCAGCGCATAGGTACGCCCGAGAGCAGATTTCCCATCACGGCTGAGCACACCCGCCCTCTGGTGTGCTTTGATAGCCTCCTCATACATCCCCTTTGCTGCATAGGCGCTTCCCAGGACATCCAGCCCGACCGCGAAATCAGGATCTAATTCGAGTGACTTCCGGGCCTCGTCTATCGCCTCGTTGTATAGCCCCGCCGACAAATACTGCGATCCTTGCCACGCAGGCCAGAGGGGCGTGAGCGGGTCCACCTCCTGGACTCGTTTCATTTCTGCCAAAGCTTCATCCGTGTGTCCGAAGAGCAGGAGATACCACGAATAGTGGGCGCGAGTCAGAGTTAAATTGGGATTAAGTTTCAGGGCACGCTGGAAAGCCTGTTCCGCACCTGCCCAGTCCCAATCTCTGTATAATTTGATTTGGGCGAGAGCGGCGTGTGCTTCGGTCAGCGTTTCATCCAGCTCCAACGCCTTGAGTGCTGCCGCCTCAGCTCGTTCCAAGGCGTCCGGTGGAGCCCCAGGGCCATGAGCACTCGCGACGTAACCGAGCGCCAGCCCGCCGTATGCCAGGGGATCCGCCGGGTCTTTTTCGATTGCCTGGCGGAGATAGTCCAGGCCTTTTTTGGTTCCTTCCGGTGTGAATTTGTTCAGATGGAACATCCCCTTGAGATAGGCCTCATACGTCTCGGGGTTGACCGGGCGGGCGCTGGCCGCCAGTCGCACTTCCTGGTCGGGTGTTACTGTAATCTCGATTTGCTGGGCAATGGCCCGTGCCACCTCGCTTTGCAAGGCCAGGACGTCGCGCATGTCTCGCTCGTAGCTCTCAGCCCAGAGGTGCGTGTCCGTCGGCGCATGTATCAACTGCGCCGTGATCCGCACCTGCTCGGCAACACGAAGCACCGAGCCTTCCACGACCGCATCCACATTCAATTCTCGCGCAATCTCCGGCAGCGGCTTCTTGACATCCTTGTACTGCATGATCGATGTCCGCGACCTGACCTGCAGCGCCCTGATCTTTCCCAGGTTGGCAATCAGCGCCTCGGTCATCCCGTCGGCGAAGTACTCCTGCTCCGGGTCGCCGGACAGGTTCTCCAGCGGCAGTACTGCCAGCGACTTGATCCGGCCGGGGCTGACCCCGCCCGGCAGTTGCTCACGCCACCGGCCTATATTCAGCCCCAACACCACGAGCGCTCCCACGACAAGCCCTATCACAATTGCCCACCGCCACAGGGTTCGGACTGGCGCCGCTGGTCTGGCCGCTGTTGCAGTCGCAGGCAAGGTGAGCGTCTCTTTTATTTCGATAGCCGCATCTCCGATGTCCCGAAGCCGCCGGCGCGGGTCCTTCTCTAAACAGCGCCGCAGCAGAACACGTATGTTCATCGGAGTCGTCTGCGGAAGCATCTCCCAATCAGGTTCGCGTTCGATGATGCGTGCCAGCGTGTCTGTAGCAGTCTCACCCTCGAACGGAATGTGACCGGTCAGCATCTCGTACATAATGCAGCCAAATGACCAGATGTCGCTGCGCTTATCGGTCGGCTTACCGCGGGCCTGCTCCGGGCTCATATAAGCCGGCGTGCCTATTACACGGCCGGGCTGAGTGATGGCAGTACCTTGGTTTTTATCCTGGCTGCTGGTGGCCTTGGCCAGGCCGAAGTCCAGAACCTTCACCTTTCCTTCCGGCGTGATCTTGATATTGCCGGGTTTTAGGTCCCGATGAACGACCCCGTTCTCGTGGGCCGCTGAGATGGCCTCGGCAATTTGTTGGCCGATTGAAAGGGCTTGCTCCAATTTGAGCGGTTCACGAGCTATACGTTGCGCCAATGTCTCGCCTGGAACATATTCGAGAATTAAATAACCGGCACCGGCGTCCTGCTCAATGATCTCATAAATTGCGGCGATATTCGGGTGATTCAACGAGGCCAACAGTTCAGCCTCACGTCTGAAACGCGTCCGGGCCGTTGAATCGGCCTGCAATTCAACCGGCATGCTCTTGACGGCAACAGACCGCTTGAGCTTAGTGTCACGAGCTAAGTAGACTACTCCCATGCCCCCTCGGCCAATCATCTCTACTATTTCAAAACTCCCGACTTTCTGCCCAACAAGCTCGCCTCCAGTCACTGTATCTTCAAAGTCGCTCTCATCGGCCTGGACAAGGGAATCGAACAGAGAATCGATTTTCTGCAGGTTCCGTATTCTCTGTCTGAGCTTATCCTCAATCTCAGGGTATTGTTTGACAAACTCATCTATATTGGGCTTCTGCCCTTGCAACTGAGCATCGACAAATTGCTGCACAGCCTCTTCAATGGTTTTTTCCTGATTGTCGTCAATTAGTCCGGCCATCAGACATTCTCAAAAGCGCCGCTCAGCGCCGCCATCGCACGAGAAACGAGCATTCGCACGGCATTGCTGCTCTTGCTTAATCTCTCTGCTATTTCTTTGTAGGAAAGCCCCTCGATTTTCGTAAGAACAATTACTTCTTTGTATTCAGATGTCAGTGCGTCTATCGCCTTGGCAAGTTTGGCCAAATCCTCTCTCCTGGACATTATTACGCTTGGCGTTGTAGTGTCAATGGGACCCAAAGCTGCGACAAAGCTATCCCCGGTAGTTGGCTCATAGCTCTTGAGTTGAACTTCTTTACGAATATCGCGCTTATCCGCGTGCAATCTGTCTAAATTGTCACGAAGCCTGTTCTCCGCTATTCTCGCTAACCACCGCAGGAAATCGCCCTCGTTCTTGTACGTGAAGTTTCCTAAATCTCTCAAGGCGGAAATAAAAACATCCTGGGCCAAATCCATCGATTCCAGCTTGGAGCGAAGCTCCCCGCCCATACGAAGGCGTACTATCCACCGTACTCGCTCGCTATAAACCCTGCACAATTGGTCTAAAGCCGATTCATCGCCATCTTTGGCCAGAGCTATTAAATGCTGGGTCTTATTGGAGAAATTATTCCTCAATTATCACTAACCTCCAAAAATAAAAGAAGTTATAAAAATTGTACCAATTTTTGGAAAAAGTTCAACAAAAATCGTTCGGTTGTCCCTTTTTTTCCGCTTTTAAGAATAGGCCGGTCCGTTCTCCGTAGTACTACTACGAAGGATGAAACGCCGGCGTAAATTGGATACGTAATTCTTGTTCTATTGCCCCAAAGGGCAGAAAGGAGGTAATGCATATGAGGTAAATGACAAGGTTTGCCAGGGCTTGTCAGCAATATATCTGGCAGTTGTGTAATAGGTGTATATGTGTTTTTGAAAGTTAACTTTTGTTTTGTAAAGATTCTAATCAAATTGGAGACAAATTCGATGAAAACAAGAGTAAAAAAACTAATTTCAATCAGTACCATACCTGTGCTTGCGCTGGCGTTGCTGGTGGTTTTAGGCACAGTTTTGGCGACGGGCTCTGCCCCCGCCCCTGTGTTTGGCCCCCCGTATCTAGCGCAAGCAGATGATACAGTGACAGACAGCACTGTTAAGAAGCTTCACGGAACAATCACCCTGTATGTAACGGAGGAAGAGGTAGATGTCGAAGCCGACATCGCTGCAATCGAAGAGATTTGGGACAACTATGCTCTCGGTATGATCACTGGAGATTTAGATCTTTGGATGTCCTTGTATACAGATGACACGATAAAGATGCTACCGGACGAACCTGCCGTTTTCGGAAAAGAGGATTTACGGGCAAGTATGAAGCCCCTCTTCGATAACTTCACAATCGAGATGGCCATATATAACGAGGAAGTTCAAGTAGCTGGCGACTGGGCATTTTCTCGCGGTACTTTCACAGCAACTTTAACTCCAAAGGCAGGGGGAGAGCCACTTTATATGGATGGTAAATACTTGGACATCTTGGAAAGGCAGGCCGATGGTTCTTGGAAGATTGCCCGCGATTGCTTCAACTCCAATTTACTACCAACACAGTAGTAACAGACCAAGCTGGCTGCGATAGACGGCAGCAGCGGCGGGAAAACGCAGGACATAAAGTACAATTCGTATCACCGAACTGAAGGGCTGTGAGTATAACACTTGCAGCCCTTTTTCACTGCGCCTAACAACTCTGCACCCGTAAAAAACTTCCCTCTCTGGACCTATCGCCTACTCCCTCACATTGAACGATGACTTGTACGCAGTGTCCCTTACGGGAGTATCAGCCAACGAATTGCTATCGATATGCTCCGAGATGCATACGCTTGTGGACGTAACGAAACTGTGAACGTACTTCATCATACGAGAAAGAGAGGACTACTATGCCGGTAAATTTGCTACAATCTCAAAAATTTCTTGAAATATGTGTTTTTCACCTACTACCTTAATGGCTATCTCGTCTTGCGATAAGAAAATGCGGCGAAACGAAGGGAAAGTTGAAAGGTAGATCCCAGTTGGCTCTATGTATGACGATAATTTCGATGTGTGCTCTGTCTGTCCCTGTTCAGAACAGAGAAAAAACTGTTGACCTTGCGTCCCTTTGTTTCTATCCAAGCGCAAGGAATATATTTCAAGAGTATTTCTTTATTTGAATTTGAATTGTTTCTGCAATTGAATATTGTCGACTTTTTCATTTGTATCTGGACTCTGGGAGCCTCGGCCCACCACCTCACCAGAAAAGATGTTCTCAAGTTTTAGAAAATGCATAGTGAGCTTGACATATGTCTTTTTTTATTCAGCGATAGCTGTCCCTTGGTCTTTTGTAGACTCGATCGACATGACCGTCCAGGAAGTTAACATTTACACCACCTTCTGTTTGTCCCGGTTTGCGGCCATGCGGGAAGATACCTTTCTTACGGAAGAAATCGCATACCACCCAAATCTCCGCGGGATTCGCACTACTACATAAACGATATCGTTCATCCTGGATTCCACTCTTATTTGTCTGGCCAAGCCAATCTCGATGAGCCTCCATACCATGTAAAGTCAATTGCCGCGGCAGGAAGTAGGTGGGATCACGCCAGGTACTTCCATCTAACTCCTGTTTGTTGGCGCGGTAACTCCAGTAAATATATGTAATATTGCCAACAATGCGGTTTTGTGGCGTGTCAATCACAGAATCCACACCCCCAGGAGGAACACCCCCATTCGGATTGTTCGCAAACTGCTCTAAGAATTTGGCTTGTGGGCAATAGAAAGCTTCTATCAGGCCGCCGTCTCTATAAGCATTGAGCTTCCGAAGCAAACTGCGGTGAGGATTATGTTCGGTCGCCTCCAGTGGGTAACGGTTATTTTTGTCATCGTTGGCGTACATTATCAGGGCAATGTTAACCTGACGAAGGTTACTGAGACAAGATGTTTCATTGGCTCTAAATCGAACCTTGTGCAAAGCAGGTACGAGTATCCCCATTAATAGAGCGATAACAGCAATGACCACTAATAGCTCGATTAAGGTAAAGCCTGTTTTCGAACGATTTCGATTTTGCATTCTAATCATTATGTTATCCTCCCCCTTTTATGTGAACGTTTTCTTCAGTTTTTCGGAATTCGACCCAAATTCCATAGTTGACATTTTCACTGCCAGGCGGTTTCGACCTGTCAATGCGGTAATCTTTGATTCCCAGCTCATTCATGATATTGTACAGTTCATTAGCTTTGTTATTTACATCATATTGCATTTTTTTACCCTGTTTTGCACGTATCTTTTTTGCCGCTTTAACAGGCAGGTTTCTCGAGAAACCCCGTCCAATGTAAGCCACCGCGCCTGGTTTGAGCACGCGATATATCTCGCTGAATGCTCGGACCTTATCCTCCCAGAAGTGATATGATCCCCTGGAAACGATTATATCTGCATAATTATCTCGAAAAGGAAGAGAATGGGCATCGGCGAAAATGGCGCTAACCCGGTGCCCAAAACCGTTTTCCTCCGCTTGTCTATAGAAATTTGGAAAGAAATTCGGATTGATGTCAACATTAATCCAGTGCATTCGTGTGCGCTTGCATAATTCGACAATGAGCGTGCCAGGACCGCTTCCTAAGTCAATCCCGATACCGTCTTTTTCACTTAAGTCGAAATCTGAAACAATCTGCTCAGCCAAAGGAGCATATACAGGCGCTAGTGTCTTACGGCTGGCTCTTATCATACCATGTGCATTTTGCTCAGTATATTTTTCGTCCGGATGTAACGACAAGGCTTTATCGTTTAAGCAGCCTGCTACGCAAAAGAACAGTATCAGGGCAAGAAAGTAAAATCGGTGTAACAGTTCCATCATCAATCTAATCTCCTCTCAAAACTTTGGTATAAGAAAATACTCCGAGTATCGGTGGTACATAACAACAAGATTACCTTTCCGCTCCACTTCGACGGGAGGCAAGAACTCTTTGACCAAAGCATAAAATTTGACCATCTTCAAGGGTTGCTACAGTATAACAATTGCTGTTAATCGCCAAGCCTTAAAGAACCGGAGCTGATGGAATTGGCTATGACCACAACACTCCAAGTAAAACTTCTATACTTAAAAAATAACAGAGTTCCAATAAAATATCCCTTCTGTTATTAAAAAGGTTAAGAAGCCAACGATGCAAATTGACGTTTCAGCAAAAATGGCAGCTATCGTCGGTCCAAGGATCGATAATCGGTTAGCAAATATTTTTCGTCCTTTTTCTCGAAATATAGCATAAGTTTCTCTTTCGGGAGTTTCAACATCTTTTTACCTGATGAACTACTGGGGACTTTCTCAACAGATCCTTTCCTAAGCGCCCTGAAAAGGACAAATCTTCCGTCAGCTGTCTTAAGTCCCCGAAGGCGCCAGTAGTTTCTTTTGAGCCATCGACCAGGGGCTTCGGGCATCACCGGGCCACCTACAAAAATATCTTCTTCAATTGGAACTTTTTCGGGTTGGTTTTTGCCAAAGACAAGAAGAAAGCGGTCGCGTGCCGGTCGGGGGCCGCGAAACCAAAGAAAGAAGCCTGCTTCGGCCATCTCCTGCTTTACTGTCTTCGGTTGTATCTTTCTGTGATGGCTTGCCTCACGCCGGGACAGTGGCTTCTGAGCTTTGCGGTCAAGAACGTATATGCAGCCGGTTGGTGAAAGCTTTTCGTATATCTTAGCCAGCAAAGTTTTTCCGTGGAAAAGCAGGTGATAGCTGTCTATAAAGAAAACCACATCGATCGACTCAGTTGCCAGATTAGGATCGCCGTTCTCTGTGAGGACCGAAGGGAGAGAAACACTAGAGGGAAGCGGCGGTCTTTCATCTTTTTGTGTAGCCCACTCCTCCAAAACGATCTCCAGCCCTTCGCCAGAAGAGTTTTCAAGGATTGGAACCATCAGTTCGCGCGCCTGTCCCAGCGCAACAATAACCGGTTGCTGATAAGGACGAGCAAGGGGAAGGAATAGATGAGAGTACTTTTCCAGGGGAATGGAAAGAAAAGGGTCGGGATCACCGCCGGGCTTTTCCAGCTCTTTTGGACGCTGAAATACAAGGACAAAGTCATCCTTTGTATGCCAGCACTGTTCAGCGCAGCCCATGAAAGCAAACCCCTCTTCCCTCGCCTCTCTAACCACCGTTGTTTCGGCGATCCAGAAATGCTTCTTCTCGCGGAGGTGTCGCGGAACCCAGTCACGTAGCGTCCCACGTTCTCTATCGACCACCACAAGATAGCCTCCTGGCCTCAGTGCGCGCCAGATCCCCCGCAACATCTCTCGGGGCTTCGCAAGATGGTGGTAAACGTGATTCAAATAGACAAGTTCAACGGAATTTGAGGGCAAACAGGGATCGTCGGTGCGGCCCAGCACAGCGCGAACTTGGCTAAGACCTTTTTTTTCAGCCTCTGTCTTTAACGACTTCACCTTGTTTTCTACAATCTCCTCGGCAAAAACCGTCCCCGTTTCACCAACAATCTTCGCAAAGACCCACGTGTCTCGGCCCTTCCCTGCCCCGATGTCAGCAACAGCCGAGCCTTCGCCAAGGCCAAGGTGGGAGGCTATGGCACGAACTGATCCCGCTCGGTCATTTGGTTTAGTTAAGTGCAATGTGTTAGGCTCTCCGGGAATCTTCTTCGTGCTATTGTCGATAGATTCAAGAGACGCGACTGGCCTGGCTGCTCTGTTTTCGTCAGCAGATGCCGAAGCAATTAAGTGCGTCGTCATTTGCCATATCAAAAACACAAATGCTACTGTCACCAAGCAAAGATTAGAGACTTTTCGATATTTCATAATATTTCTCCAAAAGCAATAGCGAATATCTCCGACAAATCGTGCAATAATTGCGATGAGTATCAATTCGCCGCCGAGAAACAACGCAATAGAAGGTCCAATTGAAAAATCAAGATAATACGAAAATAGCAGACCTGTTATTGACGCCATTGTTGCTGCAGCCCATATGATCATCAACTGCACGGCCAAACGTGAAGAAATAATCACCGATATTGTGGCAGGTATTATAAGATAGGCAAATACCACGACAATGCCACCAATTTGAACGGATAGTGTTATTACAATACCAAGCAGCAAATAAAAAATAAAATCCCAAAATATTATCCTAAGACGCTTATCAAGAGCTTGCTGATAACCATTCGAAACGTTGGTCAACGGCTTTCGGATAAGATAGAAGCAAAATCCTACTGCTGAAAAAGTGAGCAGAATCACTGCTACGTCCCTCCAACTTGTCCAGAGAAGACTGCCAGAAAGTATGTGCTGAATATGTATATGACCGCCGGGTGCGATGCCGACCAGGAAAAGAGCTGCTGCTGCGGCAATTGCATAGGAAATACCAATGATTGCTTCAAGCGGTATCTGAAAAATTTTGCTTCGTATCACAGCATAAAATATGGCTGTAATCAAAACACAGCCTAAGGAGCACATATACGCGACCAGAGAATCCCCGTGTACCTCAAACGCAAGATGAGCAATAATAGAGCCAACTGCCGCAACTTGAGCCAGGGCAATATCGATGAAGATGACTTCCCTTTTAAGCACATGTATTCCCAAATAACCAAGAATAGAACTCATCAGGATACATATCAGAAATGGCAGGCCAAGAATTTGAATGATTGGCAGCATCACTTATCCTTTCATGCCAACTAATCTACTACCCGGAAACAGACACCGAATAACTATAGCAACAATGAAGAACAAGCCTAACCAAAGGACAAGACTTGGACCATAGGGCAGGTCAAAGAAATATGACGAACAAAGGCCAATCACACATGCCGTAAAACCAACAGTCCATCCTATTATTACAGCCCCAGCCCATTTTTTGGTGAACATCGCCGCGATAGCTGCCGGAATCATCAAAAATGCATAAGCCAGCAGAACGCCTGCGATGGGAACTATTAAAACTGTGATGATGCCCTGGGTTGTGAAAAGCAAAAAATCCCAGAGTTTTTCATTCTTGGTGCCGGAAGGATTTTCTGCCAAGCCTATGAATTTGCGGTGAAACTTACAGTGGAACGCTAATAGGATGATATATACAAGTGTTGTTACACAAACGAGGGGCCAGGTTACCCATAGCATAGAACCTGCAAGCGTTTTAGTTACGTAAGCCTCACCTCCGCGGAGCTTATCGGCCAACAAAAGCGAAGCAACTAACGCAAGTGCATACATAATGCCAATAACCGCCTCACGAGGTATGGCTCTGCTTTTCGGCTTTATTAAGGTAAGTAACAGTGCACCGAATAGGACAGCTACCATCGAGGACAAATAAGATTGAGCCGTGCCGTATTTTATTCCAAGACTTATACCGGCAAGGGCGCCAAAGGCTGCCAACTGATCCAGAACCAAATCTGAGAATATCAAGGTGCGTCTGATTATGTGCAGGCCTATATAGGTATGCAAAATCAATACGACAGCCAGTAAAGCAATCTGAACCGAAAAAAATCTTACTGTTTCTGATACCATAGCATCATTTCCGAAATTAGTGCTTGCTTAAGAGGCTTTTCTTTTTCGCTGCTTTTAGAAGCCCATCAATCCAATGGTCGACAAGTTCGAAATAATCATCTATACCGGCAGCACCACCAACATAGAGGGGAACAATAACAGCCTCGGCGTTTGTCCTTGCTGCTACTGTCCTTATCTTTTGCTCATCGAAGTAGTTAGCCGCCAGAATGATGCCGATATTTCTTTCTCGCATCAGGTTAATTAATTTAGCTACATGCTTAGGAGAAGGCGGTATACCAGGCTTGGGCTCAACTGTACCTGCTTCTTCCAGCCCGAAGAGTCTGACAAAGTAAATCCAGTTCTTGTGATAAGTGACTATCGGTGTACCGCGGAGTGGCAGCATCTTTTTCATCCAGCCGTCCAAATATTCAATTAGCGGCCTTCCTTCAAATTTTTGCTCTCGGAGAAAAGGTACTAGCTTGTCCTGTTCGGCAAGATTGCATAATGTATCGCTACCAAGCATTTCCACAAGTTTGGAGCCAAACAACCGCTCATCAATCTGTCGATGTAATTTTTTTAGATTTTGCAAATATATTTCCTTGCCTTCAGGGTCGTTCTTAATCAATCCTGTAGCTATATTGCGAGCAGCTACCTTCATCTGGATAGGACTGCATGTAACATGCGGATTGCCGTAAATATGAACACCTCCTTCGGCCCTCGATAAGGTCCGGGGTCTTTCCAGAAGCTTCATTTCAGCAGATGCAGATACATAGCCTGGCTGACCGCTTCGTATCTTTCCATTACCGGAATTGTTTACCACGGTTTGTACCCAAAGTTCCAGGTCCAGTCCTGTAGCGACCAAAACGTCCGCGTTTCGCAACGCAGTAGCAAATGAAGGTTTAGGGCGAATAAAATGCGCATCCTGGTCACCTCTGACGATAGATTTTGTAGAGACACGATCACCACCAATAAGCTTTGCCAAAAATGCATAATCGGGCAATGTTGTTACGACATTCAGATGCGGTTTGGCACATACGCCCGTAACAGGAAAAACCAGAACAAGTGCGATTATGATCAATATCTTTTTCATAACAACCTTACTCCCTTCTATTAATAACGCTCATGCTTGTGCGGGCCGGCTGAGAATATTGCCTGCAGCCAAATCACATGTTCAGGGTTTTCTATTCCCTTGCCGTTACTGTAATCATACTCTGCTCGAAACTTCACAAACGGACTTTGCCACCAGGTAATATACGGGCTGATTTGCCACAGATACGGGTTATCGCCTGTCACAGCCAACGGCGACAGGGAGAGCGGACTGGGGAGATTAGCGTAACTTTTGGTATCAGGCACATAGAAGTCACCTCTGATGCCGATATCGATTGTACGTGAGATTTTGGTTTGTAGATAGCTGTACAGGCCCCAGGCGTTGATAGTATCAGAGCCTGAGCCATCCGGCGCCAAAAGTTCTTTGTTCAACCAATATGCCTCGTTTCGCCATTCAATATTGCGATACCGCATTTTTTCGGCCGGCTCCCACAGGACCGACAAATCCGCCCCAAGTACAGTTGTCATTTCACTGCTGTTTTGTTTAGTGCCTCCTAACATATCCCATTCATCGTTCCAGCCTAAGAGACCGCTGAGACCCCATTCCAAGTAGGTGTCTTTTGACAGATCCCGGTAGTTCTTATAGTGTGTAAGAAAGCTGGGTCTATTACGGGCATTGTCACCAAACAAACGGCTATTCGAGCCGTCCGTAACCTGGAACGTTAACTGCTGCGATGCATCGCCGGCAGGTGGCATTAGCCAATCCAATGACAGGCCGCTCTGATTAAGACCACCGTCACCAAAAATCTGGCGAAGAGCCAGCGGGAAATCGACCTGGTCTAAACCGTGTTTGTGCCATCGGTTTACAACGCCAAACTGCTGGCGGAACTTGCCAAATGTCAAGTTCAGATCGTCGGCAACATCGTATAAAGTCATATATGCTTCACCAAGCTTAGTTTCACTCTCGGTTACCGGTATCGCCGCCTTAAACCGGGTGTACGGGTCCAGCCATGATTCGAGATGGATGCCCAAGGTTCGAAAGTCGAAATCGCTGCTCTCGTCGCTTGTTGTATCTTGTCTTGAAGAGAAAAGAAAATCGCCCGTCACACTGATTTCCGGGTTCAAGGCCTGCAAGCCAAGAGCGCCGGATTTAAAAGTTGTTTCTTCAAGCTCCTCTTCAGAGATAGCTTTCTCTGCTACTTTGGCCTTTGCTAATTCTCGCAAAGCCGTAAGTTCATCCTTGGCCCTTTGCTTGCCAGCTTCAGCAGCAAGTTCGTTTATCTGTTGTCTTAAAACATTGATTTCAGCCTCATGCTTTTTCTGTATTTCAACAATCAACTGCTGAAGCTCTAAAATCTTGGTGTTTAGCTGTTCAATATCAAGTTCCTTATCTTGAGCAGTTGTAACATTGGCAAATAGCATTAGAACAGAGAGCATTAGAATAATGAACGTTCTTGGCATTTCTAATCTCCTTGAAAAGTCTTTATGCACGCCAACCTTCTAGCCAAACCGGGGGAACAAGTAGTGCAATGCTACTATTTGCTATTACCAAATCCCAACTTTTCCGATAAATTGGAATGCCGAGCGAAGTATTGCCACTCCGCAACCGTCTTAGGAGGTGACAATTGGGGGTGCTCTTAGTGGAGCTGAAGAAAACCACTCGAATTGCTTTGTAAAATTCAGATGGTGTATAAATCGAATTTTTACAACAGCCTCGACTGAGGCCGGGGAAGCTGCTGAATTTAATTTAAATAACTTTGAAGTGAGCGAGTACAGACACGCTGGACAATACTGCCTGCGGGATAAAACTTTGCCGTCGGAGCTATTTTGATTGAGCGCAATTGTAAGTCGTGTTCCGGCACGACTTGCCTCGGCGAAGTGGCAACTTGAGTCTTCTAAATGGTGACCGTGTGGTTCTTCCTTGGCTAAGTAGCACGTATGATTCAGAGGTACGGTGAGGGTTACAAGCCCATACAATAAAGCGACAATTACTCGCATGCAAAGTGAAGCACTGAACCATTTTTTCAGAAGAGTAAACATGACTTTCTGATTAATCACATCGCTTTTGCAATTACATCATAAATCCGATGGAACTTAGTAACATACGCGTTGTTATATTATACAAGCAGCGATTTTGAGAAAAACTATATTTTTAGGCTGGGCTCAAAAAATTTCGTTAGATGTCAGCCATAACAGAAGGTGAAGAGAAATCCCAGAAAGTATGTTTACCGCGCATCCGGGTAGCTTGGAGCGTAAGATTAAGGCTCCGTTCTAGTAGTCTGTCAAATTTGATTTGATAGTTTGGAAGGGTGGCAGCCTCAAGCGCAGTACCCGCTTTCGCGGGCACAAGCTTGGGGATGGCTTCTCCTGTAATCACCATCCCCAAAGCCTTCGGCTTTGAGGCTGCCACCCAACCATGGGAATGACAACTTACAGATTCAATCTTGACAGACTACTACCCCTTAACCGTAAGAGCCGGTTTTTTAGGAAACCGAACCCAATTTATGGCCGGGGCCTACGGTGTACAGACGTTTCTTCGGCTCGGTGTTGATATGGGAGGAAACAATCTCGCCTACAAAGATGATATGGTCGCCGGCGGGCACTTGCGATTCGAGTGTGCATTCAAAATTGGCCACGGCGTCGGCTAACAGCACCGAATCAATGGATTTTGCTGGTTCTGTTTTACAGTCAAATTCGGCGAATTTGTCGATGTCGCGGCCGGATTTTGAGCCGAAAAATAAAGCTGCATCGGCCATCTGCGAGGATGGAAACGCAATCGTAAAGGTCCTTGAGTGCGTGATGGCCTCTATTGAGTAGTGCGTTTTTGCAACGGATATTGCCATCATCGGCGGTGTGCCCGATACAATCATTGTCCAGCCTAATGTAATAGGATTGGCTTTGCCGTTTCTATCTTTAGCGATGGCTATTACCACCTGTTCGGGGTACTTGGTTTTGACAGCATCGGAATATTCAACTTGTTTTTGCATTGCTTTTCTCCATAATTGATTCTATATTTATCGCAGAAAAATTACCGGTGAAATTATAAGTTCTCAGGTTAACTCTTACAAGGAGAAAGAAGTGAGCACAATCGGTTTCGTCGGCAGCGGGAATATGGCTGAAGCCCTGATAAAGGGCATATTAACGGCCAACATTTATGCGCCTGAAAATGTCTTTATAAGTGATGTTAGGGCCGAACGACTTAAATTCCTTGCTGAAAAATATAATGTTATTTCCATTGAGACTAATGCCGAGCTGGCGGCGAAAGTTGAAACCATCGTATTGAGTATCAAGCCTCAGAATATGACTGATGCGTTGGGGAGTATAAAAGATGCCCTCGGTGCCGGGACACTTGTTATATCCATAGCAGCGGGGATAAAGGTCGCAAATATTGCCGCCGTATTAGGTGATATTGCAATAGTCCGTGTTATGCCAAATACGCCGGCTTTGATTGGCGAAGGAGCCAGCGCATTATTCGCCAACGAGCGGGCAAGGCCGATGCTGGCCGATGCGAGGTCGATTTTCTCATCGGTCGGCAGGGCGGTTGTTGTTGACGATGAAGATTTGATCGACGCCGTTACAGCCGTCAGCGGCAGTGGGCCTGCTTATTATTTTCTTTTGATGGAAGAGATGATTAAAGCAGGCGTAGAATTAGGTCTGCCTGAAGACGTAGCGAAAGAGCTGGTTCTACAGACCGCTAAAGGCGCCGGTTTGCTTGCGGCCGGCGCTGATAAAAATGACCAAAGCCCCGCTGTCCTTCGGCAGAAGGTTACATCGCCCGGCGGAACAACCGAAGCAGCTCTGAAAGTTTTCGCTGCAAACAATTTCAGCCGGCTGATAGCCGATGCTCTGACGGCAGCCTGCGACAGAAGCAAGGAGCTATCAGGCTGATTGGGGTCCCATTTATTCGACGATAATTGCCTCGACGGGACATTCGTCGGCGGCCTGCTGGATGGCGTCACTGTGCTCAGCGGGAACCTCATCGACGATAACCTGGGCCATCTCATCTCCCATCTCAAAAACCTCAGGACACGCATCCACACATAGGCCGCAGGCAGTGCAGGTATCTTCAACTCTGACTTTCATAGTAAAACCCTTAAAATTTACTATTTACTATTGACTATTTACTATTGCAAATTTAATAGGTCAAGACCATAGCTTTTGAAGCAAAGATTGTCAATCTGGAATTTTTATAGAATTTTTTGAATTCAGGACTATAATATAGCAGGTTGGCTTAGATTGACTATTTTCTATTGACGATTGAATATTAAAAAATGGACGCAGATGAGTT
This sequence comes from Phycisphaerae bacterium, assembly GCA_030619925.1. Classification (GTDB taxonomy): domain Bacteria; phylum Planctomycetota; class Phycisphaerae; order Sedimentisphaerales; family Anaerobacaceae; genus JAUXAL01. The sequence goes on along the minus strand of JAUXAL010000042.1, from coordinate 12,346 downwards.
AAAGAATAGAACCAAAAAGTTTGCGCACCGCTACGTCAAATTGGCCTTAGCTTTGCCTAAAACAGTTTTGGGTAATCACATTAAAGGCCAACTGATAAAGTGTTCAACTTCTGTGGCAGCAAATTATAGGGCTGTTTGTATCGCGCAATCGAAACCAAATTTTATTTCAAAATTAAGCATTGTGATAGAAGAAACCGATGAGGCTTGTTTCTGGATGCAGTTCATTATTGATGAGCAATTATTAAAGAAGCAACGAGTTTCCCCATTGTTGCAGGAAGGCCGGGAATTGACTTCTATACTTGTATCTTCCAGGAAAACCGCCCGCGGACTTAAAAAACAGTAACATTAACCGCTTTTAATAGTCAATAGTAAATAGTCAATAGTCAATTACAAATGGCTTATACCGTTCTTGCAAGAAAATATAGGTCGCAGACGTTTGATGACGTCATCGGCCAGGACCCTATCGTCCAGACGCTCAAAAACGCGATAAGGACGGACAGGGTCGCACACGCTTATCTTTTTGCGGGTACTCGTGGTGTTGGTAAAACCACTATGGCCCGGGTGCTGGCAAAAGCGCTTAATTGCCTTTCCGTCGATGCTCCCACCACAGGGCCGTGCTGTAAGTGCGACGGTTGCATTGCGATAAATATCGGCGAAGATATCGACGTCATCGAGATCGACGGCGCGACAAACAACGGGGTTGAGCAGGTTCGCGAACTTCGTCAGAACGCTATATATCGGCCTGCACGCTCGAGGTTCAAGATATATATTATTGACGAAGTCCACATGCTCACTGTCCCTGCCTTTAACGCACTGTTGAAGATACTGGAGGAGCCGCCCAGTCACGTTAAGTTTATCTTCGCTACCACCGAGCCGAATAAGGTCATCGCCACAATTCAATCGAGATGCCAGAGATTCGATTTCAGCAATATAGGGCCGGGGCAAATCGCCGGGCAGCTAAAGTTCGTACTTGAGCAGGAGAAAATAAAGTACGAAGAGGATTTGGTTTTGCCGCTGGCGAAAATGGCAAACGGCTCGATGAGAGATGGCCTGAGCCTGCTGGACAGACTGATAAGCGTCGGTGTCGAGCCGCTGAGCGTTTCACTGCTTGAGGAGTTTTTGGGCTGTCCGAACAGCGAGAAAATCTGGAATCTTGTTGCCCAAATCGGTGCCGGCGATGCAGCAGGGACGTTTGCCGCGATAGAGGATTTAATCAGTACCGGTATAAGTGAGGTCCAGATAGTTGATTCGCTCGTCGATTATATGCGCGATTTGATGGTGGTAAAATCCACGGGGGCCGAGAGCGAGCTTCTGATTTTGACCGGCCGGCAGCGAAAGCGGGCCGGCGAGTTAGCTGAAAAATTTGATGTCGCTGCACTCATTTATAACATAGCGACGCTCGAAAAATTGCGATGGGCAATCAAAAACAGTGACAGAAGCAGGGCGCTTTTGGAAGCATCCCTTTTGAGATTTGCCTTAAGCGAACATTTCCTGAATGTTGATGAACTTCTTAGACAATTGCAGACCGGCTCCGGTGCTGTTAAAAAAAAAGAGCCGAGAAGCGTAAAGAGCCAAGCGAGTAGCGAATCGCCAGAGACGAGAGACGAGGGACGAGGGACGAGGGACGAGGGACGAGCATCCGGCATCGAGCATCCAGCATCCAGCATCGAGCATCAAACATCGAAAAATGAGCATCGAGCGTCAAGAATCGAGAATCGAGGCAAAACCAGTGGTCAAAAGAGAAATGAGCTAATTAACGACCCCGCCGTCAAGACGGTCCTTATGGGACTTGATGCAACAATTACCGGCGTCGAAGAAAACCAATAGAAGAATTGATTATTTCACTCGATGGGTGGCAGCCTCAAGCGTAGTACCCGCTTTCGCGGGCACAAGCTTGGGGATGGCTTGTGGGTGATTATGAACGATATTTATACAGCAAGTTTGAGCAGGTTGATCGAGGAGTTTGAGAAGCTGCCGGGGATTGGGCCTAAAACGGCCGAACGGCTCGCTTTTCACATATTAAAAGCTGAGCCGAGAGAAGCCATGGCACTTGCTGATGCGATAAAAGATGTGAAGAACAAGATTAAACGCTGCGAAATCTGCACCGGTCTTTCGGAACAAGCCGTTTGTCAAATCTGCTCTGACCCACGGCGGGACAAGAGCTTGATTTGTGTTGTCGAACAGCCAAAAGACGTCATAAGCCTTGAGAAAACCGGAGCCTGTAAGTGGGTCTATCATGTTCTTGGCGGCCATATCGCACCGCTCGAGGGGATTGAGCCGGGCGATTTGACTATTGACAAGCTTGTTGAGCGGGTGCGCGAAGGTTCCGTAAAAGAAGTGATAATGGCGACCAATCCTAATATGGCCGGCGACGGTACCGCACTTTATATAAGCTCGCTGCTTAGGGCCATGGGCGTGAAGATTACCCGGCTGGCAAGGGGACTTCCGACCGGCAGTACTATTGAATATGCAAGCGGCAAAATGCTTACCGATGCGATAATCGGCAGACAGGAATTAGAATAATTTTTTGCCTGAAATAATGTGGTCAGATCGCTGGTTCATTTCCGCTCAGGCAGGGAAAATCACGCGTTGTAAACATCCATGTACAGATTTTGTCTGACCAACAAATACGGACCATCCCTTTCAATTTCGCAGTAAAAAGCTTGCTGAAGCCTGCCCGACGCCCCGCTTCGCGGGAACCGCGGGGGCAGGCGAAAGCAGTCCGAAGGACTCCTTACGGAGAAACGGGGGCGAGTCGGGGCGGCGGGCCAGCGATTCGAAGTCGAGAACAGTTATTTTTCCTCACGACCCGTTATTGAATCGGTTTGGTTGCAGCGAATTTTCCAAAGGCTTAATCAGACAATAATGTTTTTTATTTGTAAAGTTTTTCAACTATTCCTTAAATATTGACGAAGTTCTCTGACGTATTTATGGTATAATAGGCAAAGACAAGAGTAACGAGTCAGAATAAAGAATTTTTTCGGGTGTTTCTATGAAGTTGGAGATGAGCACACAGATGCGGATGGAGCAGAGGATGAAGCTCGCTCCGCATATGATTCAATCGATGGAGATTCTCCAGCTTCCCATTCTCGCCCTTCAGGAAAGAATAGAACAGGAGCTCAACAGCAATCCTGTTTTGGAAATAGAGGAGCCGTCAAATCCTGAAGATACCGAATCTGTTGAAGAGCAGGCTGAAGATGATATAGCTGAGAAAGATTTGGTCGTCGATACGGATAACAACAAGGCCGAAGATTTCGAGCGTCTTGATAGTCTGGGCGACGGTTTCAAAGACTATATGAACGAGGCAGGCCCCTTCCGGACGCGGGTTTACAGTGACGAGCCGGACAAAAAACTTGAGGCGATAAAGAATACCGCCGCCCCTCCTCAATCGCTGCACGAACATTTGACGGAGCAGTGGCGATTGGTGGAGGCTGAGAAGCCGGTGAAAAAAGCCGGCAATATGATTATAGATTATCTCGACGACAAAGGGTATCTGACCGTAAGATTGGAACAGTTGCACAACAAGGACAGGGGTGATTTCACGATCGATGATTTGAAAGAAGCGCTGGAGCTTGTGCAGAGATTGGAACCTGCGGGTGTCGGTGCACGGGATCTGAGAGAGTGCCTGCTTATCCAAATAGCCCGGAACAGCGAAGAGGGGACCACGGATATGAGCTTTGAATCCCGTCTGATTGCCGAGCATATGGATGAGCTGCTTGAAAATCGTTTGCCGGATATCGCCAAGAAGATGAATTGCAGCATCGACGCAATCAATCAGTCTATCGAGCGTATGAGTAAACTTGACACCTCGCCGGGCCTGCAAATCAGCCAAGACCGAAACCATCCTATTACCCCCGACGTAATAGTGGAATCATCCGATAATTCGGGTGAATATTTGGTACGATTGGCTGACTCTGATTTGCCGCGCTTGAGAGTAAATGACTACTATGCAAAAATGGCAAAGGACGGGGAGGTTAGTGAAAAAACGAGAAAGTTTTTGCGGAATAATCTGCGCTCTGCTCGATGGATTATGGATGCAATAGAGCAGCGAAAGAATACGCTGCTGAAAGTGACCAAGGCGGTAGTGAGATATCAGAGGGATTTTTTCGAAAATGGGCAACTGCATCTTCATCCTCTGCCGATGTCAAAAGTTGCAGATGATGTTGGTGTGCATCTGGCTACTGTCTCCAGGGCCGTTTCCGGCAAATACGTCCAGTGCTCCTGGGGGATATTGCCGCTGCGGAAATTCTTTTGCGGCGGTATGAAAGATGTTAACGGCGAAGGGCGCAGCTGGGAGGCTATAAGAGCCGAACTACAGCAGATTATCGACGCGGAGGACAAAACCAAGCCCTTAAGTGACGATCGAATACGCAAGAAATTAGCAGAGGCCGGCATTAAAAATCTGGCCAGACGCACCGTTGCAAAGTATCGCAAGCTGTTAAACATCCCCGCAGCAAGATTTAGAAGAAAATATTAACTTCGTGACCCGTGGCTCGTGTTGCGCGATGCGTGATGTGTATCGCGCATATCGTATCGCGTTTTACGGATTCCTCATTCAGGTGCCAGGGCCTTCATATTCTTCCAGTATTTTTGAAACTGATGCCGACCGGTTCTTGTAATCCTGTATGATGTGTGGGGGATCTTGCCTCGAAATTCCTTTTTGACCTCGATAAAGCCAGCCATTTCGAGCTTACTGATATGGGTTGCCAGGTTCCCTTTAGTGAGGCCCAGCGTTGTCAGCAAGAAATTGAAGTCAACCTCTTTAGCGGAGGTCAAAATCTTCAAAATTGCTAATCGCACCGGCTCATGCACAACCCTGTTAATACTGTTATGAATCTGATTTACTTGCTTGCTGCTCACCAAACGGCCTCATTTCTTTTATCTTCCGCAGAATTTTGCGATTATATATATGAACCACAATCGCCGCAGTCAAACTGGCTCCAGCTATGTATATCATTAAAGCTACAAAACATGAATACAGCCAACCCTTACCGGAAAATGGAGTTGGCACACCCGCTGCCGTTACCGCTGCTTCGAGCAGCAACAACACGCAAAACACTACACCTAATGGTCTTTGTTTTTCCTTGCCACTTGCATAGAACACAAAAAACCCCAAGCTCGCTAATGCCAGTGTCAAAGCCCAGCGAACCGGCATTATCTCCACTGCGTTTAGTGTTACCGGACTTAAAAATCCAACCACATATGCAACACATGCCCAGATTGAAACCTTTTTCTGTTTTAGCTCTATTTGGCCCTCCTTATTGTAGAAACGCCGCTCATACCTGGGGAACACCTTAAACATCAGCCATAAGCCCACAACATTCACACCAGCAAGCAACAGTATCACTATAGCAGCCAACCACCATGTTGTTTTCCAAAACAGTAATTGCATCAACACCACAGCCACGACTGTGCCTATAATTACCAACGCTACGAACAGCAAAAGCCCCAGCGAACGGCTCTGGGCATACCGGTCTATTAGCCGACCCAGCCGTTCCACCTCTGTCTTTCGTTTTTCAATATCATCTGACATTTCTATTATCTCCCAAAAACCAGTTTTTAATACAAACCAATTATGAGCCATTACCACAGCCCTGTCAATCGCTAAAATAAGTTTTTTTGCAATAATTGGTAAAATCTCAAGCCTGCTCTTGCAGCCCTAAATCAGGGGTGAAATGACGGCGGCAAGAGGCCTTTTTAGTTTGGGCTGAATTTGCTTGCAATATCGGGCGGAGGCGATGTATAGTACGAAATAATAAATGGGTGGATGAGCCAATGAATGGGTAAGTAGACGGGTAAACAGATATGCTCATTTACGCATATACGCTATAGGAGTTTGCAAGATGGACCCTGCAATTTTCAAGGCATACGATATAAGAGGCGTTTATCCCGACCAGGTCAATGAGGACAGTGCGTGGAAAATCGGCTGTGCAACTGCCCGGTTTTTGCGGTCGATGCTTAGTGGTTACGAGCGAGGCCAGGCTAATGCGCAGTCGCTGTGCGTCGGTCGCGATATGAGAACACATAGCGGGGCGATAGCCGAGGCCCTTATTGAAGGAATGAACGCCACGGGGGCGAATGTGATTGATATAGGAATGATTGACACGCCGCAGATGTATTTTGCAATCAATCATTTTGGCACCTGCGGCGGCGTTCAGGTTACGGCTTCGCATAATCCGGCCAAGTATAACGGCTTCAAGATATCCGGTCTGCATGCCAAGCCGGTCGGTGTCGATACCGGCTTAAAAGATATAAAGCATATCTCAATGGCCTTACTTCATACAAAAGGCAAAGTTACCGGCTCGGTGAAGAAATATGACCTGACCGCCGAATACAAAAATCACGTGCTGAAGTTTCTCAGGCCGAACACAAGAGGGATGAAGATTGCTGTTGACGCTTCCAACGGAATGGCGGGCAAGATGGTGCCGGCGGTTTTTGGTGATTTGCCGGTAGAAATAATCGGCCTTAACTTCGAGCATACCGGCCAGTTCAAACATGAGCCGAACCCGCTGATTGAGGAAAATTTAGCGGAAGTAAAAGCGGCGGTAAAGGAAAAAGAATGTGATTTCGGGGTTTGCTTCGACGGTGATGGTGACAGGTTGATGATGGTTGATGAGAAAGGCGATGCTTTCGGCTGTGATTTGCTGACGGCTTTAATGGTGCCGTATTTTCTGAATAAAGAGCCGAGGTCAACGGTTGTTTATGACCTGCGCAGCAGCCGGGTCGTTGTCGAAGAGATTATCAAGCACGAAGGCACGCCGCGCAGGCAACGGGTGGGGCACGCTTTTATGAAGAAGGCCATGCGCGATTCGCGCGCCATATTCGGCGGTGAGCTTTCCGGACACTTTTATTATCGCGACAACTACTACGCCGATTCAGGCTTGATTACGCTGGTGCATGTATTAAACATTGCCAGTGACGCTGACGTACCGATAAGCGAGCTAATCAGGCCGTTGCGAAGATACCACAGCAGCGGCGAGATAAACTTCGAGGTGGACGACAAGCAGGTCAGAATGGACGAACTTGCAAGAAGATACGGCGACGGCCAAATCGACCGCTTAGACGGTGTTACTATCGGATATAAAGACTGGTGGTTTAATTGTCGGCCGAGCAATACTGAGCCGCTGCTGCGACTAAATGTAGAGGCCGATAGCAAAGAGCTGCTCGATGAGAAGCTGTCCGAAATCGAGGGACAGCTCGGTAAGCCGGTATGATTTGCCCATGTTGAGTACGATGCCTGCCCCTGCGGGAAAGACAAAGGAAGTAACGAATAATGGAAGTGCACACAAAGACATACCAGACGCCAAACGGTCCGGTTGAAGGGGTGCAGACCAAATGGGCGGGGTTCAGCATTCTATTGGTGACCGGCCGTAAAGGATTTTTGGCTTGTCCTGCGATTGATGCCGAGGCCTGTGACCGATACGGTGTTGCTGCAGCAATAGCCGAGAGCACGCCGGATAATCCGATAGGGACGCTCGAACGTTTTCCAGACCGCAAGATTACAAAAGCGAACGCAAAAGCCGAGGCCCTGGGTATCAAAGAGGGTATGAGAGTCAGCGATGCCTTTGCGCTTATTGCGTAAGGTTGTAAGAAAGCAGGGGGCAAGTCACTAAGGTAGAAGATGACTATGACTCGTGACAGTCTGTCGAGGCGGCAATTATTGGTCGGCACCGGCGCTGCTATCGTGACCGCGGGCGGGGTCCGGCGTACTGCCATCGCCGCTAAGGAGGCCGACAAAGCTAACCGCAACCGCACAGCACCGTTTAGTTACTGTTTCAACACCAGCACTATCCGCGGACAAAAGCTGAGTTTGGGCAGGGAGGTCGAAATTGTTGCTAAGGCCGGCTATGACGCCATAGAGCCGTGGGTCAACAAAATCCACGAGTATGCCAGGAGCGGTGGCAGTCTTAATGAGATGCGCAAGCGCATCGCCGACTACGGGCTGACCGTCGAAAGTGCCATCAGCTTCTTCCGCTGGATTGTGGACGACGATACCGAGCGTGCCAAAGGCATGGAACAGGCTAAGCGTGACATGGACGTATTAGCCCGGGTCGGCGGCAAGCGCATAGCTGCGCCTCCGGCAGGCGCTACCCGCACCGGGGGACTCGACCTTATGAAGGCAGCCGAGCGGTATCGGGTGCTGTTGGAGCTGGGCGACAGTATGGGCGTCGTGCCGCAGGTCGAGATATGGGGTTCTTCAAAGAACCTGCACCGATTAGGCCAGTCGATGTTCGTCGTGATTGAGAGCGGCCACCCCAAGGCCTGCCTGTTGCCCGATGTCTATCACATCTACAAGGGCGGGTCGGACTTCAATGGCCTGAAACTGCTCAGCGCCCGGGCTATTGCGGTCTTTCACTTGAATGACTACCCGGCCGAGCCACCGCGTGAGACGATAAGGGACCGTGACCGCGTCTATCCTGGTGACGGCATCGCACCGCTGAGGCAAATTCTTTGCGACCTGTACGCCACTCGTACCTGCGGTTACGCGAGTGCAGGCAATAACAGCAGGGCGGTACTATCGCTGGAACTTTTCAATCCGACTTATTGGAAGCAGGATCCGCTGACGGTAGCGAAGACCGGCCTGGCGAAGATGAAGACCGCGGTAAACAAAGCATTAGGTGCCAGCTAAAGTATCGGAAAGGAAGGCCGATTATGAAAACCAAAAAGGATTATCTGGTTTTGGCGGTTGTTACCGGCATTTTGTGTATTTGGGTTCCCGCAGAGCGGGGTCCTTGGGCCCAAGGTCCCTCTGCTCTGGGTCAGATAGAGTTGCCCCTGCAGCATGATGAGCCTTTCTTGATTGGCCGGGCCAACCCGGAGCTGGCTGGGATAGATAAATTGCATGTCGCTATTTTGCCGTCCGGCGCCGAGCTGAGCAAAGACGGGCTGGTTTGGACAGAACTCGAAGCGAAGGTAATAAACAAGTTCAATGAAGCCGGTATAAAACTGGCTCGGGCAATCGCAGGTAACATTCTAAACATTCCAGAGCTTAGAGTTGATATAGATATTCTCAAACTCGAAGATTCGCAGCAGTATGTGTTCCGTGTTCAAACATTATTATCAAGGGCGGTTTATCTGGCAAAGGAGCATGAAATCACCTCATCTTCGGAGCCGGAGCTGATCCTTAAGCCTGATGTCTGGAAAAAGGACTCGCCAATGCGGGGCGTATCAGTGGAAAATATGCCTGCGATAGTTACCGGTGTGGTTTTGAGGCAGGTCGAATATTTTATCGAAGCTTATCTTGCAGCCAATACTACTCTGCGAAGTAGCTCGCTACGTAGCACGAGTCCGCCGGGTGTTCAGCGGACTGACGTCGTGGCAATCGACGCTGTTTCGCCGATAACGCCAAAGAAGCCGTCGAGGCTGCCCGGTAAACAGGCGGTGGCTGAATCTAAATATGCTGCATCGAAGAACAGTGAAGTCTTTCACAGGCCCCAGTGTCGTTGGGCAAAGAAAATCTCACCAAAAAATCTTGTAGGTTATAACAGCAGAGACGAAGCGGCAAAGGCCGGCAAAAGGCCCTGCAAGCTGTGTAAACCATAACGTAGTACTGAAATGGTAGCAATTGAAATGGATAAAGAAAATGATTTAATCTTTCATGAAGTGCAGAGATTTTGCCTGTGGATTCGCTTGCCGCTTGTCCTATTAACGGTTCTTGTGGTTGTGATTCAAGTCTTTGCACTAAAGACAACAATTCTTAAGCAAGAGGCACCTGATTTGGTCCCAGTTATTTTGCTTATCGCTGCTGGAATAGGTTTGCCGATAGCGATTGCTGTTCTTCTTTTAACAGTAAAATTGGAAACGGCAGTTCGCTCTGATGGTTTGTATGTGCGTTTTTTTCCGATACACATGCGTTATAAGAAATTTACAGCAGAAGATTTGAGCGAATATTATGCTCGGACGTATAAACCCATTGTCGAATATGGTGGTTGGGGTATTCGATATAGCTTCGTCAAAAGTGGTAAGGCGTATAATGTAAGCGGCAACAAGGGTATGCAGCTTGTGTTAAAAAATGGTAAGAAATTACTTATAGGTTCTCAAAAGCCGGATGAGCTTGCTGCAGCAATTAGGTTAATTATGGAAAGCACTTAGTTGTCAGAAACCTTTGGCGAGTTGGGGGGCTTATTATTTTGACACAAAATATTCGCTGAGCATCTACTTCTTTAAGGTTTTCTTGCGGCCGGAAGGAAAAACAATATAATGAGCGTCGTGCGATGCTCGATGCTCGATACTAGATACTCGTAAAATCGAGAATCGAGAATCCAGAATCGAGAAACGAGAATATGGGTTCTAAAGTATATTTTATTAAGGCCTCTGTTGATGACGGCGAGCAGGTGCTCTCTAAAAAGGCGGTAAGAGTGTTTAAGGCCGGAGGTTTCGCAGAATGCTTTAAGGAAAATGATTTTACGGCTGTTAAGGTTCATGTCGGGGAAGATGGTAATAACACGTACATAACCGCTTCCTGCATCAAGGGGCTGGTGGACAGGTTGCTCGCGTTGAAAACAAGGCCGTTTGTGACCGATACGAGTACTTTGTATGTCGGCCGAAGGCACAATGCTATCGACCACGCTATTTTAGCTGCTGAGCATGGCTTTAGTTTGAGGGGACTGGGCATACCTTTTATCCCGGCAGACGGATTGCTTGGAACCTCTGAAACCGCGGTACAAATTAATGGTGAGCTTGATAAAGAAGTCTTTATCGCATACGATATCGTAAGATGCCAGTCGATTCTTTCAGTGGCTCATTTTACCGGCCATCCCGCGACGTGTGCGGCCGGTACGCTAAAAACGTTAGGGATGGGTTGTGCAAGTAAAAAGGGCAAGTTGAAACAACACGCAGCTCTTAAGCTCAATATCAGCGACGATTGTACACGTTGCGGCGTATGTTTTGAGCATTGTCCTGCTGATGCAATTACACTTGACGATGTCAAGGCGAACATCGACCAGGACAAATGTATCGGCTGTGCAGAGTGTATGGCGATGTGCAGATTTGGTGCCGTCGAATGCAATTGGGGTCAGGAGGATGAAGTATTGCAAAAAAGCATCGCCGAACATGCACTGGGGGCGCTGAAAGGTAAAGAGAACAGGGCCGCGTTTTTCAATTTTATAATGTCAGTTACTGAAGGTTGCGATTGTTTTAACGAGGCGGATATGACTAAAATAGTCGATGATATAGGCATAGCTGCTTCGAGAGACCCCGTGGCTGTTGATAAGGCGGCGCTGGATTTGGTGGAAAGCAAAGGCGGCAGGAAGCTGGCGGAGTTGCTGGAGAATGACAAGCTCGACCCGCGTTACCAGATTGAACACGCTGAACGCATCGGGCTGGGCATCGCTAATTACGAGCTTATAGAAATTAAGTAGTGCAGCACCAAAATTGTACCGGTTGCTGCGCTTAGATTGTCTGAACATGGTGGTCTTTCAGATTGCGCTTGAATTTATGTCGTGGACAAATTATTTTGGTGTTGCTTAAGTTTGAGGATTCGATATGTCTCTGGGGCAAATAATAAGAAAAAAACGTGAGCAGTTAAATCTGACACTGGACGAGGTCAGCAGTCGCGTTGGGTTTTCCAAGCCGTACCTGTCCACCATTGAAACCGGCAAGGTGAAAAACCCGCCCAGCGATGAGCTGTTAAGAAAGCTCGAGAAGATACTTGAGTTTGAGCCGGGCCTGCTGCTGCACATCGCTCATATAGAAGGGCTTCCCTCCGATGTTCGTCAGGAATACGAATCCGCCGAGGCCGAAAACCAGAAATTGCGGCAGTTTATCAAAAATCTGAAGCACCAAAAATCTGATGCGTCCCAGCTCATCAAAATTCTTTCCCGGAGCAAATTGGACGTCAAGCAGGCCGGTACCTCTCTGGCGGCCGGACGATTGGTGCCGGTGATAAACAAGGTTGCAGCCGGCTATCCCACCGATTTCAATGATTTGGACTATCCTGTGGGTATAGCCGACGATTACGTTCGCTGTCCGGATTTGCACGACCCCAACGCCTTTGCCGTCCGCGTCGTCGGCGATTCGATGGAGCCGAAGTTCCGAGAGGGTGACATTGTGATTTTCTCGCCCGTTGCCGAGGTGCACAATGGCGACGACTGCTTCATTCGTTTTGCAGAGCCGCACGAAACGGCCTTTAAGAGGGTCTTCTTTGAACCGGACAATAAAGTGCGACTTCAGCCGAGAAACGAAAAATACTCCCCCATAATCATCGGCGGCAAACGCATCAACGGCCTCTACCGTGCCATCATAAAATACGAAAAACTGTAGTCCTTTTTCGTATTTAGTAGAAAAAATCGAGCTACGAAGGACACAGAGGACTTTGGAAAAAGCCGAGACCAGTTCCGTTAGGCTA
>JAUXAL010000048.1 GCA_030619925.1 Phycisphaerae bacterium | reverse complement strand
ATTAGTATATATAATTGGGTTACATAGCATAGTCTTTTGCACTTTGGAAAATCTTCGCAAGGGGGAATTGGGTCGTCAGCGATTGATTTGAAGCGAACTTTGACAGAGAATAGTGTAGGTTATAGTCCGACGTGGCTGGCGACCCGACAAAAACAAGTATGCTTAATAAGTCAAGCTGACCGATTTTAAGTTGTCATGCTGAGCCCTTCGCTGCGCTCAAGGATAAACTCCGCGAAGCATCTGGCCTTAGCAAAGAATAATCGCATCATAGCGGCAGGGGAGGGCCCAGTGAGATTCTTCGCTCCACCCTGGCTGGGCGCCGAGGCGACCGCATCGGTCAGTTTGAGTTATTACCTGACATTGCTTTACTACGTTTCTTATTCTGATTGCATTATTTTGCTCAATTTTGGGCGCCCGACGCTACGAGGCCATTTCGTCATGCGATTAATTCGACTCGGCGCAGTTGCATGCGCAAATTTCCAGTGAACAATGTCCGAAAAACTGTTGACAAAGGTTCTGGGCTATTGTAGAGCTTCTCAAGGATGAGATTGAGAATCATGACCGACTGTTCTCGGGAAGCCTCATGAGCGAAAAAAAGAAGGCGAAAAAAGATAATTCGAGCAGTTTCCGCCCGGTTAAGAAAATCGCTATCGTTGGGCTGCCGAATACCGGCAAGAGCCAGGTATTCAACAATCTGACGGGCGAGTATACCTTAGTTGCCAACTATCCATTCACGACTGTAGAGATGAAAAGAACGAGATGTGAGATTGATGGCGAACCTTACGAGGTCATTGATACCCCCGGCCTTCATTGTCTTTATATTCACTCCGAAGAGGAGCTCATAGTCCGCGATATGATATTCAAAGAAAAGCCGGACATGATCATCCAGTGCATCGATGCCAACCAGTTGAAGCAATCACTAACCCTCACGGCGGATCTGCTCGAATTGGGGATACCCATGGTAATATCGCTTAATGCCATAGATGAGACCGCAAGAAGGGGGGTATGGATCGATTCGGGCGGATTGTCACGCATTTTAGGTGTCCCTGTCGTCGAGTCGATAGCCGTAGATGGCTTGGGCACAAAAGAGCTCAAAGGCGCCATAAGCAAGGCACGCAGAGGCAAGCAGTCTCTGCGGTATGGCGAAATCGTAGATGATGGGATATCGGCTATTGAGTCTGAGCTGCCGGAGGATGTAAGTTTTAAACGAAAGGTAGCGGTTCTGCTGTTGCTCGCCGACCCGTTCTTGGCGGATTACTTAAGCGCCGAATACGGCCAGGAAAAAGTTGCCCAGTTAAAGAACCAGGTAAGTAAGATTAGGCGGCAATTCAGAGGGAACTTCGGCCGTGTTCTAAATAACAAGCGCAGTCGGTGGGTGGATGATATTGTTGAAGATACAACCAGAAAGCAGAAGATAACTCCGGGAGAGTTCTCCAAGGCCTTTGGCCGGTTGAGTCGCCATCCCATATTCGGGCTTGCGATATTAGCTTTCTTCGTGATAACGACGTATTTACTTGTGACACATGTTGCTGGCTTTTTGGATGAAATACTCAGTGCTGCCTTACTTGACCCTACTGTAGAGTATATAACGAAACTTTTGCCATCGGGCTTCTGGAATGAATTTCTTGTGGGAGATTACGGTATTTTGACCCTTGGTCTATTTAACGCTATAGTTACCGTTCTTCCCATACTTTCTGTATTCTTTCTCATGTTCGGTTTTCTCGAAGACATAGGTTATATACCTAACCTCTGTGTTTTAGTTAAAAGGGTTTTTGAGAAGATAGGTTTGACCGGAAAAGCCGTTATGCCGCTGGTCTTGGGCTTTGGATGTAAGACCATGGCAACACTTGCCACAAGGGGGTTGCGGTCCAAGAAAGAGAAGTTTGTAGCTGTCTATCTTATCGCCTTTGCCTTGCCCTGCTCTGCCCAAATGGGCATTGACATGGCCATATTTGGAAGGATTGGGATTAAGGCCTTTATGATTGGCTACGGAGCGCTGGCCCTTATTGAATTATCCGCCGGGTTGGCCCTTAATAAGATTATAAAGGAGCAAGAGAAAAGCGTTTTTCTCCAGGAACTGCCTGCCATTCGTGTTCCGAGTCCAAAGGCCATAGCCGTCAAAACCTATCACCGGTTATATTGGTTTTTGAAGGAAGCCATCCCTATTTTTATCATTGCAGCAGCAGCATTATTTTTACTTGATAAGACAGGAGTCCTCGATTTGATAAAAACGTTAATGAGCCCGATTGTGGTATCATGGCTCGGTTTGCCGCGAGATATCGTGGATGTACTCCTGCTTGCGGCTGCCAGACATGAAGCAGCTGCAGGCTTGACGCTAAGAATGGTGGATGCGGGGGCGCTGAATTATGTGCAGTGTATAGTAACTGTGGTTATAACCACGATGTTTGTTCCCTGTTTTGCAAATGTAGTGGCAATGTGTAAGCAGATGGGAGTAAAGACCGGCATAGCGATGGCTTTGGCTATAAATATGTCTTCTTTTATTCTGGCGGGCATCTTAAATTGGATATTGATATTCACTATTGGGAGATAGGTCCTATGAACAAAAAGAGAGAAAGAGACGAACATCTCGAGCAGTTGTGGTACATGAAAGAGGAGGGAAAGGACTCAATAGATGTGGTAAAGAGCACCATGAACGCAAGTTATGATCCTGATATAATTGATGAACTCGTATCTGAAGGTTTGGTGGAATTAACAGAAGAGGAGAATAAGATCACCCTTACAAAAAAGGGTGAGGATTATGCGCGGCAATTAATCCGTGCGCACAGGCTTGCCGAAAGGTTGCTTTACGATGTTCTTGGCGGAGATTATGAATCAGGCGCCTGTGAGTTTGAGCATACGGTAACGGCCGAACTGGTGGACAGTATCTGTATTTTACTTGGCCATCCCAGGGCATGTCCCCACGGAATGCCCATACCGGAGGGTGAATGCTGCAGGCATTCTTCCAGGACAGCGCAGAGCTCTGTTATACCGTTAGTCGAATTAGAGGTGGGTCAGTCCGCGCGGGTTGCCTATATTAATTGCAAAAGCGACCAGCAGCTTCACAAAATAGACAGTCTTTGTATAAGACCGGGAGCAGTTGTTACCTTACATCAAAGATACCCCTCCTACGTAATTGAGTGCGAAAGCAGCAACATTGCGATGGATGAACAGATAGCTTCTAATATATGTGTATGGAGAGAACCTCAGCATTTTCAATCGGCTCCGAAAGAGACGCCTGCCAGACCAAGCAGAAGTGATAACCGGTGGGGCAGATTCAGACACAGAAAACCAGGCAAGTCGTAGAAAAGGCGCCCCCAAGATTAGGGGCCGAGCGCCCTATTCGAAAAAGTAGGCCGTTCCCCATGTTACTATTTCTTGTCTTGCTTGGTGGCTTTTTCCTTTTTTCCCCCTCCTCGTCCCGAATGTGCCTCTTCTGTTTAGTGACCTTTACCGGCGTTACAACCCCAGCGACTTTTGCAAGCCCTAACGAAATAAACGCTCCAAATCCCATTCAGCTCCTCATCGTAACAGAGGACAGAAAACAGAAGACAGAGGACAGAGAATCTGATTTCTGACTTCTGATTTCGGCGCTTAGCTGACCTAAGTGACTAATCCGACGATTCCTGCACCAAGTATAATCCAGATCGGATTTACTTTGTACTTGAACAGGCAAATAATGCTCATCCCCACAATTAAAATAGTCTTGATATCAACTAAGGAACTTCTTCCTATACTTACACCCGCATCAAAAACCATGCCGATAACCGCAACACGGGCTCCACGAAGAAAATTTGCTAATATTTTGTTCTCACGGAACTTTTTTATTGCCGCTGTAGCGAGACAGATCATTACAAACGACGGCAAAATCACACTTAAGGTGGAAACTATCGCACCCAAAATACCGCAGACTTTATATCCTATAAACGTCGCAGAAACTATCACCGGCCCTGGTGTAATCTGACCTAACGTTACTGCGTCAACAAATTCCGTTTTTGTAAGCCAGCCATACTTGACAACCACCTCATTTTCCACCAGCGGAATTATGACGATACCGCCGCCAAAAGAGAAGGTGCCAATCTTTAGAAATACCCAGGACAACTTAACTAATGTATTTATCATTTTACCTGTTGTTCTTCCGTATCATCGTGATAAACAACTATGCCTACCAATCCGGCAAATCCTACTATTACCACGATGTCCAGCTTAAAGATTAATGCTGAGGCAAACGCCCACATCAAAATACACAGTTCACGATAATCTTTCATTTCTGTTTTACTAAGTTTCAATCCTACAGACAGTATCAATCCTGTAACTGCAGCACCTAAACATCTAAATACCTCCTCAACCTTAGGTGTTATGCTGTATCTGTCGTAAAGTATGGCAAGAATAATCATTAGAACAAATGATGGTAAGATAAAAACGAGCGTTGAGATTAGTGCGCCGGACCATTTCTTCAGTTTATATCCTGTATAAGTTACTATATCCATCGTTACCGGCCCTGGTAAAACATCGCCCAGCACGGCACCCTCAAGAAAATCTTTGTCGGTTAGAATCTGTTTTTCGCGTACTAATTCATCCTGTAACAGGGAAAATACTGCCATGGGACCGCCAAAGCCAAAACACCCGATTTTGAAAAACATAAACCAGTCTTTAAATTTCCTGATAATACCACCTTGTCGTTCTCTTGTTTCCTGCGCCTTCAGGTATTTCTTTTTATACAAGGCCGCCAGCGATTTTTCTAATTCTCTGGCTTTACTCTTATCGCCGATCTTGCGATACGATTCCCATGCCTCTTGCCACAGCTCAGCTACAAGTTCCAGGCTTTCGGTGTCTGCAGATCGGGCGAAAACATGTAATCCCCGCATATACAGCTGTTCGGCTTGTTCTCTTGTCTTTTGTTCCATATTAACTGATATTCCCGAGCCTGTTCTAAAACGTTCGACCCTGCAGTAGCTTTTACGCGGGATTCATCGTCTTTGGCAGGGTTGCCCCTTCCCTTTGCCCTTCGCCAATCCTCACAACCAATTCTATTTTCTTTTTGTTTCTGATGACTTGTATTTTTACGTCCGAAGCCGGTTTTGCCTTAGCAACAATAGACTGAAATTGCTTAACGTTCTTGACCCTGCGGCCATTGAACCGGCGAATCCTATCGGCCACCCACAACCCGGCTTTTTTTCCCCCACCACTGCCATATAGCGAGCAAATGGTCACGCTTCCATTGTCCTCTAATGCACTCACTTCCAGAGCCAGTTCTTTGATTAGCACCCGTTTTAGAGGAATGTTCTGCAGGTTCGACGGTTTTCCCCAGTTTGGACTATAAATTGGGCATCCACGAACGTCACATCTTCTCTGGGCGTCAAGGAGCCCGGGGCAATAGGGACAGCGGGTAAGAGCGACATTCTCGAATTGACCGCCTTGTGAAAATGACTGGCCCGTTGAAGAATAAGCAGCATTCTCACCAGGAAATGTTATAATAGTACAGACAATAGCTCCAACAGCGATAATGCCCATAATCCAAAGCCAGTTCTTTACCTTATTGGCAAAACAATCCTTCTCTGATACTGTTTCTTCTGCCCTCGCTCCAGCTTTCTTATGCATAGGGTACATACGTGTCCTTACTCCCTCTTTGCATTCTCAGAGCTATAACGTGTTCTGTGCCCGTGGTCATCCGCACCGACAAAGGGAAGTAACTGTACAGATACATCTGAAATACCCTTCATTTTTCTGCGCAGAACATTCTTGATTTTCCGGACGGTTTCCAGACCCCTGCTTAAAACCCAGTCAGCCGGAACAAAAATGTTCACATCGACCCAAAGGCTGCGACCGGCGAACCTGGCCTTTACGTCTCCGACGCACTGGACGCCTTCAATATCTTCTACTAAGTTTCGTATATGCTGCTCTTCCGAACGTAGAGAAACATCCATGAGTCCTTTGATCGCTTTTTTTATGCCGCCCAGCGTTACTTTGATAATCAGAACACAGATTACAATTGCTGCTATATGGTCAAGCCTGGAAAAGCCCAGATTGCTCCCGACAACGGCGACTATTACTGCCACCGAAGTAGCCACATCGGCGCGACTTACCTCCGCATTGGCTAAAATGGCCGTACTTCCCAGTTTTTCACCTGCACAACGCCCGTAGCCGAAAGCTATATAATTAGCAATAATTGAGATGCCGGCGGCAAGAATCGCTACCAGCTTCGGCGGCTTCTCAGGCCCGACCATTATTATCTCGGTGAAAGAAACAAAAATAAAAACTATCGCCGCAATCATAAGCAGCATATTCACGATCCCTGATGCAAGAAGTTCCACCTTGCCATAACCATAAGGAAATTTTTCATCGGCCCCCTTCGATGCCATTCTCAGGCTTGTCAAGACAACAATGGTTATGATGAAGTTCGCCAGAGATTGAAATGAATCAGTAAGAAGTGACTTGCTGTGACTAAGAAGGGCGAACGAACCCTTCAGTATGAACAGGCCGAAGTTTATACCTAAGACTATCCACTCTACCTTCTTGCCACAATTAATGCAGCGCTGAGCAATCATCTTTCACTCGCAAAAGACGTTAACATTCCCTAAATATTCGATACTATTCTCGATGCTCTGCCGAATCTGCCCGGATATCGCGTTTGCTTCTGCGATTGTCTTCTCCGGCGGCAGACAGACATATAGATCGACCCACACCCTTCTGCCTATTTGTCTTGTTTTTATATCTCTTACTTTCTTCACGTCGGACGTATCGGATAAGACCTGCCTTATCAAAGAGACGTCACTGTCTTGAATTGCGCAGTCTATAAGTCCCGAACCGCCTTGATAAAAAATTTCCACGCTGAGAAAAATGAGATGCCCGGCTTCGAATACCGCAACGAGCGCATCGAGAAAACGATATCCCATGGCACTTCCCATGATAGCCACAACCACAGCGAGCGAAGAAATAACATCAGCACGATGATGTTTCGCATGGGCCAAAAGTGCAGGACTGTTCAAATGTTTATACGCACAAATGTTATATCGATAGATTAGTTCGTTAGCGAAAACGGATATAACAGCTGCTCCCAAAGCTGCCCAATGCGGGGGTGCATGTTCTCCTCTGAAGATAATCCTGATACAATCACCCAAAAGAAAAACTGTTACTCCCAAAATAAGGATACTTGTGAAAACACAAACAATGTATTCTGCATTACCGTATCCATAAGGATGCTCTTCGTCGGCCGGTCTTGTTGCTATTCTCAAACCAATGATCACAGCGGCCCCTGAAATCACGTCATGAAGCGAATAAAGAGCGCTCGCTGTTAACGCCCGGCTTCCCGTAGATATTCCAACGACGCCCTTGAAAAGTGCCAGGAAAACACTACTCCACAGGCCAATCCATGAAAGCTGCGATGCACATCTGACGCATTTTTGTTTTTCAGGCATAGCTTGTAAAAGAACTTTCGTTATTTTTCCCTTTCAAAAATTCAAAAGAGCTAACCGAGCACATAAGAATCCTATACAGGAACCTGCCAATACATCAAAAGGATAATGCATCTCTAAATACACTCTCGAGACTGAAACCACGATGGAACAGAAAATCAGAAAAGGTAACCATGAAGGATAAGCAGTGCCAAATATGGTGGCTAACATAGAGACCCTCAGTGCGTGATGAGATGGGAACGAATTCCTCTGCCATGGCATAGGCAATAGAAACACTATATGTGCAGTCGGTCGCTCTCTTCTTATAAGATTCCTCAACACTATGATAATTAACAACCCCAGTAGCTCGGCTAAGACAATAGAAAAAAGAATGGACTTAACCTTACTTGTGCCAAGAATAAATATAACAGCATATGTGCATATCCAGATATACCCCGAACCCAAATGTGTTACAATCTGGAAAAGTCTTCTTAAACCTTCGCCTCGGTGCCGTACCACCCAGTTGTTCAGTGAAAGATCCCACCTTATAATCTTTTGAATAAATCCTCTCAACATCTTCGCCCATAAATAGAAAGTTTATTCCATCAAAAACCTTAATACACCTGCCGATAGTCCTTTTAATATTTCCTCGTTATATGCGTCTAATTTTACATAGGCCATAAGACCTTTCTGAGGCCTGTCATAAACAGACACAAATAAAAGCTCTTCTTTAGAAAGGCCCGCCGTCTTGAAATCCTTTTTCTCTACCTTATCTCTGATATTCTCATAAACCCTGAATCCTGCTTTTGGTTTTATCTTTAGTTTAATATAGCTATTCTCTATTTTGTATACTTTACCGGCAGCAGTATTAAAGGCTTCGGCTCCTATTTTTTTAAGTTTCTCATAATCAAAAATGTCTATGTTGATGCCTCCCCTTTTCCTATGGAGGCATTTTTTCTGGGAGAGCTCCGGTGGTTCATCAATATAGACAATAGCATCGAAATCATCGATATTCTGTGTTCGCAGGAGTCTGTGGTGTTCATAAATGGTCCGTTCTTTGCTAAAATCCTGCGGTTTGTTTAGGTCGATATAATCCAATGTCTGAAGCTCAAAATTCAACTTCTCCGCTAAGGCTCTTGCCAAAGTGCTTTTTCCACTTCCAGGAACGCCATCAACTGCGAGCCTCTCAATATGAACCTTCTTGGAATTAAGTAGAGCTATTATCTCATCAGCATTTTTGTTTACTTCGTCTATGATCTCGTGCTTCTCGGCTTTTCCTGTTGTTAACCTGGCCTTCAAAGAATCCAATGAGGCTTGTATCCCCGGCCTTTTTGCAAGTGCATCTGCGGCAGTTTTACCTGCTACGAACGCCGCATCTTTTAGACGCTCAACAATATCGCGGTCTTTCTCAGGCTTTTCTTTTCCTCTGCCTTTACCTTTAGCGTACCTCATTTTCTCCTTAGTGACGCTTCCCACAATTTTGCGTTTTAGCCAATTTGCCGCAAAAAATGGGATACGTAGCCAAAACACTGTTTGCACACCCTTTGATAAATTCTTAAAAAACGTTAGTTCTCATTCATTATTTTGTTTTTTGGCCGGTTCATAATGAATAAGAATTTTGTCGATCTCCGGAAAGCAATCATAGGTTTCTTCTTCTATAGATGAAGATATATCGTGTGCGTCCTTGAGGGTTTCGACATCCAGAACTACCTCAGCCTCTATAAATTTAAATCTTCCTGAACATCGGCCGGAAAGTCGTGTCACATCCTTAACTGCCGGAAAATTGCTAAGGACTTTTCTGATGTCATCCAACATTTCATTTTTTATAGAAGCATCTAAAAGCACTTTCACGGAATCAACAAGAATTGTCCATCCTAACCGTATTATTAATATAGCGATAACAACGGCTATATAGCGGTCCAGATTCGGCTTCCAAAAGCTTACAATAAGACCTATAAGAATGCCTGTCGTCGAAAGAAGGTCAGTTCCGATATGTTTAGCATCTGCTATAAGACTTGGAGAGCCTGCTTTTTTGCCTATCTTCTTCTCATATCGGGCGAAAAGAAATATTAAAATAACGGTAACTAATAGCCCTAAAATGGCGACAGGAACATTTGAAATGGCTGCATTAGGGTCCGCATGGATAACTTCTTTTACAATTTCATAAGCAGCAAAAAAAATGAAAATTGATGTCGCAAGTGCTGCTAAATTTTCAACTTTATATAGACCATAAGGGAAAACCTTGGATTTTCGCTCGGATATTTTAATTCCAGCAAATATACCCAGCGAGGAAAGAACATCAACAAGGGAATGAAATGCATCAGCCCTTAAAGCTATGCTTCCCGAAAGAGTGCCAAGGCCGTATTTCAAAACCACAAGGATGATGTGAAACCCGGCTGACAGCAGGGCAACATAAGCAAAGCTCTTTTTGGTTTCTGTACTAACAATTTTTGCTGTCATGGATGCCCCTTTTTCTTCCCCTGTGGGGGCCACCTATACCGGGATTGGTCCTCTTGACCTTATCACCTCCACACTCAGGACAAACCACCTGCCGTCCGCCCCCGAAAGGTATCTTCCACTCATGCCCACATTCTAAACACCTGAATTCTCTCTTTATCTCCTGCATAATTTGTGCCTCTTACCCTCTGGTACATTACTGGGCGTCACAAAAGATCTATCTTTCGCTTCAGATTATCATGGAATTTGCATTTTTTCACATCGACAACAAATCATCGATGTCGGGTCCGGTAAGAACCTAATTGCTCTTGCCGTTTCCCTGGAGCGACTTACCGCCCCCTGTGAGCCGCTGGCGGGTTATCCCCGGGTTACCATCTTGCCCGCTCCCTTGGGTCCTCTTCGGAGCGTAGCTGCCAGTGGCGGAGGTCCTTACGCTGTCGCTGCGTCTTGCGCGCTGGCGAATCCCTCGGAAAACGCTCGCTTTGCTTCCGTGACTATTTCGGATGTTCTTTTTCCGATGTTTGAAGCCTTCTTCTTGGCGGTTGCCAGCAATTTCGGGCCCTTCTTTTTTGCGACTTCATATGTGACAAATCCTACAAAGATACCTCCAACAAAAGCCGCGCCAATCAACAGACCTTTTGTCATTTGTTATACTCCTTTCCCGACCCTTGTTCTTCTGTTTCCTACAACAACCTCGTTATCTCCTCTTAGTACCTTCCAGAAATGCCTGGGCATCCGCTGGGCCATCTTCAACGCTCCGTTGGCCCCGGCAAACACAGGCTCTTCCACACGAGTTACCCTGCCTCCACCCAGCTCCTCCATGCCCTGGTCAACAAGCGTTGGCAAACCAATCATTTGACTTCCGCCGCCGGCCAGTAGTACGTTGGAGCGAATAGCTTCCTGAAACTCCGGATCATATGTGGCAATCAATCTTGCGATTGAGTCAATGATACCAGGCACAATACTTCTGCAGGCTGTCCGCAGCTCGTCGGTGATATCAAAGTCTTTTGGCCTGCCTTCCACGGGAAAACGGGCTCTCACCCGGTCCGCGTTCTCCGAAACGAAACCATGCCGTTCTTTCAACGCCCTGACCATATTGACATTGAATTGTGCCTTGGGATGTTTCTTCTGAATCAGGCTGGAGAGCTTTTCGTCTATAAAATCACCGGCCTCGTCTAAAGTAATCTGGTCTTGCTCTTCAGGAAGCGTTCCATGTAGGCGGCATAAATCGACTGTTCCGGCACCGATATCAATGACCAGGGCCCGGTCGAGAATACCCAGCCCATAAGCCACGGCAAAAGGTTCCGAGACAATCATAACCGCGTCAAGTATACCCCGGGCCGCATCAATAAGAACGCGCCTGCTGGCGATACTGGCGCGAGCCGGTGCGCCAATTACACCATAGACAGGCCCATTGGGTTTGGGACGGGCCCGTTGCAACAAGTGACGCACCAATTGTTGCGCAGCCACGAGGTTCTTGTTCTTGCCGCCTTTACTGCCATCTCGTATTACCCCATGAGCCAACGGCCGGACCAGCTCTACCGAGAGCCGATGTCTGAGCGCCAATTCTCCGAATAGCGGCTCGGCACCGAAGAGCTCCTCAGAGATGTTGTCCCTTGGGTATCCAACGTAGGTTGGAACCACCTCACGGACGCCGTTACTGGCAGCTATGGATGCCCGGCAGGTGCCTAAGTCGATACCCACGAAGAGAGCTTCACCTCTTGGTGAAAGAGGAAGAGAAGCCTCGGAAATCAAAGGGTTTTTACTGACTTTCATTTTGGTCTCTTTCCTGACTTGTTTTTTAACGTGTTTCTTAGCCATACTTTTGCCCCTTCTTTGGAACGTTAATATTTAGTCAACCATTCCATATTTAAACTCTGCAAAGTCCGGTCTTTGCTCAGACCGAAGCTTTATAATGTATTTTCGTTGACAATAGCATCGTCGAGTTCCGGTTTTTGAAGTCTGATATTCTCCTTGAAAATCTTTTCCAATACGGCCTTTCTATCATTTTCGAGCGAACCCATTGTGCTACACACGCCTACTTCGCCAATACGACCACGAGTGCTCAGTTCGTTAATTTGATCTTTGAGTCGTTCAGTTGCAGCTTTTAATTTCTCAGTTTGCTGCTTGAGGAGCTGCTCGGCTCGTTCGTGTTCCAAGACCTCATGCCGGAGTTGTTCATTGGCGGTTTTTAACTGGTCAGTTTGCTGCTTGAGGCATTCTTCGGCTTGTTTTCGTTCGGTGATTTCGTACTGGAGTTGTTCGTTTGCTGCTGTTAATTCGGCGGTTTGCTGCTTGAGGTGTTCCTCTGCTCGTTCACGTTCGGTGATTTGATTTTGGAGCTGTTCGTTTGTTGCTGTTAATTCGGCGGTCTGTCGCTTGAGGCGCTGCTCCGCTCGCTCGTGTTCGGCGATTTGATTTTGAAGCTGTTCATTTGCTGCTGTTAATTCGGCAGTCTGCTGCTTGAGGTGCTGCTCCGCTCGCTCGTGTTCGGCGATTTGATTTTGAAGCTGTTCGTTTGCCGCTGTTAATTCGACAGTCTGCTGCTTGACGAGCTCTTCCAGGCGGTTCCGGTATCGTTTCAGTTCGTCCTTTGTGCGTTCATGCTCGGTGAGGTCTGTGGCAAAACCGATAAGTCCCATGGCCTTGCCCGCCTCGTCTTTGAAGACGACCATTAGCATGTCTGTGGGCAATGGTGTTCCATCTCTTCGCACGTGTTCCATCGGCCCGGCGAGCTGGCCTCTACGTTTGGTTTCTTCCATGAAAGGAATCACATCAGTTTTCATCTGCTCTTTAGTGTGGAATATGCTAATCTGTTTGCCAATCAGCTCATGCCCAGCCTCGTATCCATGCATCGTGGCCCAGGCCGCATTGACAAACCGAAGGGCTCCACTGAGGTCGAACACGACAATTCCTTCCATTGCGCGTTCGGCGATCACTGTCAGATACCGCAGCGTTTGCTCGGCCTGTTTACGTCCAGCAGTTATATAATCCATATTTTCATTCATCGTCCTGCTTCTGTTTAAAACCATAATTTTCAAAAACAGGTGCAAGTCTACGATATACTTTAGTTAATGGCGTCACCAACAAGCTCAGGTTTTTGAAGTGCGACATTCTGTCTGAAGACTTTTACCAGTACGGCTCTTTCATCATTAGTAAGAGCCTCAGCAGCTTTAAGCGAATCCACTGCTTCCCGCATATCTGCTTCACTGACAGGACCACGAGCGCTGAGCTCATTAATCCTCTCTTGAAGAGCCAGTATGGTTTCAGCCATAATTTGCAGGCGTTCTTCAAGTTTTGTCCGCGTAAGCTCGGTTTCCTTGCCCACCAAACGTATTAATTCCTCGGTCACAATAGCCCGAATCTTTTCCCGCGAAGATTGGGGTCGCAGTTTCCCTGCCGATTTTCTCAGGGCTTTTCGGGGCCAGGCCAAAACATTAAGACTTCCCCCGATGAATTTTCCCATGCCACAAGCGAAATTACGACAAACATCAGTGAAACTCATGGTTGACTCCTATAGCACAGTTAAAGCTCTAAAAGTAAATGGTGACAAGCCTTAGGTAACCTCAACCGGCCCGATTCGGCTTCTACTCTTGTCACCAGCCGTTCCGCTATCGTGTTGAGATCGCTCTTTATCGCCTCTTTTTTCTGTCCGGATGCCTTTTTTAGCCGTGTCACCAGCAAAAGCACCCTTGTTGTCTCAGCCAAAGTGGCGGCGTTGCACATCTTCTCGATGTCTTCAACTATAATATCATCAGCTTCGATTTTGCTTAATTCCTTTGCACACGGAGACTCGGGATCCAGAGCCTCTATTTCCTTACGGGCGACTTCGGTCAAGAAAGAACTCACTTTCCGTTTTATTGGGTTCATAGAACTTGCCGTCCACTCATTGTCTCACACTTGGCCGTCTTCAACCGCTCAAATATCCAAATCGCCGCCGCCCGCGAAGCTCCGCCTCGAGCTGAAGCGATTAGAGAATTTTCTCACCGCCTTTGCCTGACATATTTTTCAGTTGTCCACTCTGCTGTGGCAGGCCCCATTCCTCCCAGACGTCCCCTTGCGTGTCAAGGCGCTGTAACTCAAGGGCCCGCTTTTGCTGCCGGTCGCGGAAGTACATGAGAATGACAGCAAGTACCACAATTGTAACAGCAATGATAATCACGTTCCTATTACGGTCGTTAAGTACGTTTGCATCTGCTTCACTCATAATTATCATCCTTCCCACTTATTCAGCCGGAGTTTTCTTCTCCGGTTGTTCCATTCTCTTGGCGGTACTGTACGCGTCAAACATTGCCCAGATGACCAGAGGGACAGCCGCAATCCCACTAAACATCCAAAGCACAATTCCGATTGCGAATATTATCACCCCTTTCCATATCTGGCCCAGGTATATGTGGCCGGTTCCTACCAGCAACAAATTCAGCAAACAGGCGAGAATCGGGTCTTTGCGCATATCATATCTCCTTTCATTCTTCCAGGGTTTCATCAGGCGAAACCACCGGCGGCTGCTTCAATTCTTCTATTTCCCTTTCCAAGCGGCGAATTTTCTCCTTTAGTTTCGACTGTTTGATCAAGCCTAAAATCGAAGAAATGACTATCCCCACCAACAGCGAAAGCAGTATAATCACAATCAGCGGAACCTGTTGCATCTCCCAGCTCAAGAATTGCAAAGGTACCGGATTGGGATTTTGAACGGTCAGCAAGATCAGCACTAATGCGACCAGTAAGATGATAACCAGTTGACGTTGCATATATCTTTCCTCCTTTTCCTACCAGCGATAGATCACGGTTATGTATATGCTCGATATGAGCAAGAATATGAGCATCATTGGAAAGCCCAATGCACCATATTCCTTAAAGGTCAGCTTCGTATACTTGCCGCTGTCTTTATTGGTGGACTTTGGCGAGATCATTGGTTCGCCTTCTCGTTTTTTTATGAATCTATCAATCATACTTGCAGTAACACTACCGGCAGTAGCGCCCGCAAGGGTTCCACTTGACCCGGCACAGACTCCCAACGAAAGCGCCCACCAATAAAGATTATTCGGTGCTGCGCTCTTAAACGAGAGCACTACCGGCAGAAACAGGGCCGTGGTCGGTCCGGCGTTCAGGAAACAAGTAACAAATGCTCCGGTCCACATCAGCAGCAGGCACAAAAACAGGAGATTTCCAAAAGAAAGGTGCACAATGAACTCTGACATATAGTTGAGGGCTCCGGAGGCTTCAGCCGCTCCTACAAGGACAAAAAGACCGGAGAAGAACAGGATGTCCCTGATACTGACCTTCTGCAAAAGGCTAAACGGTTCACATGCCCCAAAGGCCAGGGCAATGATTCCACCACCCAGCGCGATAATCGCCGGCGAGCAATTCAGAGAATCAGAAAGGAGAAAACCAACGGTAACCCCCACCAGAATAACGAGCCCTCTCCTCAAAGCGTCCCGGTTCTTTATCGTCCTGGGTAAGCTCTGCCTTATGGTATGAAAGAACGGGCTATCGTTCTTTAAGCTGTTCTCGTGTCCAGCCAATTCCGGGAGGGACCCCGCTCCAGGCAAATCCAAATCCGTATCCCACAGCTCGTCATCCTGATACTCATCCGGTGTTGCCGAAGAATTCCTGTTATTTACCCTGAGGCCCCCAACCCTATTTTTTCGCGTTTGGAAAGTCCCCCCGCACTTGAACAAAGAAGGCCGGGCAATCCGCAAGTATGCCAACAGAACAAACAGTTCCAGCAGACAAATGGGGAGCATATAGGAGATAAACTGATAGAAAGGCAAACCTATCTCAGCGCCGATAAGCATGTTGGGAAAATCGCCGACCATAGTGGAGGCCCCGCCAAGATTAGAAGCGATTATCATGCTGACCAGAAAGGGTTTGGGGTCACAACCCAGATACTTGGACAACTTCAACACCATCGGCGCCATCAGCATAATGGTAGTAAGATTGTTGACCACCAGAGAGAAAGCGTATGTAACCAGGCAGAAAAGCCACATTACCCGCCACGTATCACCACCAGTGATGAGGGTTATCTTTTTAGCCAAGTATTCCAGAGCGCCGGCGTCTTCCAGGACGCCGGTAATCAACTGCATTCCCACTATAAAACAAAGGACGTCGATCTTGCTCAGCAGTGCAGAGGCCACTCGGTCTTGATCATAAAAACCCAGGTGGTGGCCGGTTATAGCGATTACTATCGCACCTAAAACAAACAGAACGACGCGGTCGAAAACATTTTTGTACACAAAATAGTACATCAGTACAAAAATCAGCACAACGACCACAACCTCTCCCAGAGAACCGCCGCCGGGTGGAACGTACATGGATTTGTTCCAGTAGACGGTAAGATTCTTTTCCCGTCCGTCCCTCAGGACACTCAACCTGATCTTGTCGGTTTGGCACAGCCGCGCCGCCATTTCATCAAGGGAGGACCGGTCTCTTATTCTGTTGCCGTTGATGCCCGTAATAACATCCCCGCGCCTTAAACCGGCGTGCTCCGCCGGAGAATTGTTCCGTATGTGATTGACTATTTCACCACGCCTTTCCGGCACGGAAAGCTGAGCACCAAACACCGGATTCAGCGGCAGCATCTCGGCTCCCAACCAACTGGCAACCTCGCCTGCCGGTCCATCGGTCCACTGAGGAATCGGCAATCTTGCCAGGAAATTCTTGCACTGATTGATTCCAACAGCATAGCTGAAAGAAGAAATATTAGCTGGCTGAACAAAGGGCAGGCCGAGTCCGACAACTTCTCCTTGCAGGTTGACCAATGGGCCACCTGCATTTTCCGAAGTCAGCGATACGTCGGTTTGGAGCAAATCCCGATATCTCAATTTCTTGGGGCCCCCAAACGCACCTTTTCGCGTTTTTGGGGGGTCCCGGGGAACCCCGGCAGTCCCCTTAACTACCAGAGATTGACGCCGTTTGGTAATCCTGCCGGTTTTTGTTGTTAACTCCCAACCCGAGGGGGTCCTTCTGCCGCCTATAGCAATAACGCCGTCACCTTTTCTGATTTGCTCGGAATCCCCCAGGTGCGCAGCTTCAAATCCTTCACTTTCTGTTGTGTTGTTTGGGTCTACTTTGAGCAATGTCAGCCGTGTTATCTCATCGGTTATGATTATGTCCGCCTCGTACTTCTTATCTTCCCGGTCGATTACATGGAGAGATTCGATGTCTTCCGTCAAGGTTGCCGAGGTAAGGACAAACCCGCGGGAATCAATAATCAGACCGCAACCAATCAGGCCGATTTGCGTGTCTCCGTTTTTCTCCTTGATGGCCCACAGGCTGACCACACTGGGCTCAACTTTGGCAAGTGCCGGTTCCGGATTGTAGACCAGCTGGGCTTCCAGGGGCTCGACTGTCGGAGAAGTAAACCTCTCCCAGCCGATACACAAAAAAACCGCAAGCAGGAAGACCGACAAAACTGTTATCCAGGATTTGATATGTTTCGTTCGCATATCTATTTTGTTTCTTCTTTTTGTCTCTCGGAATGGCCCCTGCAAGCAATCGTTATGTCTTCTAAATGTTTTATCTCTCGTCGCAGGGCGCTTCTTACCTCGCGGGCAATGGCGTTACTTTTCTCAACAGTGGTCCTGGCATTTACCAGGATTTGCAGGTCCGCAAGGTAGTGCCGCCCCATGCCGCGGGTTCTCAGATAATCGATGCCCTTCACGCCCGGCACGGCGACTACCAGCTCTCTGATACGGCTGATTTCTTCAGAATGTAAAGGCACGTCCATCAACCCATGAAGGTTCTTGCTCAGCAATTCAAATCCGACTTTACCGACAAGAATCCCGACCAGCAGTGCAGCTAAGGGGTCCAGTGAACTAAATCCGAATTGGGCGCCCAATACTCCAAAAAAGACCGGTAGTGATGACAGGCAGTCGGCACGGTTATCCCACGCCTCGGCTTCAATCGCGGCACTGTTCACACGCCGGCCCGCACAGATAGCGTAACGGAACAGCATCTCATTGACCGCAATAGAGATGGCTGCCGCAGCCAGAGCGATGAAGTGTGGTCGGCTGGGAGGCCCTTTTTGCAACAAATGGCCAATCGAGGAAACAACAACACAGGCACTACCGCAAAGGAGCACTGTTCCGATGAATGCTCCGGCAACAAACTCGATCTTGCCATGGCCATAGGGATGAGTTCTATCGGGAGGTTTCTTACCAAGATGTGTTGCAATCATTGCCACTACTGAATCCAGAACATCAGCACCGGAATGGGCAGCATCGGCGATTACCGCCAGACTGCCGCTGATGACCCCTATGATACCCTTGAGTACACACAGGAAAACGTTGCCCCAGAAGCAAGCCCACATTGCCCGGTTAGCACATCTTTTGCATTTTTCGTTTACTTTTATTGCCATGCACCGAGGTCCTGTTCGGTTGGTCGGATAGTAAAATAGAACGGCCGCTTCTGCCGGACTATGTCCAGCAGCACTCCTTTGGATATATCAACAGTCTTGATTATTTCCTTGAACGCTTTAATGTCTTTCACTTCTTTATTATTGACCTCCTTAATCACGTCACCTGCCATCAGTCCCGCCTCAATTGCCACTATGCCCTTCCATTCCTTACCTGATAGTATGACAGTTAGCGCACTGACCACGGTAACTATGAGGGGCCTTTGCAATTTTTGTTATGACCGGCGGAGTAGGAAGTATGCCGCCCGCATCTGTGGGCAGTATAGTATGACAGGTAGCGCACCGGCCACGGTAACGATGAGAGGCCTTTGCGTTTTTTGTTATGGGCGGCGGATTAGGAAGTATGTCGCCCGCGTCTGTGGGCAGTTGGCCTCCGGTCTGCATGAAAATGTGGCAGTAGGTGCATGCACGTCCTCGAGAGCGATGCGGGGGTAGGGCCCCCGGCTGGATCGGCTGCGCCGCCTCCATTTGAGCGAAGCCCAGCGTGCTCGTGTTCCGGGCCGTCATAACAAATGTCATCTTGCTACCCCGACGGCTGATTCCCACCTGGGCCCGTTCTTTTTCCTGCACGCGCTGCGTAGCCCGAAAAAATGCCTCCAGATCAGGCGTAGGAAAACCGTTGATGGACTGGACCATATCCCCGGCCAGGATGCCGGACTCGGCGGATTCGAGCGTAACCTCGTCAACCAGCACTCCGGCTTGCCCTTTCGGAACCTGATATTCGGTGGCCAGTTCCGCAATCAGCGGGATTACCTCCAGCCCCAGCCAGTGCCCTTCGATAAACTTCTTTCCTGCGGCGTTCTGCTCGCGGGGCGAGGGCAATGTTCCGGTCGGTGCCGTCGCGACCGCAACGGTCTGAAAGGCCAGCGTCCCTTGAGGCGCCTTGGAAAGAAGGGAACGAACGTTGGTCGGCTCGGGCTCCAGTTTAAGAATAAAAGTCCTCTTTTTGCCCCTCCTGAACAAAGTAATCTTTACCTCATCTCCTGCTTTGGCGCCCGCCAGGTACGACCAGAACATTTTTGCATCTCTTATCCTTCTGTCGTTGACCCGGTAAATCATATCGCCTCTGAGCAGTCCCACTTTTGCCGCAGGAGAATTATCAAAAACACGATTCACCAACACGCCGTGGTGGACAGGCAGATCGAATTCTCTCGATACGAGGTTGTCTACCGGATAGGCGGCAATCCCCAGCCAGCACTTTCGAACGCCACGCAGGGCAGCCATCATTTGCAGATTAGCTCCTATGGTGGGAAGCTTGATTTGATTCACATTCCCTCCAGCGGCTTGTGCATGTGCCTTGGATAAAGGCGATTGGACTATTTCTATGAAATCCCGGAAAACTTGCTTTGCGTGATTGATCGGAACGGCAAATCCGATCCCGCTGAAAGCCGTAGTTGGCGAATAGATCGCGGTATTGATACCGATCACCTCGGCCTTTGCATTAACCAATGCACCGCCGCTGGAACCGGGATTAATTGAAGCATCGGTTTGAATCAGCCCCTCAAAGACTTTATTGCCCGCCGTAAGGGTCCGCTGCGGATTGCTGATGATTCCTGACGAGGCGCTCTGCGCCAGGCCAAAAGGATTGCCTATTGCCACAACCTGCTGTCCAATATATATCCTGTCCGAATCCCCCAGTGGTGCAGGCGCTAAAACCTCTTTGCCGGTTGAGTTTACCTTTATAATGGCCAAATCCAGTTCCGGTCTGATGTCGATTATTTCCGCCGCGTAGGACTTAATCAATTGGTCATAGGTAAGCGTAACGACGATATTCTTTGCTCCTTTGACGACGTGATAGTTAGTAAGGATATATCCCTGACGATGCACAATGATGCCCGAAGCGCCCTGTTCCTGGGCCCCGGAGGTATTGATACCTACCACTGACGGAGAAACAATTCCAATAGCCTGATTGAAGGACATCGCTCTCGGGGTAGCACCGGTTATCGAGTCGGGGTTCTGTTTCCCATGCCACGGAGGAACAAAAACAGCCGGTCTGGCCGCGGGGTTTGCAGCTTGTGTTGCCGCTCGAACCGGTTGCCCAAAACTTGGCAAAACTCTGATCTGCATTGGTCCCCTGGTCCTTTGGGCTTGTCGTATGTCGTCGGCGTAATAACAAGTCAGGGCGATTGTGACACAAACCAGAATTACTATTCCGGCGACCCACGGCGACAGCATTTTGCGAGCACATGTTTCGTCTGTCTTGTTCGTCACGTTCCTAACCTATTGTCTTAACCTCTCATCGTCAGATTAAACCGTTGTCCCTGGCGATAAACATCCAGAGATATTCCTCTCTTTAAGTCAGCTTTGTTCATCACCTTTATGAAATCAGCAATGGTTTCGACTCGTTGGCCATTGACTGCTTCAATCACATCATTCGCCAAAAGTCCTGCGGCCGTGGCTGGAGCAGCGCTTTCAGCGACAAGCAAACCCGTTACTCCTTTGGGAACACCGTAAGCCAGGGCTAATTCAGGCGACAGCTCCCCAAGTTCCATTCCCAACGCTTCTATTGCACCGGTTTCAACCTCACCTCCTTGCAGCACGCCGGTCAATCCCGGCGGCCTGACGTTCTGGGGATTAAAGGGCTGCTGCGCCAATGCCACAGCCTGGCCTTTAAGCACCGCTCCCTGGGGCTTCGGCCATTCTCCCCAAAAAGCTGCCTGCGGGCCTTGGAGGCCGACGGGTCTTACGGCTAACCTGGGCCTAAGACTCATCTTTTTACCGTCACGGTATATCGTCAGCTTCATTGTATCCCCGACCCGTTTCTTGACCAACAGAGCCTCAAGCATTGTATCATCTTTGACGCTTCGGCCGTCGACCCGAACGATGACATCTCCTTTTTGCAAGCCGGCTGTCCGGCAGGGGGAATTATCAAATACTTCCATGACAAGGACGCCACGAGACATAGGCAAACCAACAAAGCGTTTGATTTCCTGATCCACACCACGTACACGTATTCCCAACCAGGGTTGGCTTTGTGTATTTGCTGCTTGTCGTAGCTGTCCACCCGGTGGACACCATGGATAAAGCCCTAACCCTCGCTGGACTTGTGCCGGGTTCCCGCTCCGCAGGGTCCCTGCCGGTCTTAATTGACCGCGAGCCCAATTCGGCAAGTTTTCCCTCAAGCCGCGAACTACACTCGGCGCAGTCTCTATGAACTCAGGAAACGCTGCCTTTGCCGGGTTAATCGGACTGGCGAAACCGATTCCACTAAAACCTTGAGTGGGGGAATAGATAGCCGTATTGATACCGATAACCTCACCATTTACATTGACCAGCGGGCCCCCGCTGGAGCCGGGATTGGTTGGTGCGTCAGTTTGGATAAAATTGGTGAACTTCTGGTTGCCTACAGTCAGGGTGCGCTGCGTATTGCTCACGATGCCGGACGTTACGGTTTGTTGTAGTCCGAAAGGACTGCCGATAGCCAATACTTCGTCTCCGACGGACACTTCACTGGAGTTGCCGATCAGGGCGGGAGTAAATTGCTCGTTTCCGTTCGCAAGTATTTTCACTATGGCAAAATCCACATCAGGTGCCTCATCAATCAGTTGTGCAGGATAAGTCTTGGTGATTTGACCCGAAGACAGTGTAACGGTGATATTTCTCGCTCCGTGGACTACGTGGTGATTGGTCAGGACATAGCCGCGACTGTTGACGATTACTCCCGAACCACCCCGGCCCAGTGCCTGGAATTGCTGGTCTTGTTGCTGAGCCGCCAGTTGCTGCACTTGACCCGGGACAGGATAGTATCTGGGTGCCCCTTCACGCATCATTTGTGTTCCGCAACCCGGGCAGCTGACCGTGTAAGCGGGTACACCTATTTGGTGAGGAACTTTCGTACCGCAGCTCGGGCAGACCAGATTACCTCCGGGACCCAGCGCCCAGCCGCCCATTCGCCCCCCCCAGACATATTGTCCAAATCCTGATGCTTCCTGCGATTGGTCTGCCGGTTGGTTTTGAGCCGCCGGTGGTTGACTCTGAGCCCCGAGAGGGCATGCCCATGGTGTGCATCCATGCATCATTCGTATTCCGCAGCTTGGACAGTTTGACCCTGATGCAGCTATACCTCTTCGACAAGGTACATTTGTGTAACAATTAGGGCAAAACCAACGACTGCTGCCCCCCAAGCCACCCATTCTGCCCCACCAGACATATTGTCCCATCCCTGTTGCTTCCTGCGATTGATCTGCCGGTTGGTTTTGAGCCGCCAGTTGTTGCGCCTGAGGCAGAATAGGACAGTTCTGATAACCTCCGGGTCCCATTCCCCAACCGCCCATTCTTCCTCCCCAAACGTTTTGAGCCAGTCCACCTTCTTGACTAATGAAACTGGACTCCACGTTGACACTCACCACTGAAGGAGCGATCCTGGCAATAATATTCTTGTATGAAATCTGTTTGGAAAAAGCGACAGTCTGGGCTCCAAATGCCGCCTGAACTTGTGGCTGCGCCTGGGGTCCCCACTCTTCCAGAAGCTCACCTTGAATCTCGGCCTGGGTTCGCCGAAGTCCAAGCTGTTTCTGTCGGTCCCAATAGAAAACTACAACAACAACCAGAACAATTAACGCGATTAACGCTGCAAGCAGGTTCCTATTGTTTTCTACTTTTTCCTCCATCTCTATACCCCCTTTTTATATCCAATTAACGGGTCAATTACCGGCCTTCGAGCAAATTGAGAGTCCCCCAAACACTCTTTTTCGCGTTTGGGGACCCGAAAAAACTGCAAACTTGCCGAGCCACGCCTGCCGAGCCACAGGCACGAGACAAAGCAACCAACTGACGGTCCCCATCATGGGAGACAGTTTTGCGACTACATCGAGTAATCATTCTTATTACTCCGCCGGGGTTTTTGCTCTGTGCGTTCTTCTTATTGCAATAGCTATGGCCAGCGCTCCCCCTACGACCAGCCCGAGAGCTATCAGCCCTTCAATGATTTCCACGACAAACCACCACCAATACACCATGGCCCAAATCCCGAGTGCAAGAGCAACTGCACCACCAATTCCTAATTTCATTCTTTTCCACCTTCTGTTTTGGTAACTGTTCACGGGAGTTTTGACCATATTGGGCAACGCACCCAACATTAAAACACCCGACTTTCAATTCATTTTAGAACACATTCCAATTTCACGTTTGTCTACGTTGCGCAATCATTCTTCTTGCTCTGCCGTTTGGTTCACTCTGTATATTCTTCTTATTGCAACGGCTATAGCCAGCGCTCCGCCTGCGACCAGCCCGAGCGCCACCAGACCTTGAATAATTTCCACCACAAACCACCAGCTATAGCTCAGGACCCAAACCCCAAGTACCAGAGCAACTGCACCAATAATTCCTAATTTCATTTTCTTACCCACCTTCTGTTTTGTTTAGATTCTTCGTAGAAACCTTGACGTCCTCTTCTATACCTGCCCCTACCTCGGTTATGCCCAGATCGATCACAGGGACTTTGAGCGCCTCTTCCACACCGATGAATGGAAGCTCCTTAAACCGATAAATAAATGCGAACACATTTCCCGGAAATACTGTTCGATATTGATTATAAATTTCGGAGGCCTCGTTATACTTTTCTTTCGCGTCGGCAATCCTGTCTTCGGTATTGGCTGCTTCTCTTATCAAATCTTGAACCGACTGTGTGGCCTTCAGGTCCGGATACTCCTCGGCCAAAGCTACTAATCTGGATAATGTTTGTTCCAGCACACTACTTGCTTGAGTTCTCGGCGTTTCAGAACTTCGTATTGTCTTCAACGCTTCCCGGGCGTCAGAAACATACTTGAACATCCCTTGCTCGTAGGCAACGTATTTACTTACAGCGAATACCAGGTTCGGTATCAAATTCTGTCTCCTCTGAAATTCGCGTTCAACGTCCGCCCGGCGGGCCGTCACAACCACACGCCACAAGGTGAGTCGATTGAATTGAAAAATGCCCTCAGCGAGAATGAACAAAACAACCAGCACTACGGCAATTCTTATGCCCCAGACTACCTTTCGCTGGTTAGCCAGAGCCTTTTTGAAAGCTGTAAACCTTCTTTTCTTCCTGCTCGGCCTTTCATCCGTGGCTCTACCTGCATTATTGGCATTGGTGGCAGGCTTTAATTCCTCTGCGTATAGTCTCCTTACTATCGCACCAATACGGCTCATCTATGATATTCCCTTTTGCGATATAATTTCGGATTCCTTTTTCGAAATACGTCCTTCTGCTACGCTCCTGCTTCTTCGGCCTCCACTGCCTTCTTGAACGCCCCCACAGCTTTGTCGTGCTGGCCCTGTCCGTCATAAACCAGTCCGAGACGGTAATGGTACTTGTCCACATCGGGGGCCAGTTGAATTGCCTTGTTGAGTGATTCAATAGACTGCTTGTGTTCGCCTTTTTTATCCTGAGCCACACCCAGCGTGTAATAAAAATCAGCTTGCTCGGGTTCGAGCTTAATTGCTTTCTTATACGACGTAGTCGCACTGTCAAGTGCTCCTGTTCTGTCGTAGAGAACTCCCAGCCGGTAGTGGGCCCCTGCACGGTTCGGAGCGAGTTTCAATACTTTTCGGAATGAACGCATCGCTTCTTCCATTAACTGGTTGCCCATATAGGCAACACCTAACTGGTATTGGGCTTCGACATTCTCAGGATCAAGTTCGAGTGTTTTCTGACATAATGAGATTGCCGCATCATATCTGCCGCGCTTAATGCAGTCTCTGGCTCTTTCCTGATTGACCTTGATTACGTCTTTGGAATCGAGTTGAAAAGCCCTCTCCAGCTTGTCCAAGTACAGGCCCAAAATATGGCCCAAACCATGCAATGTGAACTTTTCTCTCATTTGAATAGCTACTTTCTCAATAAATGCGAAATTCTCTCCCATTTGACTTTACTCCTTTCTCATCTTAACATTGCAATCGCTGTGGCCAGCGTTCGCACTATGATTAGCCCGAGGGCAACCACCGCTTCAACAATTTCAACAAAACACCAGCGATACTCCAGGTCCCAAATCCCAATCTCCGGAGCAATCCCACCAACCAATAATTCCCAATCTCATTCTTCTGCACCTTCTTGGTCGAATCTGTTTGACGCTAAGCAGTACATTTTTCCGTCTGTTTCTTAGTTTTGGGCTTACCTGCAAGCCTCCCTCTTAGATTTACGGCTCTCTCTTTCAGCATGTGTGCGCCAAGACCGGTACCGTAAACGAAAGTATACAGAATATTCTTCTTTTTAGCCTTTGGCTGCTTATTCTTTTCATTACTTGTTAAACAATTTCCACGTTTCTCATCGCTGTTTGTTGTCGGCGTCTGTTGCCGGCAGTGCCCTCCTGAGCCGGATGATGAGGCTTTTTTTTCCTGATTGAAAGTTCTAAGCAGAGCTAACGCTTCCGATGCCGGTATCCGGTAATGCCTCCCAACAGTCCTTATCGTTTTAATCCTGCCTTGTTTGGCCCAATTAATAATAGTGAAACGCGACACCCCACAGAGTCTTGCCAGCTCAGTCGTTGTCATGTAACCGCTTCGCGGTTTACTCTTATGACCCCTGACCGCCTCTTTTCTTGCAACAGAAATGACAGTCATTGAATTATACTCCTTTTATCAGCCAAAATCATTTGTTTTGATGCAGTTATTTAGGACTCATTCATTTATTAGGTTCTTAACCGACCTGAAAGTTCTTTTCACTGGCCAAACCTGGATGTCGAGATTACTCTGAACTTCGCTACTATCTTACACATTTTACACAAATCTATTTTGCAGAAATGTTCTATTGTGTTTTAAGTTTTCTGCAAAAGACCTGATTTTATTAAAGTTTTTGCCCGGCATTCGACAATAATAAGGTAAATAAAAAAACCCGGCCGACTATCCATCGGAATAACCAACTGGGTTAAATTATCATGCCTTGATTCGTTAAATCTAGACAAATTCTAAAAAACTCCTGCAATCCATTGCTGGTACTCTACCCACCCCTGGTATATGGGGCTTATCATACATCTATGGATAGTGTAGCATCGTCCACTGAGCTAATTTTTTATTATTGTTCTAATTAACCGAAGGTTTGTAAGTTTTCAACAAAAAAAACATTTTATATGCAAATTTTTTCAAAAATTTTTCAAAGGATGATTTTAGTCCTGACCTTTCTATCATTAGACCATCTGCAGTAGAACCTTGCTTCGTTTTTCAACATTTTACACAAATTCACTCTCACTCTACAGAAGTCTTTCGCATTTGTTTGGGCCCTCTGCAGAGTAGTTAATAGAAAAGGGGCGACCGGCGTCAATTATTGAATCCCCCTAAAACTCAGGGGTTTTATCAAGCTTCCAGCGATTTGCAATGGATGTTAGTTGTAAAGCTATATGTTATAAGTATTTGTAAGGCTTCAAGACATTGGTCTTGACTCTCCATGTTGGCTCAAGTGAAGAATTTCACATTCGTTTGAAGAGTTTTGCTGCAAAAGCAAGATCGCCTAATCGCTCGAAAACCGGCGATTGTCTGACATTTCACTAATTGGCCCCAACCCTATAGTCTCGCAAGTACGCTGGTTTGTCCAGCGCTTTACATAAGCACAAGTAGCAAGGCAGCGAGTTGGGCAAATGTGAACACTTTGAAGCAAGAGCGTTACAGCAATGACTTACCCTGCCCGCAGAACCTTCAAAAAAAGGCCTAAGTTTGAGTAAGAATTATGTTCAATCTAACAATAGCACTGTTAGATTTTCCCGATATGCACATTGAAAGAATTGTTAACGGCAGGCTCAAAACGGTTGTCGTGAGCAGAGAAATTCTCATTGTAGGCGGACCAAATATTGGGGGTGGGTGATTGGAGGCCGGGACGCCGAAGGGCCGGCAAAAATAACTGTTTGATAGCCCTTCAGTTACAAAACGAGGCCGACGCGACTCGAACGCGCAACCTTCGGATCGACAGTCCGATGCTCTAACCAATTGAGCTACGGCCCCGTAATCTCAATCAGAAACTGTAATATACCATCCCGCCGACTTTCATGTCAACTGCCTTTACAAAAAACAGCTCATCGGCTCATCCAATCAAGATTTGACAAGGGTACTTATGACTTGTGCACTTGTGCTCTTATTTTCTCGAAGATCGTGAGCGTCTGACCACCGGGTGCGACTTGCTGTCCCTCTTATGATCTTGCTGTAATCCTGGGGACTCCTTACGGAGAACTCTCATTGCTTTCTTCACGTCGGCGACTTTTAAAACGCCGGTTGTTCGCCCGCCCTTTGCGCCTGCGGTGCAATATGCGTACGAAATATTAATATGGTTCTTCGCCAGTTTCTCTGCCACCGCCGCCAGCGCACCGGATTTATTGGTCAGCGTCACACACAAAACCTCTGTCTCGTTATAGGGCATATTTAGTTTTAGCAGCACCTCTTTTGCTCTCTGCGGCGCAGCAAAAACTACCCGCATAACCCCGTGTTCCACGGAATCCATCATTGTTATCGCTATGATATTAATCTTAGCTCGTGCAAATTCGCCGAGTACCTGCGCCAGCACGCCCGGCTTGTTGACCATGAACATCGAAAATTGTGTCACAATATACATAACGTCAGCCTCTCTGACCAAACACAGTCCTGCTTTCGCAGGGCGTGGCCCCTACTTGATACGGGCAATGATATGTCACCCGCGCGAAAGCGGGTCGGCATTTGTGCCCGTTGTTTTGATGGCACTTTCCTTATCCCGGAAAAATCTGAACATCTTATCAAGATTCGTTATCTTGAAAACCCTGTGCAATTGGGGATTTATCGCACTAATCACAACTTCGCCGTTACATGTTTTCAGCTTCACTCGGATGTCCAAAAGTAGCCCCAGAACCTGGGATGAGAAAAACTTTACTCCCTCAAAGTCGAATATTAGCTTGTTCGGATGGTTCTCATCAATAAATTTCTTTATCTGTTCGGAAGCGACGGCTATCTCTTCCACACCACTTATTGAAGCAGACTTGAAAGCCACTACCGATGCGCTTCCCTCACTTGTTATTTCAACGCCAACTTTTTTGTCCATGCCGGTTAATACCTCGTTTTCCCCAAATTTAATGTTTCGACTATTACGGTTGCATCAAGTTCCAACCGGATTTTATTCATCTTCTATCTAAAGTCCAAATCTTCATAGATTATAGACTACCATTTGCGTTTGGCCAGCATCTCTTAGATTCTATTCGCTGTGTGAGTAGCCGCACAGCGGACACGCGGGAAATAGTGTTCTATCGGGCGATTTCCTTACGCAGCCAATCGAGGCTTTGTTCAATCTTGCCGGGTGCCGCTTCGCATTCTATCGATAGTACGCCGTCCCAGTTGATTTCCTTGAGCAGTTCGATACAGCCTGCAATATTTTCGGCGTTGACCCCTTCACCGATACCTACCACGGATGAGGCGATGCCTGTCAGCCCGCCGCGCACAGCCTGGGCAAGCTCTTCGCTGACGTCTTTAATGTGGCAGTGTGAAACCTTGTCCCGGAACCGCTGGAGGAACGCGACCGGGTCTTGCCCGGCGATGAAGGTGTTACCCGTGTCGAAGTTCATCCTCAAATAGGGCGAGTCGTAAAAGTTCAGGATTTGCTCCATGGTCTCCGGGTTCGTCGTGTATGGGCCGTGCGGCTCGACATTGATGATGATCTCGTATCTTTGGGCCCACTCCAGCACCACGCGGTAGTATTGCTTCATCAGGGCCATCACTTCGTCATCAGTGTACCCTTCCGGTTTACGGCCGCCGTCAGTGGTGTCCACGCACGGGCATTCAAGCGCCTTGGCGAACTGGATGGCCCGGGTGGTGTAGCCGATACCGCGATACTGGCCCTCCGGACACGACATCGGATACGCCGCGTCAATTTGTGAGGCCTTCAGCCCCATCGAGTCCAGGTAGCCCTTTAGCTTCATCGGGTCAGAATGAAGCGGGATGTGCGGATTATATCCCAACGCCTGAACAAAGTAGTCCCCGTCGATCGTACCGAACTCGACGTATTCCATCTCGTTGTCCCTGGCGAACTGACAAGGCACATCGTAAGAAACATCCAGGTGCCGCCAATTATCTACGTGCATGCCCAACTTTATCATGGTTTTACTTCCTGCCTATAGCTGCTTGTAGCCGGCCCTTTTTAATTCAGCCTTTTCGAGCCTCTGTGCCGCTCCACAACACCGCTTTGAGTTTCGCGCCCCTTTATATCACAATCCAACACAACAGGATACCCAAATACTGCCGGGCCGTCAATACCATTTTCCTCTCGAAAAGACTTTTGGGCTCTTGCGTTTACCTTTTCTGCCGGACCTTTTTCGCTGCCCTTGCCCTCAACGGCCCTGTTGATCTTGTGAGTACCGTGGCAATCCCTTGTGTAATAAGCAGAAGAGCCGTCGTCGCGTTTGAAATTGGCTTTGTTTGGGTTTGAATTGGGTTTGTTTTTTTGGACTGAGAAAGCGTCATTTTTTCTGTAATCCTTTGTTATAAATGAGTTTACATTCATTTTGGCTTTTTGAAAATTGGGTTTGTTTTGCATAAAAAAGGTCAAACTTTTCGTAGTTTTCTCCATCGGCGCAGTCCGGGGGCTGTCAGATTCTTGCGCGTTGGGCCGGTTAGCGAGGATACCTATGGCACAAGTTTGGGTTTCGCTGGCCATTGGGAACCCCCCTTTCTGATTGACGATTGACGATTGACGATTTATTGTGATCCTAATCCATTAGTTGAGGTGTATTATACCCAGTGAGAGCTTGGCCGTCAAGTAAAATTTAACCACAGACGCCGTCCCGAGGATAGTCGAGGGATCTATTAAAATATAGCCACGAATTGACACGGATTAACACGAAGTTTTTTTAGACAGGATTGACACGGATTGACACTGATAATTCAATAGTAAGTAACCGCGGATTAGCACGGATTAAAGGAAAAAAGCTGAAAAACCTGTGTCAATCCTTAGGCTGTCCCTCCTCATACAACCCCGCAACTCCCTCCTGCATATCCTCAAAGCTAATATAGGCGTACATGTTTCCTGCCCAACAACGGTTTTTAGCGGCAATAAGAAAGCCCCTGCTGACATGCGGAGGAGAAGTGAGGGTAGCAGGGGCTTCATCTAATAAGCATTATTTACCATAAACCATCTCAAGTGGTGAAAAAAGTACCGCAAGCCTCCGTGCTCACAGCCCTAATCCGCCAGTGACCGGATTGTCTATGGAGTTATCGCCCGGTCGTATATGCGAACGTCATCAATCAGGCCGGAGAAGAAGCTGCCCGGTTCGAGATTCTTGCCGGCACCAATGTACAGGCCGCCTTCTGAACTTTCTAAACCAACTTGCGTGTCTCTGGCCACTTCCACGTCATCAACGTACAGCATTCTGTTGGACCCATCCCACACAAAGCCTACGTGATGCCAGTTGCCATCGGTGATTACGAATTCTGATATTAGTGGCTGCGGGGCAGACCGACCACCAGCAGGACGTGATAAGCTGGTCCTAAGTCTCCCTTCGGATGGATCGGCCAAAAGCCAATTCGCACCGCCTGTTTGAGAGATGATAACCTGGCCTGCAGCCCCTCCTTTTAACCAGGCAAAGACGCTGAACGCCCCATCTGACGGGTCCAGGATAAAAGGCGTGCTAACATAATCATCAATCCCGTCGAACGCCAGCGCACCATCCACCGCGCCGCCAGCAGGCTGCCAGACCGGCTCACCAATCACAACAGCGTCATTTGCAGCAACACTGTCGTAGACGATGCTGCCTTCCGTCTCGTCCAGTGCCCAGTGCGCCACAAGCGTAGGGTCGTTTACGTCCTCAAACAAATGCTCAGCAAGGACGATCAGGTCCTGGACATCTACGACGCCATCGCCTAAAGGTGTAGGGCCGATGTCACACAAGGGATAGTATTCGCCCCAGTGGTCAACCACTATGCACATATCTGCACCGTCAACAATTCCGTCGCCGTTAAAGTCAACGATCGGGATGATGGGCGCCTGCCATAGGTCGTAACTACCGGACCCACCGGGCCGGTTGGAGGTGAAGTAGAGCGTCAGCCCATCGGCCGAGAAGCTCTGGCCGAAGTCGCTAGCCGAAGTGTTGACTGGTGGCCCAAGATTCACCGGCGTGCCCCAGGGGTCGGAGACGGTTGCCCGCGTCGTCACCCAGATGTCGGATCCACCTAACCCGCCGGGCCGAAGTGGCTCGTCATCGTAACTGCTAAAGAAGAGCGCCAGGCCGTCGGCCGAGATGCCCGGCAAAGCGTCGGAAGCCGGACCGTTGACCGTCGGCCCAAGATTCACCGGGGTGCCCCAGGGGTCGTCTGTCGTTGGCCGCGTCGTTACCCACAGGTCACCAGAACCTGACCCGCCCGGCCGCATGGAGTCGAAGAAGAGCGACAGGCCGTCGGCCGAGATGCTCGGACTGTTGTCGAAAGTCGAACTGTTGACCGTTGGGCCAAGATTCACCGGCGTGCCCCAGTCATCCTCTGTCGTTGCCCGTGTTGTTACCCATATGTCCCGACCACCGTATCCGCCCCGCCCCGGCCCGGAGGCAAAGAAGAGCGACAGTCCGTCAGCCGAGATGCTCGGCCCAACGTCCCAAGCCGAACTGTTGACAGTTGACCCAAGATTTACAGGCGTGCCCCATTCGTCGTCTATCATGTCCCGGGTCG
This sequence comes from Phycisphaerae bacterium, assembly GCA_030619925.1. Lineage (GTDB taxonomy): Bacteria > Planctomycetota > Phycisphaerae > Sedimentisphaerales > Anaerobacaceae > JAUXAL01. The sequence continues at coordinate 390 of JAUXAL010000048.1, read as the reverse complement.
TTACCCATAGGTCGGCACCACCGTACCCGCCGGGACGACGGGAGGTGAAGTAGAGCTTCAGCCCATCGGCCGGGATGCACGCCCCAAGGTCCCAAGTCGAACTGTTGACCGTTGGCCCGAGATTAGTGGGAGTGCCGAAGGTGAAATCTGCGTTCGCGACGCCCGCAGGCAGACCTACCACCAATGCCAAAACCAATACGAGTGAAATTGTAGTTTTCATCTCTTTCTCCTTTGTAAAAATTGTTAATATAAGCCTTCTGTAAAACACGCAACTTTATGTTGAATAATGACTTACAATCATTATTTTCTTGCAATCTCCTCCGTTTCGGCTATTATGTAAGTAACAAACAAAAAAGGACTTACGGCCAAAACAAAGGAGATTTTATCATG
>JAUXAL010000077.1 GCA_030619925.1 Phycisphaerae bacterium | reverse complement strand
GCCGTGCTCTGTCGGCTGCCGAGGTAGCGTACCTCGCGGACGAGAGCCCTGGGGATGGCGAGTTGTATGTTCCGGTGCCACCGCTGGCTGAGTTTTATGATGCCGAGCCGGTTAAGTCCAGGAAGATTAACTTCAAGGACTTCGCTGTTTTGGCGGAGGCGTGGCTTGAGGAGCAACTGTGGCCGGGGCCGTAATGACAGACGACCCCAATGCATCGGGATGGATTTCCATCAATTCGGGGCCTATACCCATTGATTCGGTATAGGCCCCGTTGTTTTCATAAATTTTTGCTCGCCTTTGAAGTAACTATCAATTTTAAATCACCAACTTGTTTGCGAAATAGGTTCAAACGGAAGGGCTTTTCAGCTATAATTGTGATTTAAATCTTTTAAGGCAGCTCGGCATAGCCGGTCTGAAAAATCCGCAGCCAGGAGATCAAACAATGTCAGCACAAACTAATTTGGGTTCCCGCTTTGCGGGGTCTTTCAAAAGGATTTCTATTCTTCTTTTAGTGAGCCTCCTTGTTCGGTCCTCTTTATTTGCTACCACAGGCGGGCAAGTAGATGGCAGAGCTGAAGCAAAGCAAGTTGAAGAATTTGGTGTGCGGGAAGTTTCAAGTCTTGATGGTACGTGGCAGATAATTTTTGATCCGGCGAATAAGGGTGAGCGTGCATCCTGGTATAAAAGGGAGTTCTTTGAGGCTCAAAGACAGAAGGTGCCTATTCGTGTGCCCAGTTGCTGGGAGGAAACCAAACAGGACTACGAAGGGGTTGCCTGGTATGGGTGCTTTTTTGATGTGCCGCGCACGTGTGAAAGTAAGGTTATCCGGCTGAGGTTTGGGGCGGTCAACTATGTTGCTGAAGTCTGGCTGAATAATGAGGTAGTCGGTTTTCATGAAGGCGGATATACGCCGTTTGCGTTTGATATTTCGGATCTGTTGCAATTTGACAGGGACAATTTCCTGGCTGTGCGGGTGATTGGGCCGATCATCACGCAGGATATATCTATCGACGGTATTGGTCGTGAAGAGATGCCTCACTGGAGAGGGGCTATCGCCGGGGGGATATGGCAATCAGTGGAACTGATAGCGACGGAGCCGACATATATACGAGACGTTTTTATTGAGCCTAAGATCAGCGAAGACCTTGCAACCATTCACGTTGCAATAGAGAACAGAAAGTTACAGAAGAAAGATATTTCGGTTTTTTTGAGGGTATACAACTTAAGAGGGTCTTCAAAGGTTGTTGCAGAGACAGAAGAAGAAGCGGTACTTGTACCGGGAGTTAACAAGTTAAGCTTAGATTTGAAAATAGATGCTCCTGTTTTATGGTCGCCGGAAAACCCTAACCTGTACGTTTCAGAGATCAGGTTAGTCAAGGATGACGAAATTGTTGATCTGGTCCGGACGAGATTCGGCATGCGAGAGTTTACAATAAGAGATGGAGATTTTTGCCTCAACGGCGAGAGGATTTATCTGAAAGCTGGTTTCTGGGAGGGAGTTTATCCGACCACACTTGCATATCCGAAAGATGCGGAATTTGTGCGAAAAGAGATTATGTTGGCCAAGCAGGCCGGCTTCAACACTTTAAGGCCCTGGCGTAAACCTCTTCCGCCGCCTATTCTCGATTTGGCCGACGAACTCGGTATGTGCGTAATCGGTTGCCCGCCGATAGAGTGCATGAGGCAGGGACCGAGGGAGTCGCCGCACATGGAGAATCGCATTGTTAATGAGGTAAAGGAGCTTATTCTACGGGATAGAAATCACCCTTCTGTGATTTACTGGGAGATATTTAATGAAATAATCAGGCAGTCCTTAGTGAGATTAATGCACAAAACGGCGCTGGTGGCTCGTAGTCTGGACCCTACGAGGCTTATTGTGGATGAGTCCGGCGGCTCGCGCTCACCGTGGGGTGCTCATGCATATCTTCCTTATAGCACAGAGCCAATAGATATTCTCGAAAGACACCGTTACCTGCGGTCACCTGTAAATGAGCAGGATTATGAGTATCTATTGACCTATGGAGAGCCGAATAAGCTCACTTTTATGTCTGAGGTGGGTTATGGTGGGCTGGGCGACTTATCTCGCAACGTAGAACAATACAGAAGAGAAGGAAACCCAAAGACGCCGGATTACAGGTACCATAAGGGTCTGCTTGAGTCTTTAGAAAGAAGTATGGCAGAATGTGGTTTGGACGAGGTCTTTGAAAGTGTTTCTGAGTTTTGTCTGGCAACCCAAGAACTTCAAGCCGTGGGGAATAAGCTTCAGCTGGAGGCGCTGCGCTTAAACCCGAATATGGACGGATATTGCTTACATGCGTTCACTGGTGGGGACTGGGTACTTGGGGCTGGAATATTGGATATCTGGCGGGAGCCTAAGAAAAAGGCCTATCTTGCGGTTCAGGAGGTTAATAGGCCAATTTACCTTGCGGTCAGAGTAACTCCGAGGAATGCTTACGCTGGGCAGAAAGTGAAGTTAAAAGTTACAGCAGTGAGTGAAGTGCAAGAAACCAGGTGCGGACTGATTGTTGAAGTCAAATCGCTAAGTGGAAAGCAAATCTATCAGAGAAAAAAGAAACTGACGCTTCAAACCGGCATCAAGCCCCTTTTTGAGCTGGACTTGGCAACAGGAGAATTGTCCGGGCGGTATACTTTAACGGCGAAACTGGAAAGAGGTGGGAGCACTTTGTCTGAGAACAGCTATCAGTTTTTGACCTTCGACAAAAGAGATTTACCTACCCCTGCACAGGGGTTTAGAATACTGGATCCTAAGGGTCTATTGAGGTCTTTCTTGAGGAGCAAAGGCATTGGATTCAGTGAACTTATGGTCGGCGATACTTGCAACGAGCCTGTATTTGTCTGCACCGGCTATGCAGCCAATGCCAAAATCTTTGAGAAATTCATTTATATTTTTGATTACGCCAGGAGAGGAGGAATAGTTGTATTCTTAACGCCCCCTTTAGAAAGTTTGAAACGCAGTTGGGATCCGATATCGGGTGTAATATCCTATACTGTGCAGGGTGACGGACATATTCTCCATCGAACAGGTCTTTTGCCTTTCAGATTAAAAGCCAGAAGGGCCGTCGGTCACTGGGTTCCGGTAGGTCACGCGGTAAAGAAACACCCTATATTTGAAGGATTGCCTGTTGACTGTTTTATGGGACAGGATTATCAGAACGTGTGCGCAAAAAACACTATCGTTGGATTAGACGCCAAGCCGATTGTAACATCTATTTCGTGGAACTGGATAAGGAACTATTTAGGCCCGAGTGACGCGTGGTGGGGCTCAGACTTGGCGGTTGTTCCATACGGTAAGGGCAAGATTATTGTTTCCACACTTCAAATAATAGAGAATCTGGGCAAGGACCCGGTAGCTGATAAGATATTTTACAACTTGGTGAATTTCGCTGCCAGGTCCGTACAGCCGTTAGAACCGGATGAAGGCCAAGTGAAACGTGAAGTAAAGAGATTTATGCAAAAGTTTAAAGAGTTAGCAGAAAATGTGAATGCCGAACAAAAATAAACGTAGAACCGGTAGTTTTAGATTCGATGAAGGGCACAAACATGAACCGGAGGGAATTTATCAGGTTGGCAGCGGTGGGAACGGCTTCGATGTCACTGCCTGTATCTGCTTTTTCCGTGGAGGGGGTTGAAAGCAAGCCGAATGTTCTTTTTATTGCTGTAGACGATCTGAATGACTGGATAGGATGTCTTGGTGGTCATCCTGACGCCAAGACACCTAATCTCGATAGATTGGCAAAACGGGGTATGCTATTCACAAACGCACACTGCTCTGCCCCCGTGTGCAATCCTTCCCGGGTCAGCTTACTTACGGGGATATTGCCTTCGACCTCCGGAGTTTATCTGAACCCACAGCCCTTTAGGATTGCCCTTGCCGATGCGGTGACGCTTCCCGAACACTTCAAGAATCACGGTTATCGTGTCGTAGGGGCTGGTAAAATCTTCCATGGAGGAAATAATGATTACCCCAGGTCTTGGCACGAGTATTTCAAACCCAGGCAAAATAACGTTCCTAAGGATTATAGTGTAGACTGGTCGCTGGATGGAGGTCCGTTGGATATTACAGATGATGAGATGGGCGATGGGAAGGTAGCCAACTGGGCGGCCGAGCAGTTGAGCAAGAAGCACGATAAACCGTTTTTTATCGGGGTCGGGATTTTCCGCCCGCATCTTACGTGGTTTGTCCCACGAAAGTACTTCGATATGTACCGGCCTGATAAGGTCACTCTGCCGATTGTAAACGACAATGACCTTGAGGACTTGCCACCATTTGCAAAAGAGCTTGCAATATATACTAACGACTATCGGAAGTTTACTGAGGTGAACAAATGGCGAAAAGCTGTAGCGGCATATTTAGCGTGTGTTAGTTTTGCGGATGAGATGATTGGCCGCGTGCTTGATGCTTTGGAGAAAAGCCGTTATGCTAACAACACTGTTATCGTGCTATGGGGCGACCACGGCTGGCATCTCGGTGAGAAGCTACACTGGCGAAAGTTCACGCTTTGGGAAGAAGGCACGCGTTGTCCACTGATCATCGTTGCCCCGGGAATAGCGAAGCCAGGCGGAAGATGCAGCCGTCCCGTGAGCCTGATTGACATCTACCCTACTCTGGTGGATATCTGCGGCTTGACTCCAAGAGAAGAGCTGGAAGGAATGAGCCTGCTGCCACTTTTGAGAGAGCCCCAGGCAGTGTGGGACCATCCATCGCTGACTACTTATGGTCGCAACAACCATAGCCTGCGAGGTGAAAGATGGCGTTATATCCGCTATGCGGATGGCACCGAGGAACTTTATGACCACGATAACGATAAGCTGGAATGGAATAATCTTGCTGATAAACCTCAGTATGCCGAAGTAAAACAAAAAATGGCACGCTCGCTTCCCAAAGTTAACGCACCTAATGCCCCAGATAAGAATGGAAGTAGAAACGTCAAACTGTGGCACAAAAGATATGAATATTTGCGACACAGGAAAATAGGATTCTGGTAGAAATTCGGAACCACCCCTGCCTTCGCGTCTTCCTACGCGAGTCGGGGCGGCGGGAAAGAGAGAGGACGAAAAAAATGGTAAGTTACCCGAAGAGTTATGTGATCATCGTACTTGTGGCATTTGTAGGCGTCCAAGGCTTGGCGAAGGATCGCGGTATCACTAATACCTCATCCAGCCCGTATGTGAATCTCAGAAGTGTGGATATCGACGATGTCAAATGGACGAAGGGCTTCTGGGCTGAAAAATTTGATTTATGTCGTAAGGTTATGGTTCCTAATATGTGGCAGGTGTTGAAGGACCCGGATATTAGCCATGCATATACGAATTTTCTTGTTGCAGCAGGCTTACAGGAGGGAGAATTTAAAGGAACCTGGTGGCTTGACGGAGACCTCTACAAGTGGCTGGAAGCCGCTTGCTATGTCTATGCGGTGACGAGGGATGAGGACCTCAACCGTTTGATGGACAAAGTTATAGAAGTGATAGGCAAGGCACAGCAGCCGGACGGCTATATTCACACTTCGATTATCATAGGCCTCGGCACGAGGACCGCTCGAACGCGTGAAGTGCACTTCGAGGGAAAGACCGCACGATTTCAAAGCCTTAGTGACCATGAGCTATACAATATGGGACATCTGATGACGGCCGGCTGCATTCATCATCGAGCTACCGGCAAATCGAGCTTACTGGATATTGCAAAGAAAACCGGTGATTGTTTTTACAGAACTTTCATGCCCCGCGAGCGGCGATTAGCCCATTTTGGCTTTAATCCTTCGAACATTATGGGTGCCGTCGAGCTCTATCGAACAACAGGAGATGCCAAGTATCTGGAGCTGGCAAAGACCTTCGTCGACATGCGGGGTTCAGCACGAGGCGGCACAGATCAGAATCAAACTCGCAGCCGCTTGGGCCAGGAAACCGAGGCAGTGGGACATGCTGTTACCGCTAATTATCTTTATGCCGGCGCTGTAGATGTCTATGCTGAAACCGGCGAGGAGACGTTGTTGAGCGCTCTTGAGAAAATCTGGCAAAATGTGGTCTTTCAAAAAATGTGCATTACGGGAGCCACCGGTGCTCTGCACCGTGGAGTGTCATCAGCTAACGACCAGGTGCATGAGGCGTATGGCAGGGAATATGAATTGCCCAATTCAACGGCTTATAATGAGACTTGCGCAAATATAGCCAACGCTATGTGGAATTGGCGGATGTTGGCAATTACGGGCCAGGCCCGTTTTGCTGATGTCTTGGAATTAGTGCTTTATAACAGCGCACTTTCGGGCATTAGTATAGATGGAAAGCGCTTCTTCTACACAAACGTTCTTCGGCGGACTAAAGAGACGCCATTATTATCCTGGGATTTGCCCACGCGCCAGAGCTATTTGACGTGTTTCTGTTGTCCACCTAATATTGTCCGCACAATTGCCAAGGTACATGGGTGGGCTTATAGCGTCTCAGATAAAGGCCTCTGGGTAAATTTGTATGGTGGTAACGAGCTTGATACCGAACTTCCTGATGGCGGAAAAATAAAATTGACCCAGCAGACCGATTACCCATGGAACGGGCTAATCAGAATAGTTGTCAATAAGATACCGAAAAAGCGATTCTCAGTGTTTCTGCGTATACCTGATTGGGCAAGTGGTTCGACCGTGAAAATCAATAGCAAACCATTTGATAACCGTCCTGAAGCCGGGCGGTACTTTGAGATCAGAAGGACATGGTCGGCCGGTGATGTAATCGAGCTTGATTTGCCTATGCGAGTGCAGCTTATCGAAGCCAATCCATTGGTAGAAGAGCTCAGGAACCAGGTGGCGATCAGGCGCGGCCCGATTGTGTACTGTTTGGAATCAACCGATCTGCCGGAGGGTGTGAAGGTTGCCGAAGTGGTTATTCCATTGGATATCAATCTAAAGCCAATATTCAAAAGGGACTTGTTAGGGGGTGTGACGGTACTGGCGGGCGATACATTAGCTGTTTCGCAAGCGCATTGGGCCGGCAAGCTTTACCGAGAAATACAAGCAGAGGGCAAAAGGCCGGTGAAAATAAGGTTGATTCCTTACTTTGCCTGGAGCAACCGCGGCCTGTCAGAGATGACGGTATGGATGCCTCTCGACCAATAGTGGTGGCGGATTTTAGAATGGATGCTGCCAAGAGGTTTGGATGTAGCAATTATGCTTGAGTTCATTACAGACAGAGAAATATACGAAAAGGTAATTTGCGGCCGCATCCCTAAAACTAAGAAGTTTCTTTGGCTTGCCACAGCAGACCTGAAGGATCTGCATGTAGATAAGCGTGGGAAAAGGGTGCCATTTTTGGAAGTGCTGTCTGATTTAGTGGCAAAGCACGTTGAAATAAGATTGCTTCATGCAAAAGAGCCCGGAAGTGCTTTCAGGGGGGATTTTGACAGATATCCGAATCTGATAAATGGCATGGAAAGAATTTTATGTCCCAGGATCCATCTAAAGTCTGCGATAATTGACGGTGAATTTGGCTATACCGGCAGTGCAAATCTTACAGGTGCGGGAATGGGGGCAAAAACTGCTGGTAGAAGAAATTTTGAGGCCGGAATTATTACTGATGATAAGGAAATTGTCGGCGGGATTATGAAGCAGTTTGATGATATTTGGAGAGGTGAGCATTGCCGAGAATGTAAGAGAAAGAAGTTCTGCGCCGACTATAAAGACATTTTGAAATGACGTACAGGGTATAATATATTGACATTGAGACTACGGGGTTGAGCTGCTGCCAATTAACCAGCTGTGGGAGTCTTCAAGTACCTGGTATAACCGACCCGCCGAGTTACCCCGATTCGGTCAAAGTAGTCGAGAAGCGGAATAGCGAATTTTCTGGTCGTATCAAGAAGATACTTGAACTTTACACTTTCCAGTTTGCCCTCTTTACTGATGAACGAGATTAGAATTTCTTTGGCCCGGTCAATTGCTTCAGCGTGGAAAAGCAGATTATTTTCAACCTCAATAAGACGTTCCTGCTCGATTAGTATCCGCAAAATTTTCTGTACCTTCTCCGGAGTAGCTGCGGTATGTTCGACAACTTCTTCGCATTTCGGCGGATTAAAAGGCCGGTCTCTAAAAAGTGATTCGACATTCTCCAGCAATTTTTGTTCGTCTTCGCTGAATGTTTCACTATGCTCAGGCAAGGCGAGGCGATGTTTTCTTTCCACGAGTTTACCCTGCGAGATTAACAGCCTGACAAGGCCACCGAAAACATTCCTTTTCAGTTGGGATGCGTTGTAAAACTGTTCGATGCTTAGCCCAGGGCTTTCGGGCTTATTCCGGTGAAAATCGCTGACAATGTCAAGCAGTCGTTGCTGAACATTATCAGCCGTATCACTATGGATATACAGCTTCGAACCCAAATCAACCACTTTGGTCTCGCGGACAAGCTCGGCGAGGATTTCTTTCAGCCGCTCTGGAAGTATCTTAGTGCGAATTGAAAGCTCAGTTTCGCCTGTAGTAAAGTCTTCAGCGGTTTTTATACAGTACTCAGCAAAATCCTTCTCGACAAGCACCGCCTTTGCTCGGTCCTGGGCATCTTGAAGTGTCTCAGGGCGGTTACGTTTCAGCTTCTTTGGAAGCGGCTCTATAATCATTCCGCCGCCGATGGTTTGCGCGGGTGAAAGGCCCCGCAATATGAAACGGTCGCCAGGCCCTGCCACAACGGGCTTGCTTAATTTAACTTGAACTAAACATTCCTGGCCCGCAGCAACGCTGTTGCCTTGCAACAGATATATTGTAGCGAGAACCTCGGAAGTGCCTGTGTGAAATTTGATTTCAGTACCGTTCTTAAGACGAAGCTTGTTCTGAGCAAGGACGTGAAGTTTACACAGGAACCACTGCTGCGATGAGAAATACTCGCCGAGCGTAACTACATCGCCGCGTTTGATAGCTTTATAGTCCCATCGAGGGACATTGAGCGCGGCGCACTGGCCGACCATAGCAGTCTCGCTGTTTCGTTTATAGACCTGTATGGCTTTTATCCGGCCTTTAGTTCCGTGTGGGAAGAGGACCATCTCGTCACCAATTTTGGCTGTGCCGGAAACCGGAATGCCGGTGACTACCGTGCCGTAACCCTTGACAGAGAACGTCCGCTCGACCGGCAGTCGAAATACGCCGTCGGCTCTCTTCGGCTTGATAGTGCCGACGAGCTCTTTAAGGGCCTCGTAAAAGACCTCGAAGCCCCGGCCTGTTATGCTGGATACCGGAAGAATCGGGGCGTCCTCTAGGAATGTGCCCGCAAGAAAATCCTTGACTTCGGCAGTAACAGTCGCAAGCCGGTCCGGCTCGATGCAATCTACCTTCGTCAAAGCTACGATGCCGTGCTCGACACCAAGCAGTGTGAGGATATCAAGATGTTCGCGCGTTTGCGGCATAACACCGTCATCGGCGGCAATAACGAAAATAGCGCCATCAATACCGCTTGCGCCGGCGACCATCGTTTTTATGAAATTCTCATGGCCGGGAACATCAACAATGCCAACTTCAAGGCCGGAAACCGTGCACGGTGCAAATCCAAGGTCTATGGACATCCCACGTTCCTTTTCAGCCTTGAGCCGGTCTGTGTCGCATCCTGTAAGCAGCTTTATCAAGGCCGTCTTGCCGTGGTCTATGTGGCCGGCGGTGCCAAGTGTAATGTTGGTTTGTACTGTGCCCATAGGCGTTAGTGCTTCTGCGCGAGAATATCGAGCAGTGCTTTGATAAGTACCTCATCTTCCCCATCACGAAGGGTCCGGGGGTCGATAAGGACCTGGTCGTTCTGGATACGCGTAAAAATCGGCGTGCTATAGCAGCGAAGTTGCTTGGCAAGTGAGTCCGCACTGATTTTTTGCGGGCTCACCGCCACCAGTGTTGTTGCCATGTTTTGCGCAGGCAAGGAGCCGCTGCCCATTTGTGAGAAGCCGGGGATAGTTGTAACAACTGCACCAGAAATGCTTTTGCCAAGCTGTGAGGCCAAACGCTTAGCTTCCCTGGTGATTTCGGAGGTGTCGCGCATAAGCATTTGCAAAGTGGGGACTTGACTAAGAGCAATTGATTCGTCGAGGAAAAGCTTCAAGGTCGCTTCCAACGCTGCGAGGGTGAGTTTTCCGACGCGGACGATCCTGGCAAATTGATTCTTCCGTATGGCGTTTATAAGTTTGGCTCTGCCGAGGATGATTCCTCCCTGAGAGGCGCCCATCAGCTTGTCGGCGCTTGAAGTGACGATGTCGGCTCCTTTACTAATCGATTCGGCCAGAGTCGGTTCGGGTTCAAATCCGAAACGGGAAAAATCTATAAGCGCTCCGGAGCCGACGTCGTCAATCACAATCAGCTCATGTGCATGTGCAATTTCAACGAGCTGGTCAAGCGGCACTTCCGAGGAAAATCCCTGAATTTTGTAATTGCTTGGATGCACACGTAGAATTGCAGCAGTATTTTCGGTAATGGCATCGGCGTAGTCGTAGGCGTGCGTCTTGTTAGTAGTCCCGACCTCAACGAGCTTGGCCCCGCTAAAAGCCATAACATCCGGCAAGCGGAATGAACCGCCGATTTCAACGAGCTGGCCGCGAGAAACTATAACCTCTTTACCTTTGGCAACAGTATTTAACACAATAGAGGTGGCAGCGGCATTATTATTGACGACGGTCGCTGCCTCGGCACCGGTTAGCTGCTGCAGGAGCCGCTCGATACGCTCATCGCGTTTTGAGCGCTTCCCGGTTTCAACACCCAGCTGGAGCAAGGAATATCCCGACAATTCGTCCTGAATTTGTCGCAGCGCCTGCGAAGGAAGGACTGCACGGCCAAGGCCGGTATGCAAAATGATGCCCGTTGCGTTAATGACCCTGCGATAGTGCGGACTGGTAATTGTTTTGAGCCGCTGCTTGGAGTCAGCTATGATTTTTTGGCGAATTGTAGCTTCATCCATCTCGGTCGGTGTTTGGGCAATAAGAAGTTTTCGGAGTTCGTCAACCGCTTGACGAATCGAATCGGCCACGACCTCTCTGCCAATGCCGGTAATATAGCTTTCCAGGCCGGGGTCTTTTAAGAGGGTATCTACCGAGGGCAGCTTTTGTAACAATTGCTCGTTCTGCTTTTCCATAAGTAAGTTACCTTGAAACTTCAATACGACGTCTTGTGTATTCGTTAAGGCGATCAATAAGGAAACCTTATTCTACCTCATCCGCAAAGAAAAGCAAGTGGCCCGTGTGTATCTAATTGCTAATTTGGCTGGCTTTTTACTTGATGTTACGGATTATCCGTGTAGAATAAAGCCGTTGATAACTTAAAGGAAAACTCGAAAGAACAGGTGAGAATATGAAGAGAAAAGATATATGGATTTCTGTTGCGATTATAGTGGCAGCGTGTCTGGCATTCTGCTTCTATTCACAGCAGAAAGGATATATAAGAATTGACGGCTCCGGCGCCGAGCTGCAGCTTGGCAGCGGCTTGTTCAGCACAACAAAAATAACGTCAGGACTAACACCTGTTGCACTGCGCGCGCGGGCATACAGACCTAAGCGATTATCCATAGCAATGAAGGAAAACGGCAACACGTGGCGGATTGACAGCCGGGGCCCGTGGGGAGACCTGTCAAGAGTCAAAGTGAAAAACGACGAGACAACGGTCCTCAAACTCGGCCCACCGCTGCTGATAAAACCCAGAGTTCACCAAAGCGGTTCTCGGGCCTCAATAGATTTTTCAATTATCGGTCAGGCAGGTGAACACTACGGAAATTCGATAATGAAAAACAATCGGAGAGTCTCTGCCCCAAAATTGAAAATAGTAGACGAAACTGGAGAGGTACTTGCCTCAGGTAAATTCGCGTATGGCTGAGGCGGCACCTGCCGGTACTCGTGGCGAGTGCCAAAGAATTTCAAAGGCAAGTACCAGGTGCGGGTGGACGTTGACCTGGGGCCGTTTGAAACAATACAGGATAAAACCTGGCACTTGATAGAGTAAAAAGAAATATTGAGCCACGAGCACCGGCGGGTGAAGAGCAAAACTTCTCTTCCCCGCCTTTTTTATTGGGAAAACAATAAGGAATGAATGGGTATCACTTAAGAAGTAATCATTATGAAAAGTATAAATAGCATCGGTTTAGATGAGGTTCAAGCTGTTTACAGCGGTCCCGAAGGCCAGCTTTGGGAATTGATAATGGGAGAGCAGATTCACATCGGCGGTTTCGTTTCGTCGATAGACCTTGCGGAAAAAGCCGGCATCGGCCCGGGTATGAAAGGTGTTGACTTTTGCTGCTGCAACGGGGCCGGGATGCGCTTTTTGGTGCGTTTTCGAGACGTGGCACAAATGCACGGCGTAGATGTAACGGAAAAGGTCATCGAACAAGGACGTCGTCGATGCAAGCAAGAGGGACTGTCCGGCAAAATTAAGTTCACCCTTGCCGATGTCTGTGACAGCGGGCTTGAAGATGCAAGTGCAGATTTCGTCTGGGGAGAAGATGCATGGTGCTACGTTGTAGATAAGGAAAAGCTGATTTCTGAAGCAGCCCGTATAGTTGGGCCGGATGGAGTGATTGCTTTTACCGATTGGATAGAAGGAAAGGCAGGGCTTACCGATGCAGAAGCGGAAAGGTTCCTGACTTTCATGAAATTTCCGAATGTACAAGACCTCGAAGGTTACAGCGACCTGTTGGCGGCGAACGGTTGTGAGGTGATTGCAGCCGAAGATACCGGCAGATTTGGGCCATACGTCGACCTGTACCTTAACATGCTTAATATGCAGCTAACATATGACGCCTTGAAAATTGTCGGCTTTGACAATGAGCTAATGAAGTCGATGGCTGCAGAAATGACGTTTATGCAGCAGTTAGCCCATGCGGGCAAAATCGCTCAGGGTCTCTTTATCGCCCGGAAGAAAAAGTAACCGGCGTCTCAAGATTGAGGAACAAGATGGGAAAATGTTCTGATGACAATAAGATAAACATTGACGCGGCCAATCCGTGCAATCCGCCTCAGCCGTCGTGCCCTTCGGAAAGCTTAGCAAAGAAACAGCCACAAAACGAACCTTTAGCCTGGTTTGGCAAAATGATACAGAACTGTTACGAGTATGCCTCGGATGCCAAAGCTAAAGGCAAGCGGATAGTAGGCATTATGTGTGAATATACGCCGCGGGAGCTGATTATGGCTGCCGATGCCGTACCCGTATGCCTGTGTGGTGGCTCAGCAGAGATGATTCCGCCGGCGGAGGAACACCTGCCGGCAAACCTTTGTCCGCTTATCAAATCAACGTACGGCTACCACATTCAGAAAGCAAATCCATTTCTTGAAATGGCCGATCTAATTGTGGCTGAGACAACCTGTGACGGCAAAAAGAAAATGTATGAATTGATGGCCGAGACGCGACCGATGTATGTGCTGGAACTGCCTCAAAAACCAACGGATAGTGACGCGATGGCGCATTGGGCCAGTGAGCTGCGCAAGCTCAAAACTAAGCTGGAAAACCATTTTGGCGTCAAAGTCACGGATGAGAAAATAAGACAAGCCATCGGGGTTATGAATCGGGAACGGCAGTTGCGGCGTGAACTGGCCGAGCTGATGAAATCGCAATTACCCCCGCTGACCGGCAGGCAGTTACTGGAGTTTAAGAGCAACATCTCCGGCATCAGTGCTGACTTTGAACAATACACCGAAGCGATTAAACTTTTCAAGACCCAGAAAGATAACTTCCGCAGGGACCCCCGGGTGCGGGTCTTGATGACCGGTGTGCCGATGGTTCACGGGGCCGAACGTGTGCTCGACATTATCGAGTCTCACGGAGGGCTTGTCGTATGTATGGACAACTGCACCGGACTTAAGCCCATTCTGGAGGACGTCGACGAGACGGCTAAAGACCCGATACTTGCCTTAGCTGAAAAGTATTTGCGCCTGCCATGCTCGGTAATGACCAGGAATGACCGGCGACTGGAGGTACTTCGCAACCTGGTCGCGGAATACCGCCCGCAGTGCGTCATAGAACTTATCTGGCAGGCCTGTATCACATACGATGTTGAGTCATACCTTGTCAAGAAGCTGGCAGAGAAAGAGCTTGGCATCCCGTACCTAAGGGTTGAAACGGACTACTCGCCATCTGATTCGGCACGTATTGCATTGAGGGTTGAAGCGCTATTCGAAACAGTCAGCCAAGAAACCCGTGAACAAAGGTGCTCAAGCTGATGAAGACGATTATCTACACTTGCCCGTACGTGCCTGCTGAGTGGATTGCGGCGCACGGTCTGCGCCCGAGCAGAATAATACTTAGCGCGGTGAGCTCGGCCGGCTCTATTACCCGAGCCGAAGGCGTTTGTCCATACGTTCGGGCTTTTATCGATGAGGCGACAACAGAAAAAAGAGCCTGCGGGGTTGTAATGACGACAGTATGTGACCAGATGCGTCGAGCTTTCGATATTCTCGTCCGCAAGTGCAATCTTCCGGTTTTTCTTATGAATGTCCCGAACACATGGCAAAGCGTTGCAGCACAAAAGCTTTACCTTGATGAGCTGAAACGACTCGGTCGATTTCTCATTCAGCTCGCGGGAAAGTCATTTTCGCAGGACAAACTCAGCCAGGTGATGCTCGAATATGATACTGTCCGAGCATGTATCCTGGCGGCAAGAGGGCATTTAACTTCGCGACAATACGCGGAAGTAATTGCAGCATTCGGCCGAGACGGGCCGGGCACGAGGCCTGACAATGCTGAAGGTGCCAGGCCACCAATCGCAGGTGTGCCTTTGGCAATTGTTGGCGGGCCGCTGATGAAGCAGAGCTTTGATATATTCGACATCGTTGAGCAATCCGGCGGACGAATAGTACTGGATGCTACCGAAACCGGCGAGCGGGGAATGTGCGCGCCGTTCGACCGCCGAAGATTCCGTGACGACCCATTGATGGAACTGGCCAACGCATATTTTGGCGGTATCCAGGACGCATCGCGCAGGCCAAACAACGAGCTCTATAAGTGGCTTGATCACGAGCTCGTGAGCAGAGGCGTCCGAGGGATTATTTTCCATCGTTACCTATGGTGTGATATGTGGCACGCGGAGCTTTGGCGATTGAAAGACTGGGTTGACTTGCCTGTTCTTGACATCGACATTGGCGGTGACAATGAAACATACCAGCACAGAACACCAAACCGAATTCGCGCATTCCTGGAGATGCTGCAGTGAGCGATATGCCGAGACAAATAACCCTTGAAGAATGGGACCAGCGATACGAACAGCTGCAAAAAGCAGGGCTGCACCAGCCAAGTTATGGCGGGCCGCTCAGCCGGCATGTTGGGGATGGAGACAAACGCCTTTTGAAACTTCGGTATGACAATTCCGCCGCGGCTCTGAGACTGTGGAACTTTCTGCTCACGGAAGAAGACCGGCTGCACGAGGCTCGGAACAAGGGAAAAAGGCTCGTCGGCACGATGAAGGATTTAGGCACCGTGCCTGTGATGGCGTACTCATTTGACAACCTGGCAGCCTTTTATCCCGATGGAGCTTGGTGGATTCCCTGTATGATGGAACTCGATGCCGGGCTGTTAGAAATCGCTGACTCACTCGGTATAGATGAGTCTTTTTGTCCGGTGCGTGCGATGCTGGGAGCTTTCGTCACAGGTGCGCATTTTCCTATTCCGGAGCTGTTGACCTGTAGTGTCGGGGCAACTTGCGACGATTTTTCCGCTATAGCACAGCGACTCAACGGTCTTGGATACCCTATCCTGTGGTGGGAAGTTCCCCATCGGCGCTCTGGCGAGCCAGGCGAAACGACAGTGAAACTGCCGGGCGGATTCTCAGCGCCAAAATGCCAGGTTGAATTCGTTAAGTCAGAACTCGAACGGCTCAAAACCGCCCTGGAAGAATTAGCAGGCCAACACCTGGATGAGGAGAAACTCTCAGCCGGAATCAAAAAGGCAAATCAGGTCCGCACGTATCTTGCCGAAATACGACAGCTTGCATTTACCGCCGAACTGTGCCCTATGCCTGCTCTGGAGATGCTCATCGCAGAGATGCTGGCGATACATTTTTGTTCCGACCAGGATGAGACTATCGAGGTGCTTAGAGAGTTGCTTGGTGAAATTAAAACACGGGTGCAGGCGGGTAAAGGCGTTCTCGGTGCTGATGCCGCCCGCATCTTCTGGGTCAATCCCGTAGCGGATTTACAGGTGATGAATCTTCTCGAAGACTGCGGCGGTAGAATATGCGGCACGGAATATCTTTTCAGCCACGCACTCGACACAATCCCGGAAGATTTGCGGCCGGTCGAAGCTCTGGCGCAGATGGTGCTTGCCGACCCTATGGTAGGTTCATCAGCCGACCGGGCAGAGCGGATATGCGCCGATGTTCGCAGGTTTGGCGCAGAGGCGGTTTTGATATCGCGCATCCCCGGGGCAAGTCATTGCGCACTGGAAGGCGAAGTCATTAGCGAAATCGTCCAGACCGAGCTCGATATTCCCGTACTGGAGATTGAAGTACCGCCCGTGACCGACTCAATGCGTCCGACGCTGCGTACACGGGCCGAAGCCCTCGTTGAAACAATAAAAGCTCGGAGAAAAAGATGATTTGTGCAGGAATAGATGCCGGCTCGAGGACAATAAAAATAGTCTTGATAGACGCTGAGAAGCTGCAGGTCATAGCAAAAGGACTGATAGACCAGGGCGTTGAGCAGGACAAACTCACTTCGGGCCTTTTTGAAAAACTTTTAAAGGACAACGGCACTAACAAAAAGGATGTGGCTGCAATTGTGGCAACAGGCTACGGAAGGCACGCCGTTAGTATTGCCGATACAGCGATAACCGAAATCACCTGTCACGCTGTCGGAGTGCGTCAGCTTGTGCCTGAGGCTATGACTATTATTGATATCGGAGGACAGGATAGCAAGCTTATGCGATTAGATAGAGATGGGAGAGTGCGCGATTTCGCTATGAACGACCGTTGCGCAGCAGGGACGGGGCGTTTTCTCGAAGTCGTTGCCGAGCGTCTCGGTGTCAAGATTGAGTCTCTTGGCCAAATGGCCGCGAAAAGCCGTAGACCGGCAGCGATAAGTAGTATGTGCGTCGTGTTTGCAGAGACGGAAATAATCGGCTTGCTCACTGTCGGCAGGTCAAGAGAAGACATTGTTGCCGGCGTTCAGGCGGCAATTGCCACGCGTATTATTGCGATGGCTGGTCGCAACATTGATCTGCCCATCATCTTCACCGGCGGCGTGGCAATGATTTCAGGGATGGATACCGCGTTGCAGTCCGCTCTCGGACAGAGCGTAACCGTATCACCTGACCCGCAGATGACCGGTGCACTTGGAGCGGCGATTCTGGCGTCTGAACAATTTAACCGAACAAGGCCATGATAGACGAGTATTAGGTTATTTTGCGTGTGTTATAGATATACGAGGGATAAAACTTGGTTTTTGTTATTACTATAAGAGGATATTATGATGAAAAATCCGGACAGACGAAAACGGGTTATGCAGCGTTCTATGCGACTTGGACACTGTATTTGTAACCCCAAGCAACCTTGTCCCTGTGATGATTTTAGGGATAAGGATGTATGTTCTTGCGCTGGTGAACGATTCGGGACCCCGAGCGGGCCGGTTCAATTGACGAAGCTTGTGGAAAAAGCCGGCTGTGCCTCCAAGATAGACCAGGCGTTCTTAAAGCAAGTGTTGCAAGGTTTGCCCGCTATCGACGACCCTCGTGTGCTGGTCGGTGTACCGGCGGGCGATGATGCCGGTATATATGATATGGGCAACGGCAAAGCATTGGTGCAGACTGTGGACGTGTTTACACCCTCGGTAGATGACCCTTATACATTCGGTCAGGTGGCGGCGGCCAACTCGGTTAGTGACATTTATGCTATGGGTGGGGTACCTATGACCGCGCTTTCAGTGCTCGGATTTCCTGTTCGCAAAGTTCCTGACAAAGTGATGAATGAAATTCTGTGCGGAGGCATCGACAAGATAAAAGAGGCGGGGGTTGCAATTATCGGCGGCCACAGTATTAACGACAGCGAGATTAAAGCTGGCTTTGCTGTCACAGGTATGATAGAAAAGGACAAGATAGTGACAAACGCCGGTGCACGCGCCGGTGACGTGCTTATCCTTACCAAGCCGCTCGGCACGGGAATTGTCGCTTTTGCTGCCCAGATCGGCCGGGCTGAGACGAACAGCGTCGAAGCGGCGGGCAAGTCAATGACTACACTTAATAAAGCGGCCTCACAGTTAATGGTCGAGTTTGGTGCCCATGCCTGCACAGACGTCACAGGTTTTAGCCTGATGGGGCATCTAAGTGAGATGGCTTTATCAAGCGGAGTCGATGTCGAGATAATCTGGGACGATATCCCGCTGTTTCCAGGGGTGCTTGAATACGCCGCGGCGGGAATACTGCCCGGAGCTATTGAGCGGAACAAAGAATCCTGTGGACAGCGCGTAGTCGCTGCCGATACAGTCCCGCAGGAGATGGTTGATATATGCTACGATGCACAGACTTCCGGCGGACTGCTGGTCGCAATTGCAGAAAGTGCAGCCGACGATTTCTTGAAAGCTCTGCACGGCGGAGGAATTTCCGCCGCTGCGGTCATCGGCAGAGTTTCTGGAAAAGGTTCAGGACTCGTTCAAATCCGAACAAGCGGCAGCCGCCAGATACCCTCAGCACAGTTAGCCGGCACACCTGTGGTGCCGGTTGACGAGGGACGAGGGATGAGGGACGAGTCATCTCGAATTGCGGATGAAGAAGGCGAAGAAGTCCCCTGCTGCGCTGACGCTGTGAACCCCGCCAAGGCAGGCACCGCAGAAGGGGCAGACATAGCTCAGATTAAGGCCAAATTCAAGGATTTCCTCAGCTCGGCGAGTTCCCCACACGGCCTGGATGCCTATACAAAGCAAGCCATGGCCATTGCACTGTCGGTTGCTATGCGGTGTGAGCCCTGCCTGAAAATGCACCTGAAAAAAGCAAGGGAGAAAGGTTTCACGCAGGATGAAATTGATGAAGCCGCCTGGATGGGTATCAGCTTCGGCGGCTCACCGACAATGGTCTTTTATGAGCAGCTTAAGAACTCGTAATAGTCATAACGCCCATTTACCCGGAAAATACGTGATAAACAGACCGGAATCTGATAATCTAAAGCTTACAATGGGTGGTTGCCACTGAACGAACGCAGTGAGCGAAGTGGATGGTAGTTCTCTTAAAACAATAACCGGGTTTCTTTATTAATTCTGAGTGGTTCATCAACACTATAAGAGTAGTTTCTTGACTTCTGCGGTCTGTTGTTTTAAGATGTATGGCAGATAGTTGGGGGGGTATTTTGGAAATAGATGGAAGGCTATGGTGCTATTATGAACAGAGTATATACGGCTGTGACCAAGCAGGACAATGGCTGGTGGATTGGATGGATTGAAGAAGTGCCCGGAGTAAACT
>JAUXAL010000131.1 GCA_030619925.1 Phycisphaerae bacterium | reverse complement strand
GATGACCGTGCATGCCAAGGGTCCTGAGGAGCGAACCGCTGACATCTCCAGTATCATCCAGGAGATAGTCAACCAGGATGGCTGGAACGGCAACGCGATAGTGTTGATGTTTAGAGACAACCCGGCCAAACCCTCCCAGGGAACTCGGGAAGCCGAGTCTTTCAATGGGGACGCGCTTGAGGCACCGCTGCTGCATATAAGTTATTAGTAAAGTTGCGGCGCAACCCAACCTGGCAGATGGGGCCAAAGGTGTAGGTGCCGGTTCAGTGGATAGTGGCTTGCTCCCGGTACATCGGGACTGTGGCCGCAGCCGTAATCGGCATTGATACGAGGTTAAGTTAGTTAGCTGATTGTTTATTAGTCCTCCGGGGCCTATACTGATTGACTCAGTATAGGCCCCTTGTAATTGACTCAAACTGACCGATGCGGTCGCCACGGCGCCCAGCCAGGGTGTAGCGAAGAATCTGGCCCACGATGAAGTGGAGTTGTTTGCTGCTAAGGCCAGATGCTTCGCCTTTCGGCTCAGCATGACAACAAAAACCGGTCAGTTTGAGTAATTGATTATTGACTCCTTCGCTTTGCTCGAGGACAAGTATTGATTATTTCGAGGTTGTTGCGTTCCGCCCGGAGCGAACTTTCAGCGATGTGCTGCTCACAATGAGAATATTGCACGCCGATGCCTAAGATTTTTGCTGCCTTTTCACGGTTGTTTTTCGTTTTGGCCAACGTCTCTACGATAGCTTGTTTTTCCAATTCATTCAGTGACACCCCCGCCAAACCGGCTGCCGCCGCGGGCCAGAACCGCACTGGCAGCGCCGGCCTCGATCAGACCCGCCTCTCGTGCTTCGTAGCGAACTACTTCGCAGAGTAGCATCGGCGGGCCGGCTCCGTTATGACCGTTTATGCAGGGAAAAAACCGGGTATTTTATCTGGAAGTATATGGGGAAAATTTCCAGCATTGCCTCAAAAAAAGCGATTTCTAATGAAACCACCGTCCTAATATGTCGATAATTTTGTCAATCAGACGAAATAAGGACACCGTGTACTTATAGGACATTCGGTGTCTTGGCAAATTTTGTGGAAGCCGCATAAAGGCTCGGAAACAGGCTATACAATGAGTGAATGGGTTCCTATTTTGGTAATCGATGACGATGAGCTTGTCCGGAGAGGGTTCAAACGCAGCCTGGAACTGTATGGATTTAAGGTTTATCAGGCCAAAAATGGACAAACCGGACTTAAGCTCGCACAGGAGAAGAGGCCCGCATTTATTCTATTAGATTGGATGATGCCGGAGATGGACGGGCTGGAAGTTCTCGCGAAGCTTAAGCACAATAAGAAAACAGAGCAGATACCTGTGTTTATGTTGACGGACAGAGGGATGATAAGTGATTTAGACCAGGCGTTTGCGATAGGAGCTGATGACTATATTACAAAGCCTTTGGACCTGAAGGATTTAGGCAAAACCGTCACACACAAATGGAAAAATTATAAAAGTCGGGCTTGTGTTCGGTAAAGCCAGCTAACGGAAGGATTAGACTATGCAGGAAGCGAAGGTAACGACAAGTCTGTTTAGTTCTTTTGGATTTGAGCATGTTGAATATGAGCGGGCTTGAAGTCCATCATTGTGGACAATGGCCGAGGTTTTGACAAAATAAAAGACCCTGGAGAGAGACGAGAATGACAATTGGCAAAAAATTAGACGTGGGAATTGGTATTCTCCTGGCTCTTTTTTTGCTATTGGGTGCCGTCTCTTACTTCCAGACCAAACAAATGGATAAAAGTCTGAGAGAGATAGCCAGGGCAAAGGAGCCAACCAGCGCCACAGCTCATAAGACCCAGATTAACGACCTCCCGGACGAAGAAATCCAGGTATCAACTCATACGGCTCTCGAACGTGCCAAAGGGACAGCCCGCACCGCTGCTGTAGTAACTCTGATTTTGATTTTTGCCGGATTTATTATCGGGTCTGCTTCCTACATTATTATTAACCGTTCTATTACGAAACGGATTACAAAACTCAGAGACGCTGCAAGCACAATAGGCAAGGGGAATCTGGACGCTCGGATCGAAATCAGCTCTGACGATGAAATCGGCGAATTGGCCGTCTCTTTCAACGATATGGCCCATAAATTAAAAGAATCCTATACACACCTTGAAGAAAAGGTGCAGGAGCGTACCGCCAAGCTGACCGCCTCCAATAAACGACTGGCCAGAGAAGCCGACAAACGTAAGAAGGCTAAGACGCAACTCCAGACAGCCCAGGAGAAACTGGTTGAGACAGCCCGCAGGGTGGGCATGGCTGAGGTGGCCACCGGTGTGCTGCACAACGTGGGCAATGTGCTCAACAGTGTCACTGTTACTGCTGAGTCGATTCAGAAAAAGGTCCGCAATTCAAAAGTCTCTTATCTTGCCGACGTGGTGGGCCTGCTCGAAAAACACACAGGCGAACTGGGCACATTCATGACAACTGAGGAACATGGCAAGAAACTACCGGCCTTTCTGGCCAATTTGTCAAAGGAATTGATCGCAGAACAAGAAAACTGCCTCGAGGCATTGAAGACGTTGACCAAACATGTTGAGCATGTGGCTGATATTATCCAGCTTCAGCAGTCGTATGGTAAAGCAAAAGGCCTGACCGAGTCGGTGTCCATCGCGGAACTTGTGGAAGACGCCATTCGCATAAGCACCGACGCACTAACGCGGGACAACGTGCAAGTCAAACGCGAGCTCGCAGACCTGCCGCCCATTCTGCTCGACCGCCATAAAGTCCTGCAGATTCTAACAAACCTCATCAGCAATGCGAAATATGCCCTGTCCAAAAGTAGCCGAGACGACAAGATTCTTGCGATACGTATGAAAGAGCCGGAAGGTGGGCAAATCCGGATTGAGGTGTGCGATAACGGCATAGGCATCGCCAAAAGGAACTTGACGCGGATCTTCAAGTATAAGTTCACAACCAGTGAAGACGGTCATGGATTCGGACTGCACAGCGCGGCTCTTGCCGCGAGTGAAATGGACGGCTCACTAAGCGTCCACAGCGACGGTCGCGGTAAGGGCGCCGTGTTCACCGTTGAGCTACCTTTCAAGATACAGGAGGCTGCAAAATGAACCATGGGGAAAAAGAAATGGTTCACCGTATTCTGGTCATCGACGACAATCCAGACATCCACAAGGACTTTCAGACCATCCTCCTTGAAGAGGAACACGGCGCAGAGCTGGACGAGCTTAGGACTAAGGTTTTCGGCGACAACACCGGTGAATCCGCAGCCGGGAGCAGGTATGAACTCAGCTTCGCATTTCAGGGAAAAGAGGGCAGCGAAAAGATTAAACACACCCTTTCCGAGGACCGCCCCTACGAGCTGGTTTTTGTCGACTCTCGCATGCCGCCGGGCTGGGACGGGCTCGAAACGATAGAGCATATTTGGAAAACCGACCCCCACATCCAGGTTGTCTTGTGCACGGCCTATTCAGATTATTCCTGGGAAGAGATAACCAAACGGCTCGGAAAATCGGAAAACCTTCTGATGTTGAAAAAGCCCTTCGACAGCGCCGAGGTGGCGCAACTCGCCAGCGCCCTCACGGAAAAATGGGGCCTGGCCAGGCAAGCGTCCATGAAGATGGAACAACTGGAGCAAATGGTGAAAGAACGAACGGATGAACTAACAAAGACCAATGAACAGCTTGAACAGGAGGTCGCCGAGCGTAAGCGGGCACAGGAAAAACAGACTGAGCTTCTTGAGCAAATAGAAAGTATCAATCGTGAATTAAGGGATTTTGCATCCATAGTGTCGCACGATTTGAAGGCGCCGCTGCGTGGAATTAAGACCTTGGCGAACTGGATATCAACTGATTATGCAGATAAGCTCGATAAGGACGGCAGAGAACAAATAAATTTGCTTTCAGGCCGGGTAGACTGGATGCATCAGCTGATTGAAGGTGTGCTTGAATATTCGAGAGTCGGACGCACAAAAGAAGAACGGGTTCAGGTGAATCTGAGCGAAGTCGTTCCAAAAGTCATCGATATGGTTGTTCCGCCGGAAAATATTACGATTACCGTCGAAAATGAACTGCCCACCATTGAGTGTGAGCCGACCCGTATTATGCAAGTGTTTGAGAATCTGCTAAGTAACGCTGTGAAATATATGGACAAACCGAATGGTCAAATAAAAGTCGGCTACGTTGAAGACGATAGCTTCTTGAAATTTAGTGTCTCTGATAATGGGCCTGGGATCGAAGAGAAACATTTCGAAAAGATTTTTCAAATTTTCCAGACACTATCACCACGTGAGAATTCCGAAAGCACCGGCGTTGGCCTTACCATAATAAAGAAAATTGTGGAATTATACGGTGGCAAGATTTGGGTGGAATCAACAGTTGGCGAAGGAAGCACATTCTTCTTTACACTGCCAAAGCAAAAAATAAGAGGTAAAAATGCGAAACTCGCATCCAATACTGTTGGTTGAAGATGACCGCGTAGATGTGATGACGGTGGAACGCGCGTTCAAAGACGTGAAGGTCACAAACCGGCTGGTTTGCACAGGCAACGGCGAGGAAGCGTTGGAGTATCTAAAAACTGAGAATAATAGACAGCCATGCGTTATTCTTCTGGATTTGAATATGCCGAAGATGAATGGCATCGACTTCTTGAAAATCGCAAAAGGGGAGGAGGAGCTGAAAAAGATTCCTGTTATAGTGCTGACTACATCGAGAGAAGAGCAGGATGTAGCAGAAAGCTTCAATCTCAGTGTCGCCGGTTATATCGTCAAGCCCGTTGATTATAAGAGGTTCGTAGAGGCAATCAGGGTACTTGAGTTGTACTGGACTTTAAGCGAGTTACCAGATGGAGAATAAGACTATGGGAAATACAAGATACAAAATTTTGCTGATTGAAGACGATGAACTGGATCAAATGGCCTTTAAGCGGCTCGTTGAAGACGAGAATCTACCGTATGATTGCACTATAGCCGGGTCTGTTTCAGAGGCCAAGAGCATACTGGCTTCCGAGAGATTCGACGTTGCAATTGTAGATTACATGCTCGGAGATGGTACAGCATTTGATATTCTGGATTCGGCGAGGGATATTCCCACTATATTTGTCACCGGCACTGGTAGTGAAGAAATAGCTATCAAAGCCCGCAGAGCCGGAGCTTATGATTATCTCATAAAAGACGTCAAACGAAACTATCTCAAAGCTGTTCCAATAACAGTCGAAAATGCCGTCAGGCACAGGAAGACGGAAGAAGAACTGCAATTGCTGTCAGGCGCTATTATGTGCACCGATGACAGCGTCTATATTACCAATATGGAGAACAAGATTATCTTCGTCAACAGAGCATTCTGTGAAAGTTACAGATACAAGGAGGAAGATATTGTTGGAAAAGACAGTAATATTCTCTGGATAGGCAAACCTCAAAGTGAGCATACGAGAAGC
>JAUXAL010000139.1 GCA_030619925.1 Phycisphaerae bacterium | reverse complement strand
GGGCCGGCAAAGTAATTGATTATTGGTTAAGTATGATTGATTATTGAAAATTAAATTAGCCGCAGAGGGCACAGAGAAAGGCAATAGTAAATCGCAAATAGAAAATAGTAAATTCAAAGGGCTGTTAAAATGGGAGAACTCCAACGATAAGGAATAACTAACTGCCCTCTTGTCCCAGCGCAGGCTGGGATCCAGTCTGCCGTGCAGGCAAAAGCAACCGGGAGCGGAATCAACACGAGATATTAAACTGTTTGGCGTTTTATACAGACTGTATAATCATTGTTGGGTGAAATTGAGAAAGGAAGCCGGGCTGGTGTGCAACTTGTTTGCACACGCGGAATAATTCAATAAAAGAGGTTGAGCATAAAAGCAGGAAGCAACGGTAACTTGTATAATGGCATAATAAAAACAGAGGAAATTTGTGCAAGAGGTAGCGTTCTGTTGGTTATTATGTTTTTTAAGAGTGTAAATGGTAAATCTCAGACGTATATACCCTGCAGTTTTCGGACGAGATGACGGAACCGTTCTTTGGTATGGATTGAGGAGAATGTCATGAAGCGCAAATCGGCTGTTGTGGTTTTGGTTGTCATTGTGGCCGGGTGGGCCTCGTATGTCGCCGTTGCCGCCGGCCCGAATAACCGCTATATAATATTCGTCGACGCCCTGGGCCAGCCTATCGGCAACGCTACCGTCAAGTACTTTGCTGTCAACGAATTCGGCGAGGAAGTTCCATCGGGCGTGGTGCAGCTTGCGACAGATGGAACACCGAAGACCCCTCTCCCGAGCGGCTACCGCTCCAAACCTGTTGTGCTTACACATCCGGATTACGGCACCGGTGAAGTCGTCCGCCATTATTACGGACAGCAGCCAAACGAAATAGTCTATATCACCCCATTGGTCCGCAGAGGCAGTCCTGAGGCGGCTCGCAGCATTCGCGGCTTTGTGCTCAACGACGCCAACCAACCCGTGCCCGGCGTGAGTATGACCTGCAGCAACGCTAAAGGACCCAACAGACTCACCATCTCAGCCATTAGAGCGGTTACGGTCATCACCGACAAACATGGCTGGTTTCAAATGTATCTGCCGCTCAATCCAAGAGCTGTCGCCTACGAGATGCCGCCGGACTGCAGATACCGTGTGGCCGTCAAACCGCCCAGGCAGTCACTCCTTGTACCCGACGTTCTGGACATAAGCAACGATGAGCAAGCTACGCTCGTCTTGGTATCCGACCTGCCAGCCAGAACGCTCATCTTTGAAGACGCCAACGGCCCAATTACAGAGCCTGAAAAACTCAGGGGTATCCACATGTGGCTGAGGCTGCCCGGGTCGGCAAGGAATATGTACTTCGAATATGGTGAGCTTAAGCAAGCAAGAAAGCTGCCGCTTGGAGTGTTTGAACCCTGGATGAGTTACAAGGACCACCCCTACCGTTTCAACACGATGCAGGTGACAGCAGAAAGCCCCCGTGAGCTGCATTTTGTCCTGCGGCCTGAAACGCAGGAGAGTATTGTGCTCACCGGAGAGGTAGTAAACGGCAGAACAGGCCAGACGGTTGGCGATGTATTTGTCATCGGCGCCGATTCTACCGCGCAGGACCTTTCTGCTATAACCGGTGATCAATGGGACAGGATTCACGAACTGGGCTCCGCCCCTTCGCTGGAGGACCCGGCTCTAAAGCCTGTCAGACTAATTAGACCGTTCTTTGCTCTCGCACGGACCGACGGAAACGGACGATTTGAAATGACCGCTAATACGTCGCAGTTGCGCGATTTCGTCATCGCCTTTGAAAAGGACTACGTCTGCATTCCCCACTACCTCAATCGCGAGGAATTAAGCAAGCTCAGAGAATCGGCAACGGTGGACGTAGGCACGTTAAGACTATACCCGAGTGCCACCGTCCTTATCAGACCTCTCATAGAGGAACCGCCAGTCCGCATTCGGGCAAAATGGAAGATTGAGACTGACAATAGCTATGGCTGGTCGAGGAATCTTAATGACGATTATCGCTCGGCCAGACAGTTTTTGACAAATCACTACCTCTTGCCTAACCAGGTCAATACAATGCACATACCCGCCGAAGTGGACGTGCAAATCCAGCTCGAGGTCGTGACAAATCTGACCTGGGACCTGGGCCAGTGGGAACCGTTGCTGACCGAGTCGATAAACGCTTCTCAGGGCCAAAGGATCGACCTGGGCAGATTTGAATTTACACCCAAGATGGCGCTCTACGTCGAGGTCCTAGACCCGAACGGCAAGGCTGTCGAAGGCGTTGCAGTGGAAAACTGGACTGGGCCGCACGACTGCCGGATCTGCCTGACTGGTGCCGAAGGCATTGCCGAATTCCTGGTCGCGCGCAGCCAGCAGGGCGAATTTGCCGTCCGTTGTCATGATGGCCACTTGTCGCAAACCGTAGCATACCAGGCCAGCGGCCCGGCCGATGCCAATCGCGTCTACACGTTGCAGCTTTCGGAAGAGATGATGCAGGCGCTTTTCGGAAACAAGACAGAATAGCCGGGTAAGGTGTGCAACTTGTTTGCACACGCGGAATCATTCAATAAACCCACCCTGCCCTTTCCGCCAAAAACAAATCCGTGAAATCTGCCTGCCCCGCCTGTCCGAATCCCTGCATGTCGTAGGCAGGGACCCAGCTTTTTATGTCCTTATAGAGCACCTTTTGGGCCTTTTTTTGTTGATTTTGCTCATTTTGTCCTTTTACGTGTACTCAATTTCTGTAAATTGATGCCATTTCAACTGTAAAACTATAGCCATTTAAAGTGTGAATCTACAATAACTTCTCCACTTTTGACAATTTTTTGGCTTTTTTTGTAATAAATGATTATATTTAGCCGAAAACAAAGAAGAAAAGAGGCCCCAACCTACTCAGATGGAGCCTCTAAGAACTGATATTGGGCCGAATTGAGAACCCGTCATTTTAAGTGGCCAAATTGCTTAAAAATGCGGGAAACCAATTCGGCCTTTTACAATATTGCCTTCATAATACTGCGCTCCTTTCCTTTGGCCTTTAAGTATCTCTAATTCTCTTCCATAATATTTATCGGTATTACTCCTGCTTTCTAAAGTTCAACGGAACATTTAATTTTTATTCTGATAAGCGCGTTATTATGGGGCCCACAGCAATTATATTTTCGTCTAATTTGGAGACCGAAAACAATCATTGTTGCTTTTGTTTGGATAACGAAGGTCAATTACCAGCCGTTTAGTGTATAATTACTTGAAATATATAGACTTACCTCGTAGAAAAGACTTGAAAAAAGATTGATTACATCTGCCCAATGAACCCGGTTTTGCTTTATCCTCATTTCGCCCTAGTGCTCTGTCGCACATGATTTGAGGAATTGTCATTGCGAGGCCTTTAGGCCGTGGTAATCTCACGGTATCGAACGATAGAGATTGCTTCGCTTCGCTCGCAATGACAACCATCAATTGAGCTGCGACAGAGCACTAGTGAGATAACGTTTCACTATCTCATGGGGCAGGCATTGCAGCTTATATTGCGCGTTAAGATGGGTAAGAATTTTGCGAAAAATCAATCAAAAGCGCACAGACCTAACGACAAAATCCAAAAAAAATAAAAAAATTTTTACTCCTTTTCTCACATCGAGTTAATCCTGCTTATCCTGTCAAAAAAGCACCAAATTTCGACTCAAACGCGCACATTCGCCCAATTATAGAGGCGCGTCTTTTTTGCCCCCGGCCGAAAACAGGCCAAGATTCGTAAACCCTAAACCCTAAACCCTAAACAAATTAGCCAATGAACAAATTACCCATTTAACCAATGAACCATATTTACCAATTAACCACGAACTATGAACCACGAACTA
>JAUXAL010000102.1 GCA_030619925.1 Phycisphaerae bacterium | reverse complement strand
CGATTGATTATTTATTATTTCTCCGTGAAATCTGCGTAATCCGCGATAAAAATACTGGCAGTATGAAAAATCCACCTACAAACTTGACGGACACCCATAATACGCACGGCCTTTTCAATCTAATACTCTATGGTTTATTGTGCTCTGTGTCTGCACAGCCACCCAACCATGCCTACGCCGATGGCGCCAAGGAAAACCGCACCTGGAACAGGAACGGTCGTAAATTCTATCTCATTGAGGTGCTCAATCATGAGGCCGTATTCAAACGTGTCGACGCCGACAGTCATAGTTGGCAACACAGGCTGGTCACCGACGATCTTCCCGCCCTTGACCCTGAGGACCGAGACCTCAAGGTCGTAGTCATGATTGGGAAGCAGAGAGCCGGGGGTCCACGAAGTTTTAGTCATCAAGGCAGGAAACGTCCTCGTAGATATCATTCTCTGTATCAGGGTCCCACAGCCACATGCCTAAGGCATCTCCATCTCCGCTGTCCACGGTCCAAGTGAACGTCGGATCGAGCAGGATGCCCGTCTGATAGTTCTCGGATGGATAGGTGAAATCGACGGCGTTCAGGGGCTCAGAAATTCCACTGTTGTCCAAGTTGACGGTTCTGAGGTTCTCATTGGAGCTGTTTTCGAACTCAAATTTGTAGTTTCCGGTTGGGTAGTCTCCCCGGAGGGCCGCGAGCGTGGAATAGTCAGTATCCGGTTCGTACCACCAGTCAGCGTAGATGGTAAAGGGTCCCGAACCGCTGCTAGGTGGGGTTACGTCGATGTGGTGCAGAGTACCAGTATCTACAAAATCCATCCAGACCTCGAAAACCCAGGGGTCGGTGATGAGGGCTGTACCGTCCAGATGGTCCTTGCAGGAAGTAATGTAAATCCCACGGATGTCAAGGTCTGCCTGGGCTACGGGAGTGGCTAATGAAATGGCCAGAACAGCAACAATACTCAGTACCAAGATATTTGCTTTTTGATTTTGATACATTTTAAACTCCTCTTTTTAAGTAGCAGTAATGTTTGTCTAAGCCTGTTTGAGATTGTTTTACTGATTAACCGCCTTTATTATTCACCCTCACAGCCTTTTGGGGATTGAGAGTCAAAAAAGCTTGGTGGTAAAAAGTAAACTCCTCAAATACTCCTTAAGACTATCCGATTTGTGGAAAAAGGGCAAGAAAAAAATAAAATATTTCTAATTTTTTTAACAAATTTTGAAAAATCAAGAGGATGTGCTTAAAAGCATATTTTTTCGGGTTAGAAAGTTATGATTTCTCACCATCACCGCCCCGACGTGAAGTATCTCGGCCATAAAACAAGCAGAATCAGCGGCCTATAGGTTATATTCTTTGATTTTGCGGTAGAGCGTTCTTTCGCCGATGCTGAGGATTTTTGCTGCCTTTTCACGGTTGCCTTTCGTTTTGGCCAATGTCATCCATAATCAAGATAGCATCAAGGAGTGCACCATCTTCACGACGAGCGATCTCCAGTGTGTGCTGACCGGCCGACAACAACCTCGTACAGGCTACTGGGCAGGGATAGCTGAGATGCTCGCCGGGTCAATGCCCGTGAGGCCTCCTTCCGGCGGGAGGAACTGAAGACCATAAATCGGCCCGCTCGCCTCGATCGCTATGCCGCCAGCGTCCTGGCCGGCAATCTTTAAGCCCGTGTCCGGTAATTGGAAGTCAGCCTTTGTGAATGCCACCTTACCACCGATCGCATTGCCATCCGCGTCGATCGGCTGGAAGAAACCACTGTCGTTGGCGCCCCTTTCCATTATGAAGATGGTGGTCACCGGCTGAGCAAACACTGTCTGTATGACTGTCGAATCATCCAAACTGGCGTATGTGGTCAGATCGAGGTTATCCGCATCTGCTGCTGGATGGTCTGGCCATTTCTCAAAATCAGCAGTGGTCGTCCCCAAAATCAGATCCTTCGCATCATTCCCGTTAATCTTAAGTACCGCCACCAGCGTGCCGGGGTCGGCGGGATCCACTTCAGCTTCCAGGCTGTCAATTGGGCCGATCGTGATAGCCGCTGTAGCCGTTGGCAGACTACTCGCGCCATGCAGCCCAATGTCGTCAAAGTACAATGTACCACTGGCACCATTGCCATCAATCCCAATACTCAGCGTCGTGACATTCTGCACGCCGGCGCCAAGCGATGCAAGGTCGATATTCCACTGCTGGTACCATCCTTGCGTTATGTCAGCCGCATCACCGTCATAGACCACCTTGGAGCCGTTGACCTTCACATATAGCTGCCCAGCAGTATTGTTCTGGTCGCCGTGGAACCACAGCGACAGCGATTTAATGCTATTCTTTGTCCAATCCCGCGGCGGACTCAGCGTCAAGGTCGCCTCTGAATATGCTGCGCCGCCGGTGTTGCTGTAGAAGAACGGCATCGACTGCTCGCCGCCGTGAACAATAGTGTGCTCGGCAAAAGGAGCAACATCATAGCCAACGATAGAGCCGTTTGTTGGGATGCCGTATCCGTCTATCCACACTGTAAATATCCTCTTGCTCGCGGGGTCAGTGGGGTCAAGGTCATTGTAGGACTCAAAATCGTCCACAACAAGATACGCGGGTGTCGTAAAGTTCCAGAGGTCACCTTCCAACGTTGTGGGGGTCTCGGCCATATTGACCTCGTTAATCTTCCAGTAGTAAGCCGTGTCTAAATCGAGGGATAAGGGACCATAGCTGGTCTCGGCCACGGTGGTAACAGGGGCAGTACCGTCTATTACAGACTGCTCGTCGGTGCTAAGGTACACATCGTGCTGGGCCGCCTCTCTTCCCGCTCGCCAGCCAAGGGTCACATTCAGGTCCACATCTGTTGCCCCAGAATCCGGGCTGGGTTCCCTTGCACGCACAGGTATATAGAAGAAGCGAACCTCGCTGAGGCCATATTGGCTCACGATGCCTCCCCAGTTGCTGTTAGCGGTAAGCCTGACGTACTTTGCTGCTGTACCACCCAAATCAATAGTGGTATTGTGAGCATAGTCGGGGGTGCCTGGCGCCTGGGCAAACTCGTGAGTTGTACCCAATGTCGTATAGTCAGTGCCGTCGACCGAATACTCAATGGTAACATCTTTGAACCCTAAACCAATCGCTGTCTCCCAACTATCATTAGAGTTCCACACCCACATCTGGTGCAGTTTGTAAACCCTGTCGAACTCAAATTCGATCCAGGTTGGCTGAACCCCAAGCCGGCCGCTCAGCCACATACTCTCAGACTGCTTGCCATGCAATAAACCACTGTCATCCAGTCCCGAGCCGTTGATGGTATTTTCAGGCCCTTTATCTGCGTCGCTGCTGGAAGCTGTGGCGGTTACATTCTCGATGGCATAAGCAATGGGCTCGGTCGTAAAACTCCAAACACCACCTTCGTATACCGTATAGTCTGGTGGACCATTAACCTCATCGACGCGCCAGTAGTAAGTCGTGCCCAGATCAAGGCGTTGGGGCCGAGCATAGCTGTTGGCATCTTGAGCCACGCCACCGATACCGTCGTTGACGTTGCTGAAGCTCTCGCTAATGTAAACTTTGTGCCCATTGACCGGCGGCGCGAAGATTCCCGGCGTCCAGCCAAGAACCACGTCACGAGGCACATCTGTGGCCTTGTCCGGAGGACTTGGGATAGAGGCCAAAACAGGTACCGGGGTCGGTGTCGAAATACTGAGCGTATCGTGTCCCGACGCCGTGATTCGCACGCCCTGCACCGGCACGTCCGTCGTGAAAACCACGCCGTAGGCATTCTGATCACCAACGCTAACTCCCGTGTCGGCATAAGCACTCGCGGCGCTGAACGCAACCGGCGCTCCGAGCGAACCATCCGTAAAGATCGCCTGCCACGTACCCGTGTCGTTGCCGCCTCGCTCGAAATGGAAGAAAGTACTCGCCAGGAACGGAAAAATCGTCTCCTGGAAGTCGATTCCGTCGATCGACGATATGTTATTGCTCCCGTTCAACCTGAACAGGAAGTTGTCGGCTTTCGGGCCTATGTCGTTGGCCTTAACGATCGACGTTCCGCTCACCGTCGCCGGCGGAACCGGAGTCCCATCCACCCATAACGTTTCAACGCCTGAAGCGGGGATATACCACCGCGTCGTTGTACCCAGTGCCAGATCCTCATCGGCGACAACATACTCGGTCCCCGCATACCGAAAGCTAACGATCGCATCATCAACCACGGTAACATCCGACAATTTACTGAGTGTGTCGGCATGAGCGGACGTAGTCGCAATCGCCAGCACAAACAAGACAAAATAAATCAATTTTTTACACATGATTATTCCTCTTTCAAAAAAGTTAAGATAATCAGGTTTTAACCACAATCCCAATGTATCGGGGTCAAGCCCCCTGTTTGCCGTTATCTCAAGGTCTGCTATATCAACCGTACCCCCATATCTTGCTTCGCCAGCCCCCGCGTCTCCCGACGCGAGTCGGGGCGGCGGGCAAGAAGCAATGGGGGCCGCTCAAATCGAAATCCGGCTTCAGCAGCGAAGCAATTCATCTGGGCAGATACAGCCGAATATCATCAAAGTACATCGTTCCTGAACCGCCTGCCTGCGGATTGTTCCTGTCACCGAAACCAATACCAATGGTATTGACATTGGTAAGGTCCACGCCCTGGTCTGCAAAGCCTTGCAGCGGGATATTCCACTCCATCCAGGTGTCTATCTGAGCTGCATTGGGATCGTCGTGATACACCGTCGCTGCCGTGCCGCTACCATCTCCCACAGTTACATACATCGGCTCGGCATCGTTGCTCATCATGCCGATGTCCTGGTCGGTCCACTGCGGACCAACACTGGTGTTGCCGAAGCTGACGTTGGAGAATTTGGCCTCACACGTTGCATCAACGTTATGGCTGGTCAGCGCTAAGCCTATGTACACAGGCATATCCATGCTCATTACCGTCATATTTAACAGCGTCCACGCGGTGCCGTCCGCCGAATAAAAGGCCCTGACAAGTCCACCTGTTGTACGCTCTAATCTGACCCACTGAGGAGCGGTAATGCCCTCCACGAATTTCCTATCTGTGCTACCGTCGGTGCGGCTGCGATACTGGAACCTGACGCCGTTTTCAGGGGTAACCAGCAGTGTGATGTTGCGCGAGTCCGGCCCAAGCGTATCGCGAATCATCACGCCGGCCTTGGCCCACGGGTCCGTGTTCTCGAGACTCTCGACCTTTGCTATAATCGTGCCGGCGCCGGTGATTTCCTTGAAGGCGAAGTGGAACTGATCGGCGTTATCCCAGATGTCTGCGCCGGAGCCGGTCATCGTGTAGGTGCCGGCCGGCGCCTCCACGAAGCTGCCGACATATGCCGGGTAGCCCCTGAACCACAGCGACAATCTTTCAACGCCTTCCCTGGTCCAGTCACTCGCTGAACCACTCAACGCCCTTTCTGCTTCTGAGTACTTCATATTGTTGTTGTAGAAGAATGGCATCGACTGTTCGCCGCCATGAACAATACTTTGCTCGGCAAAAGGAGGATTTTCATAACCAACGATAGATCCGTTTGTCGTGGTGCCGTATCCGTCTATCCACGTACTAAATATCCTGTTGCTGTTGGGGTCAGTGGGGTCGAGGTCGTTGTAGCTCTCGAAATCATCCACGACAAGGAAGTTGACTGTCGTAAAGCTCCAGACGTCGCCTTTATAGACTACTAAGTCGGGCGGAGCATTGACTTCATCGACGCGCCAGTAATATGTCTGGCCGAATTCGAGAAGGCCGGGAAGAGCATAAGTGAGTGCGTCCTGGTTTTCACTGACCAGTACATCCAGGGGATTGGCTGTGCTGGCCTGGTTGACATCGTCGAAAACTGTTCCGAAGTATACATTATGCTTATCAGCATAGATTCCCGGCCTCCAGCTAAGTACTACGTCCCGTGGCACCTCTGTCCGGCCGTTAGCCGGCTCCGGGCTGTAGGTCTCAGGTTGAAGTCTTATACCCAGTGCAAAGTTAATCGCTGCTTCTAACAGTGCATAAGCATTCTCATTCCATAGAAGGTACGATTGCTCATCAAAACCCAGACAAACGCGAATATCCGCTGCTACCCGCGGACTTCCATCTGTAGGAGGTACGGGCAGTGTAGCTCCCTTCTCGTAAACAAAAATAACATCGTAAGTCACACTGTCAGATAAGGTGGCTCTGGCAATGACGGTGGCCTCACTGCCTGCCCTGCCAGTGGTAAAGCGGGCCGTGCCACGAACACCCGTAACATCCGTCAGAACGCTCACAGTCCCGCTGAGGCCCGCAGCCAGAGGGTGTTCGGGTGCGACGATTTCTATGTCTGTAGTGGCCACTTCGAGGCCTTCGCCTGTGCCGAGTGTCAGACCCATCTCATCATAGCCCCAGGCCTCGGTGATGACCATAGGCGTTTCAATCTCTGTGATTTCGGTCCTGATTTGGCCGGAGCTTACCGATTCGGAAATAAAGACCACATCGGCGGCGGCAGAGGCCGCCTCAGTGGTTGCTTCATCTTCACCGTCATCAAAATACGTTACCGTGTGTCCAAGACCTTCCAGGAAGGCTTTGAGCGCATCGTCTCCTGCTATGAACGGCTCATCCATTGCTGCGATGAACAAAATATTGCCTCCCATGGCTTCAGTGGCTGAAAAACCAAGTACTACCGCCAGACAGAGTAAGGATATTAGAAATTTTTTCTCCAACATAATTTTTTCCTCCAAATAAAGTTTCCTGTTCCCAAACTAAGAATTCTTAAGAAATACAACACTATAAAAACCGGCAGAAATCAATTTGGGACACAATAGTCCTCCTTCAGAAGCCCAACATGAGCTGTTGACTGAAATGCGAAATTCTCAAATTCTCCTCTACCTGAAAGCGATAAAGATTCCACAGGTCAGAGGAGCAAAAGTCACAGATGCGCGCCTTGCACGGGCACAATCTTCACCAATTTTACTTATACCAGATTAGCCACCTTCCCGTCAAGAGAAATCTGCGGACGAATTATGCAATTATGTATGCCTTTTCGGTGAGATTGTGCAAAAACGCGGAACTTGTTTACTTGTGCTCTTATGCTCTTACGCCTATTACCCACGAACTACAAGTCACGAAATAATGGAGACGAAGGGAGTCGAACCCTCATTTCCGCGATGCGACCGCGGCGTGATCCCGTTACACCACGTCCCCTAAACAGAAAACAGAGGACAGACAATCTGACTTCTGATTTCTGACTTCTGACTTTAGAACTGCCACTTCTCATAGCAGAGAATCTTTTCTATCCGCTCACGCTTTGGCTCTTTCTGACTGTCAGCCGGATAACCAACCGCCATCAGCTCAATTATAGCTATATCGTCCGGAATGCCCAATATTGGTCTTACTTTTTCCGGATAGAACGAGCCAATCCAGCACGTTGCCAATCCTAACTCCGTTGCTTGCAAGCAGATATGTTCAAGTGCGATAGCCACGTCAATAGGCCCTATCGCCTGGCCACATCGCATCACGTAATCACTATTGCTGCAGGCGGCTATGATAGCGCCGGCCTTCTCAAAAGCCTCCGGTCGGATAGTAGTCTCGGCAATCCGACGTTTGGTTTCTTTATCTGTTACCACTACAAAACGCCAATCCTGCATATTCTTAGCCGAGGGTGCCAGCCGGGCCGCCTCAAAAATACTGTCGAGTTTTTCCTGCTCTATGGGTTTATCCTGATATGCCCGGCAGGAATATCTTCTACGAATAGCTTCGATTATTGTCATAAAAAAACCTCAAATTTGTATTGCTGCTGCGGCTGGGTAAACAAAAGACCCGCCGCATAAACGATGACCTGCCAAGAGTATAAAATATAAACAATATTGACGCAAGGCTAAAAAATCTGTACTTTTATAATCAAATTCGGGGCGATTAGCTCAGTTGGTTAGAGCACATGAGTAAGGTATCTGGGGTCGCTAACTAGTATCTGTTGCGGAAAAAAAACTGACGATGTCACCCCTGCGAAAGCAGGGGTCCAGAGCGAAAAAGCTGGATTCCTGCTTCTGCGGGAATGACAAATATTGTTTCCGCAACAGGAACTAACTACCGTGTGTTGGTTGCAGAAAAAGAGCTCAAGAAAGTGCCACTGACCTATATTACTTAGCGGTGGCTACCAAGCGGTAAAGAAAGAAGGATAAAAATGCTCGGATTGCCAATGCCAGAAATAATAGTATTTCTTTCAGCGGTGCTTATACACCTTGTAGCGGCGATAGTTGGTATTCTTCAGCTACTGGCTGGCGGCCGGAAATACAAACGCTTTCTGTCACCTCTTGTTTCGGTCGCGGTAGCACTTGAGGTTGTAATATTGATATTTAGGGCCGTTGCACTAAAAGCAATCCCACTGACAGGACTGTTCGAGTCCATGATTGTTCTTACTATTGTATTTGGCCTGATATACCTTTTTTTCAGTATTGCTATCGGGCAGGTGTGGTTCGGTTCGGTAATGGCATGGGTAATCTTAACAATGATTGTGATGGCTGGGATTGTCGCTAAGCCGGCTGCAGAGCCTGATGCGATAGCTGCCACACCATGGGCAATTGCTCACGGTATAGCAATGATTCTTGGCGGTGCATCAATAACGTTTGCGACGGCGAGCGCATTTCTTAGTTTACTCGGCAGCCGCAAGCTCAAGCGAAAAGAAGTTATGCAAGTGCTTGGCAAAGTGCCTAATATTGAGAAGCTTGAACGCATGAACCTGCTGGGAGTAAAGGCCGGTTTTGTGTTGCTCACAATCGGACTGATAAGCGGCCTGGGACTTGCGTCGATGCTGGGAACAGGCCCGACGAAGTCGGGCATGATCCAGTCCAGGTCTTCGACCTGGGTCGCATGGCTGGCTGACGGAAAAGTTGTCAGCATCATCGTCGCTTGGATTCTGCTGGGCATTATATTGGTATCAAACCGCATGCTTTTACTCAAGGGCAAAATGAGAGCATACTTGACGGTAGTGGCCTTTGTGTTGGTTCTATTTGCGATTTTAGGAGTAACTATTTTAGGCGCAACCCAGCATGATTTTACGCGTTAGCCGCTATCGGTAACTTTAGCGATGAGCTAAGTGCAGAAATGAAGATTATAGTTTTAGGACTTAACCACAAGAGCGCTCCGATAGAAATCCGTGAGAAATTGGCGTTTGACGCTGCGGACACCATTAGAGCACTGAGACAGCTCAAAGACCGATTTCGCGAAGCCGAGTTCGTGCTGCTATCAACATGCAATCGTGTTGAATTATATAGTGCCTACGAGGGTACGGCAGGAGCTGTCGCCGAGACCATAGCGAAATTCTTATCGGAGTTTCACAATGTTGCGCTGGAGGACTTTCAAGATTTCCTGTATGTTTGCGATGATGAGGATGCAGTTAAACATCTGTTAACGGTTGCCTCGAGTCTGGACAGCATGGTGGTGGGCGAGGCGCAAATAATCGGGCAAGTTAAAGAAAGTTACAAACTTGCTTGTACCGCAAAGAGCACGGGAAAGGTCTTAAATCGCCTGTTTCACTGTGCTTTTGCTGCCAGCAGGAGGGTGCATACAAATACGTCTATCTCAAGCGGACGAGTCAGTGTTGCCGGCATTGCGGTCGAGCTGGCCATGCAACTTTTTGCTGACATCTCAGCGGCCAAAGTCGTTGTGATTGGAGCCGGCGAGATGGGTGAGCTGCTGGTGCGGCATCTTCTCCATGTTGGATGCGAAAATATAACGGTCGTTAACAGGTCGTATGAGCATGGTCTGAGCGTTGCCAAGCGCTATGGCATTGAGGCCCGACAATGGGAGGAGCTTACTGAGCAACTTATCGACGCTAATGTCGCGATAGCCTCAGCGACAACACAAGATTATCTTTTCAAGAAAGACTCATTCAAGAAAATAATGGACAATCGGCGGGACAGAGCACTGCTGATTATCGACATTGCGGTACCGCGGAACTTCGAACCCTCTGTAAATGAAATAGAAAACGTGTACCTTTACAGTATTGATGAACTCTCTGAGGTAGCCGAGCAGAATCGCAAGGCCCGCGAAGAGGATATCACCAAAGGCATGCAGATAATCTATGAAAATGTTATCGAATTTATGGATTGGTTTAAGGTTAGAGACATAGGTCCACTGATAGGCCAGATGAGAGAGAAATTTGCCGAAATCAGTCAAAGTGAACTCAAGCGATTTTTTGTTGGAGCCAGACACGAAGCTTCATGTAAAGAGGTGATGGAGGCAATGGTGAACCGCATTGTTAACAAACTGCTGCACTGCGTAATCAAAAATGTCAACGTTGTAGCAAAAAAGCACGGGTCGGCCGAGGCCGCAAAGTTGGCTGACAGTATCGTGCGGCAGGCGGAAGAGATATCAGCTGAGCCAGACAGCGAGGACAACGTCCAATAATCAAACCGGACTTACAATCATATTTGTATTTTGGCGATCCTTGGACTCCAGATCCCGCATGTTATTTGACAGACACTGAAATCGGCCTGGATGCAAGCAGGCCGGTAGAATTACTACGCACCGGAGAGGTCTTTTCATATCTCTAATTAACTTCGTGTGTCTACTCTTGTGGGGCTTGCAACTCTGTTGGCCGGAAAGAATTCGTGGTCCTGACGGGATTTTCTCCGCTGGAGGCGTTTTTTATCCAGTGTGAATTCTTGAATCTTGGAGGATAAGACCGCAGCAGGACTGCAGCTATCATAATTTTTCCCATAGTTGGGAAATTTTGCTTGCGTTTTAGTGGCAGATAAAGATAAAATACAGAAAATTTGCCACGGAGCGACATCAGCGAAGAGATAACAAGGGAATTCAGGGATGGAATGATTGAGATTCGGGTCGGTGATACAGGCGTTGGAATGAGCCCGCAGGTTTGCCGGCGTGCTTTTGAGTCGTTCTTTACTACCAAGGAAATTGGCAAAGGCACCGGCCTTGGGCTTTTTATAAGCTATAATCTTGTTACCGAAATCGACGGCACCATCGAGTTGGAGTCCGAGCTGGGCAAGGGAACCACCATAATAATCCGGATCCCAATAAGGCCCAAGAAAGACCTGATTGGTGGTGATGATGCGGAAAGAGATTTACTTAGTGCTGCAAAGGAAGATGACGGTTAGTTTCGATGTTTGTCAGTAAAAACATGCAAAGAACAATGCTATGAAAGGAATAGTGGACAATGGTTAGCGAAATATTGTTAGCAGATGATGAGGCAACTTTTAGAGAAACATTCACAAAACTTCTTCAAGAAGAAGGAATGACAGTTACAGCTGTGGCCAATGGGACGGACGCAATAAACGCCATTAGGAAAGAGCCCTATGCTGTGGCGATATTAGATGTCCAGATGCCAGGTGCGGATGGGATAAAGGTTCTGCGTGAGATAATGAAAGTAAGGCCCGAGACGCGTGTGGTAATGATAACAGCCTATGGCACGGTCGAGATGGCTGTTGACGCGGTCAAGCTCGGCGCATGTGATTATGTGATGAAGCCCGTAATATTCGAAGACATCTTGATAAAAGTCCAGCAGCATTTGCGGCATCTGGAGTTGCGAGAAGAAAACCAGGAGCTAAAACGCGAACTGAACGGCAGGTTTGATATTAAACAGATTATAGGCCAGGCCCCGGTAATGCAGCAGGTTTTTGAAATGATTCGGAAGGTGGCTCCGACCAAAAGTAATGTATTGATAACGGGAGAAAGTGGCACTGGCAAGGAATTAGTTGCTCACGCGATACATTCGTTAGGGTCGCAAAACGGCAAGCGTTTTATTGCGGTTAACTGTAGTGCGATACCTGAGAGCCTGCTCGAGAGCGAATTGTTCGGTCACAAGAAGGGGAGTTTTACGTCTGCTTTTGAAGACAAGAAAGGGCTTTTTGAATGTGCTCGGGATGGGACTTTGTTTTTGGATGAGATCAGTCATATGCCGATGAGCTGTCAGGTGAAACTGCTGCGAGCGGTGGAGCACAGGCAAATAATACCGGTAGGCTCCACGGAATCTGTCGAGGTTGACTTGCGACTGATCGCTGCCACGAATAAAGACCTGGCTAAAGAAATGAAAGCGGGACTGTTCCGAGAGGATTTATATTACAGGATGAATGTTGTCGGTATCCATATTCCCCCTTTGCGCGAGAGGAAAGAGGACATTCCACTGTTGGTTGAACATTTTATAAAGAAATACAATGCCGAGATGGGCAAGCAGTGTAGGGGAGTAAGTGATGACGTTATGCGGCTACTTATGAATTATGAGTGGAAAGGCAATATAAGAGAGATGCAGAACGTGATTGAGCGAGCGGTAATATTTGCCGAAGATGATGTTATAAAGATTTCTGACATTGGATTGATAGGGTCCAAGGCGATAGGATTGAGTGAAGAACACGAGAACCTACATGCTGCTGTCAAAGCTTACGAGAAACAACACATCTGCCGGGTGCTGAATAGGTATGGTTGGAATAAAGTTGAAGTGGCAAAGGCTTTGGATGTGGGTTTGTCCAGTTTGTACAGGAAGATTGATGAGTTGGAAATTAGTGTCGGCAAGCGTAGAAAGAGAGGACGGGCGGGATGAGTTTGAGTTTGAGCGTTTTTAAGATTTCCCTGACCAACGTCAATTATAAATTCCCTTCGCATTGACTCATAATTTTTGTTACCGAAGTTCTGTCGCTGCCAAAATAGTGGAGTTTGCCTCTAATTTTCTTGCAATGTTAGCCTGTTTTATGTAGAGTAAGTGGAAATTTGTCAGAACATGTTTTTCTTTGGGAGTGGGATTTTGCCATGGTTAATATTTAACTACGGCCAAAGGAATAGACGATATAGTCAGACTCTACATAATAGCATATTGGTTGTATTCAAGGTTGTAAGAAAAAAATAAGTGCAATATCGTTGTTTTCGCGTAAATCTTTAGCCAGAAGGAAGTTGGGCGATTAGCTCAGTTGGCTAGAGCGCCTGCTTTACACGCAGGAGGTCACAGGTTCAAGTCCTGTATCGCCCATTGACATAACTGCCTGCAAACAAATCACCCATTAAAGCTTCGCCTTCACTACAGTGTACTTACCATCCTATGGATACGGGATATAAGGATAGCTGCACTACTGACCGAGTTGCTCAACAGTATATGCCGCTTTTCTTCTGAAGAGGAGCATGCGACTCCCCGGGCCTGCTCACGCGCAATGTTGAGGGCGGATTTTTTTGCCTTTGAAATTGGGTTTGTTTGGGTTTGTTTTCCCGGAGCCCGAAGGCGTGGTTCATTTTCATAATCCTTTGTTGAATAGAAGTTTACGTCCATTTTGGCTCTTTTTAAATTGGGTTTGAATTGGGTTTGTTTTTTTGGACTGCGAAATCATCTTCTTTTCTGTAATCCTTTGTTATAAGTGAGGTTACGTTCATTTTGGCTCTCTTTAAATTGGCTTTGATTGGGTTTGAATTGGGTTTGTTTTCACCAAGTGTCCAATTGGATTTATTTTCATAATCCGTTGTATTATATAGATTTACGTTCATTTGACTTTTTCGGAAATTGGCTTTGTTTTGCATAAAAGCCTCTGCAAATTGCGTTTGTTTAGGATTTAGGGTTTAGGGCTTCGGGTTTCCGGGCAAAGCCCGGCGAATTGGCTTTGTTTTGCATAATTGACTCATAGCCACAAAGGCACGCTCTGATGCGGAATAGCGATTCTTGTTTAAAGTTATGGATGCTCGTAACGATACTTGCTGTAGAAGCTTGAAGCTTGTTTTTTCGTGTATCCAGTTACCAGTTTCCAGCTTCGATACAAGTTTCGACACCCATAAACGGGG
>JAUXAL010000030.1 GCA_030619925.1 Phycisphaerae bacterium | reverse complement strand
CTAAAGCCGGATTCCGTCAAACAGATGCCGGATCTTCGATTTCGCAGGAATGACAAAGAAAAAGGAGCAGTAAAATGAAACGTATAATATTGGCGTTACTTATAATCGCTGCAATCACGAGTACTGCACAGGCGAAAGTCGATTTGGTTACGCTGCCGAAGCGGGATACGCAAGAAAACCTGACAGGGGGTTTTCGCTTGGAAAAAGAGATGTACTGTGTCGGTGAACCTATTTTTGCTGCTTTCGAAGTGGTAAATAATCAAGAGGAGCCTTTCTCCTTCGATATCGG
This sequence comes from Phycisphaerae bacterium, assembly GCA_030619925.1. Lineage (GTDB taxonomy): Bacteria > Planctomycetota > Phycisphaerae > Sedimentisphaerales > Anaerobacaceae > JAUXAL01. The sequence continues at coordinate 42,089 of JAUXAL010000030.1, read as the reverse complement.
AGGCGATTACAGAGGATGGCCAACCTACCATCGGCGATTCTCCGCTGTGATTAGAAATAGTGCAGACAGAAAATTTACATATCCCCCATCGGGGCACAGAGGCGGGCTTGGAACTACTATTACTCTTGAACATGATGAGAAGTACCTGGAATATGTGCTGCTGAGTCCTCGGGCGCACCTTTTGCCTCCGGGCGACTATGTGGTTGAGATCGGTAGGACGCTCAGCAGTGGGCTCTTTGGCAACCGTGTGGTTAAGGCCAGCAGGACGCTTGACAACGATTCTAAGACTGCGGCTGCGACTGCGACTGCGACTGCGACTATTCGCGGCAAGTTGCATTTTACGGTAAAGCCTTACGACTTCAAGAAGCTGAAGAAAGCCCTTACGGCACTTGGCCGCGAAGACCGAAAAGCCAGAGAAAGCGTAAAAAGATTCAGTACCAGGCCTGTTAATTGGGCATTGTCGGATGTTTCCCGAAAATTCGAGATGGGGTTATCATCGGCTACAGAAAACCTGCGAGCAGAAGTCATTCGGCATCTTCCGAAAAAATGGGACGACAGGTATTACCTGGAAGCACATTTGGACTACAATCGCAACTGGCTGACAGAATCTGATCCGGAGGAGTACACGCTTACTTTCACGATTCTTAACAATTCCAATAAAAGGTTGGAGTCAGGGGTGTTAGGTTCCCGTGTGTACGTAGATGGAGAAGAACTCAAGGAGTGGAAGAATATATTGCGCAGGGCATTGAAGGATAAAAAAGCAAAATGTATAGCCGCAGGAGCGGCTATGAAATTCAGCCACAGGTTCAATACCTACGTCAAAAAGAAAGGCAAACACGAGATTGTTTGGCAAGTCAATGATATTGCCTCGAAGAAGGTTGCCTTGACAGTCCGAGGCGATGGTCAATAATGCAGGATGGGCCTGACGATCTGTAAGGGCCACGAAGATATGAAAGGCTAAAACCATGAAACAAACAATATTCTTATTAGCGGTATTGGTGATTACTGGTGTTGTGCAGGGCAAGGTTGATTTGGTTACGCTGCCGAAGCGAGATATGGTGCAGCTTACGATTTATAACTCGGCGGATATGACGCTCGTGCGTGAAAGCAGAGACCTTACGCTAAAACAAGGCAAAAACAAGTTGCAGTTCTCCTGGGCCAATACTCTTATCGACCCGACCAGCTTAGAGATGCTGCCTAAAGCCAATGCAGACAAAATCGACATTGCTGATTTGACCTATCCGCCGAGGGTAAGGAACCTCGGCCTGTGGAATATCAAAAGCGGTGTGAGCGGCAAGGTGCCGGTGGAGATTACGTATCTGACCAGCGGTCTATCGTGGCGAGCGTTTTATATGGGCACACTGACAGAAGACGAAAAGACGATGCGTCTGCAGGGCTATGTGCGGGTTACTAACAATAGCGGCGAAGACTATGAAAATGCGCAGACGCGGCTTATTGTCGGCAAAGTGCACATCCTCGACCGGATAGCTGACCTTGCCCGCAGAGAATATCCCTACGGCCGACCGGGGGAAGTCATCAGAGAAAAGTATGATAAGGCACGTAAGAGAGCCGAGGAAGCTAAGAAGATTATCCGCTTTGGAAGAGATTTTAGGCCGGTTTTGTTGGCAAGGGCGCCGAAGGAAGTCAAGAAAGAGGGGCTCAGCGAATACTTTCTTTATACGATTGAAGGGACAGAGACAATTCCTACCGGCTGGTCGAAACGGCTGCTTAGTTTTGATGTTGACGAGGTGCCAGTCGTGAATCTGTATAAATATGAAGAGGAGCGCTACGGTCCGAGCGTGGTCCGGTTCCTTAGCTTCAAAAACGATAAAGAGCATAAGTTAGGCGAAACGCCTATCCCCGGCGGGATGCTGAAGGTTTATAGGGGCGTTGACGATAAGGGACACTTGTCTTATACGGGACAGTCTTCGTTTAAGTATATTCCCGTGGATGAGAATGTGGAGCTTAATCTCGGTGCGGTCGGCAACGTTGTTGTCGAGCCGACGCTTATGGATTATAGCACCGCTAACTACAGGTTCGACCGTCGCGGCAATATTTCCGGCTGGGATAAAATCCGCAAATTTAAAATCGAGGTTAAGAACACTCGCGAGATTGGTGTCAAGGTCGAGATTCAGCGCAACTTCAATACGCCATACTGGAAGCTGGAAAAGAGCGGCGATTTCGACGAGTTCGAGAAAGTTGACTTGGACACGGTCAAGTTCACGCTTATCTTAGAACCACGGTCAGCGAAGAAATTCGAGTACATCCTGACAACGTATCAAGGCGTCCGGCGGGAAGAAACTTCGCGATAAGCATAGTGGTCAGTGACAACTCAATTGATGGCTGTCATTGCGAGCCCTTCGCTTCGCTCGAAGATAAACTCTGCGAAGCAATCTCAACTCATCGAAAGTCCGAGATTGCTTCGTTCCGTCCAATCCGTCCAGGGGCCGGACTTCCAGCGGCCGGACTTTCAGCGCTGCGCTCCTCGCAATGACAATTCCTCAAATCACAAGCTCCAGAGCAATAGGTTCATAATTTGCTTAGCTTAGCTATGGCTCGAGCTATTCGGTCGCGGCGGGCCTCGATGGGGGCTGGGTTCTTCGTAAAAGTGGTCATATCCTTCGTAATGTCCTCGGGTACCTCAAGGAGGGCAGTATATCGCTGTCGCTGCTGAGCGGTGAGTTTGTCTTTTTTGTCTTTGAGCAGTCTGTTCAGGATAGTCAGGTATTCGTAGTCCTCGATGCCGTCGCGCAGCATTTCCCAGCGGATACTTTCAACCGGCCCGTCGAGAACCGGCCCGGCCGGATGGGCGTCGGCAGCGGCTTCGGGTGGATAAATGAATCGGCCGTCGCCGTTGCCCCACGGTTTCTTGACGCCCTTTGCTGTGCTGTAACCTGACCGCCAGCCCATGGGGTCTTCGTAGGGGTTCTGAGGACTGTCACGGTCGGGATAAGCGGCCGAGCTGGTCCAGTAGTTGGTCTGCCAAACGAGGATACCGTCAATCTTGCGTTGCCAGGTTTGCCAGAGCCAGACGCGCAGCTCGGTACCCGGATGGTCGATAAACAACGTGCAGTAGGGCGCCTTGGGACCGGTGCAGACATACCACCAGAACTTTTCGCCGTGCTTACGCCGCTGTTCGGCCGGCTCGTGTTTGTAGTTACGGGAGACAGGGCACCAGATGTTAGGCCCGCCGACCAGGTTCGGCTCGACCTGTTCTGTTAGCATACGATTGATATCCGGCGCTGCACGCTTGAGCTTTGCAAAACCGTTCATAACGAACTCATAGTCTTTAGGGGCAGGCTCATCGAACCAATAGATAAAGGCCTCGTCGAGCCAGCCTTTGCTGCGCAGGTGCTCTTGGAGCCCGCGGCAGTAGGCGTTAAAGGCGGCTTTGTATCGGTCCGTATCCTCACTGAAGCCCAGAAGCTCAGGCTCGTATCGGGCGTGAAAACTTCCGCCGCCCAGGCCCGGTATGCGCAGCCGAAACGAGTTAAAGCCGTAGTGGTCGATTGCTCGCTGCATCGCTTTATCCCAGGCCGTCCAGTCGAACACCGGCTTGAGCTGATGTGGTTTGATTGAGTCGGTGACTTTCGGCCAGGTAACTTTGAATCCGTCTAAGGGGGCTGGGTTGTAGGGCGAGATGTGATGGTCGCTGAAGCTGGCCCAGTATTTCTCCAGGACCTGGCGCCTGTGCCTGGCCTCGGTGAGCCTTTGATAGCGAAATACGTTGCCCGTGGAAAAGCCGAAGGCGGTGGTGCAGGTCATCCTCTCGCCAAGGACGAAATCATATACCTCCACGCGCAGGGTGACATCGGCGTTGTAGTCTTGCGCTGCAAGGCCGATTTTGCCGGTATAGATTCCTGCCCGAGCCCGGCGTGGGACTTTTACGCGGACCCAGAACGGCTGATTCTTACCCGGCTCCAGGTCGATAGGGCCCTTTAATGGCGGCAGTGGGTCCGGCCAAAGGCCAGGCACTGAACTTTTGTCGGTTGGCTTTGTGACATTAACGTATCGCACTTTGAGCACTTCGACGTTTTCAGCGCTGATAGTCGCTCCGCCGCGTCCGGTCAATACTCCGGCACGTACGGTAAGACCATTTAGGGAGACTGTTGGCCGAGCTACCAATTGCGCAGCCTCGGCCTCGTTGCGGGCGGCACGTATCATAATCGCTGGGCCTGTTGTCTCAGGCAGCGGCTTGTCCCGGCTTATTTTCCAGCCGGCCGACGCCCACCACAAACCGACTTGCTCAGTGGAAGCGCCGAGCAGCTCACCGTAGGGGGCGTCAAAATAATCGCTCGTTTGAGCGCAGAGATTCTGGCCGGTTAGCAAAACCGCTAAGCAAAGCATCTTTTTCAACATAGCATATTACCTTTCAATACCCCGCAATTTATTAGAGGGTTTTGTTTAGACCCCAGGTTTAATACGTGTTTAGCCATGTGTGGCTTAAATGGCCATCCCCAAGCTTGGACTCCGCTTTGCTGGAGTCCAAGCTTGAGGCTGCCACACATTCTTTATCAATTTTATTGGGTGGCAGCCTCAAAGCCGAAGGCTTTGGGGATGGTTTTTCCCTGGCTAAACACATACCAGGTTTATCCTGGGGGTTTATTTAACCATTTGAAATTCTCCGCTATAAGCCGCAGCGCGTCAAGAGCTTCTTAAGTTGGCAGAGCATAATTCCGCGGTGAACGGATGCAGGGGTTTAAAGAAATTCGGCGATGACTGAATGTGGTAGTTTTCCCAGTGGGCAGGCGGAGCAATTGGCTTTCGGCTTGCAGAATTCTTTGCCGACCCTTACCAGTAATGCGTGGTACTCATTGAAAAGCTGCGTATCCTGCAGCAGATTTGACTGGAATAATTCTTGTAGCTGCTCGTAATCAGCGTCCTGCTCGATTAGTCCGTGACGGAAAGCGATCCGAGCGGTGTAGGCGTCCACGACGAAAACAGGTCTGTCGAAAGCGTAAAGTAGAATCGAGTCGGCGGTCTCGGGTCCGACGCCTTTTATGGTTAAAAGCTCGGCTCTTAACCGGTCGGTATCGACGCTTTCGAGATTTGTCAGTTTGCCGTTGTAATTGTCGAAGAGCCAGTTCACGAAGTTTTTGAGCCTTTTTGCTTTTATATTGTAATAGCCGGCCGGGCGGATAAGCTCAGCAAGCTGCGAGAGGTCGAAATGATGCAGTTTTTCCGGGGCTAAAAGGTCGCCGGATTTTAGATTTGCTATTGCTTTTTCGACGTTGGCCCAGCTTGTATTCTGGGTCAGTATTGCGCCTGTGATTATCTCGAATTGAGTTTCGCCGGGCCACCAGTGCTGAGGGCCAAAACGCTCGAAGGCAAGCTCGTAAAACTTGGTTAACAGTTCACTTATCATTGTGGTATTGTCATTCCAAAGGTAAGTGGGTTTTTGACTATTGTATTTTCGGCTTATTTGAAGTAAACTCTGCAAAAATTAAAAAATAAGGATTAACAGGATATCAGGAAACCAGGCCGGATATCTTGATAACCTGATATCCACTACCTGATAATCTGATGCCCCGATAACCTGGATACGGCATGGAAGACAAATACAAGTACAGCACGAGCCAATTGTTTAACTTTGCAAGAGATTCCTATCTTGAGAGGACGTCTCGGCCGATTTACGCTATCGTTTTTCTGCTGCCGTTTATTATTTTCTATGAAGTTGGAACGATTTTGGTCAATACCGATGTTCTGAACCAGTCTCAGGCTCGCGTGGTGGCGTTTGTGTGGCTGCAGAACCTTCTTGAACTGGGTTCCGGTAGCAGGTTAGCGTGGGTGGCACCTCCTTTGGTGGTTGTGGTTATTTTGATAGCGTTGCAATTGGTCTCAGGCAAACAGTGGCGTTTTCGTCTTGGCGATATCTGGCCGATGGCCGTTGAGTGCGCTCTGCTTGCGGTGCCGCTGATTGTGTTCAGTTTGTTTTTGAGTAGTCCGGTTAAGCCGCAGGGCGAGATTGACGAGTTCGCCAATAGTGCGATACGGGTACGGACCGCCTCGCCGCTGAGCTGCTCGTTGGCGGCAGGCAGAAGTTTATCGTCGTCGAACGCCGAGGCCGGCGGCGTTGAGCCGAAAACCCAGTCGCTACTGGCCAATATCGTTACCGGAATAGGGGCCGGGATTTACGAAGAGCTCGTTTTTCGTTTGATTTTGATATGCCTTTTGATGCTGCTATTTCAAGATGTGCTGAGGCTTACTCATAAGAACTCGATTATACTTTCGGTTCTAATCTCGGCGGCGTTGTTTAGTGCACACCATCATGTAATTTTTGTGGACGGACAGCTTGGACGAATCGCTGCTTTTAACTGGACGGAGTTTGGCTTTAGAACAATCGCGGGTATTTATTTTGCCGTTCTTTTTGCAATTCGTGGTTTCGGAATCACAGCCGGAACTCATGCCTTTTACGATATTATTGCCACTATTATTAATGCAGTTTTCTTCCAGCAGTGATAATCAGCGACACTTCCGATTTTTTTTGATTTTTTTCAAAAAAAACTTTGCTGCTGTTACTCTTTTACGTTGCACAGCTTGCGAAATAATCGTCCTATAAGTGCACGTATCGGCCTTATCAATACTGATATCAGCCTTGAATATGTGTCTTGATTTTGGTATAATAGTGGAAAATCGGAAGTTAATATTTTGTATTAGGATTTTTCTTGTATGGAATCACCACAAACCAATGTGGCTGTCAAAGAGCTAACGTTCAGCCTTTTTCAGAGACCTTTGCATCCGGAGCTTTTCCAAATTTATGCCAACCGGCACTTGAATACCGAAAAGTACGAGGCCATTATCTGGGTTACAGGCTGCACTCACGTTGTCAGTGTTTTTGCCGCTGATGCGTGCCTCACTGAGGTTGTAAGCCCGCCCGGCCAGATGCTGCCCTCTCGAGGCTTGATAGAGCGTTTTCAGTTCTCCGGCCCACGGACTCATAAGTGCACTTTGCGACGGGGGATAAGCTACATGACCGATTTTCAGGTCGAGAAGATGAGTCCTAATTTGTATCGGCAGAGCCATACTGACCTTGAGCGCTTCGCGCGGAATCGGGGCGTGTTTGTAAAATTCCCGAAATTGGAAATCGGCAGACTCCAGCCGTTCTGCTATATTGACTTCGAGGCTCGGTGCAGCGAATTGCACATCCATACGTTCGCGGCTTATCCGGACCAGGTAACAATGATTAAGACTCAATCTTTGTTCGATTTTAAATAAGAAAAAAGTCTGCCGATTATTTCACATCTTTTTTGTTACTCTATTTGTTTTCGGCGTAGAGACTGTCTATTCTCTAATTCAGATTCACTCAGCCGATTTTCGGTTAAAGTGCGATTGCAGTGCTGCCGATAATAAAGGGAAGTCCAAAAAAAGATTTTTTCTCCCCTCCGGAAAACATCGGGTGGCGACACGTTACTCGATGTTTTCTTTTTACAGGTTCTTTCCGCAGCATTTTTTGTATTTTTTTCCACTGCCGCAAGGGCAGGGGGCATTGCGGCCAACCTTGGGATGTTCCAGCCGAATTTGTTTTATTCTCGGCTCGCCCTGTGGTGCCTGGGCGGCGGCTCGCTGTCGCTCGGCCATTGCGAACTGGCCGACCTCGTCGTGCGTTGTCTGGCTTACATTCCAGACACTTCGTGCCCTTGCGCCGGCTTCGAGGTGCACCTTGAAGACAATATCTGTAACCCGGTCCTCGATTGTCTCGAGCATCTCGTCGAACATTCTGAAGCCTTCGCGCTTGTATTCGGTCTTTGGGTCTTTCTCAGCGAAAGAGCGCATCCATACATTGCTTTTCAGATGGTCCATCGAGTAGAGGTGGTCCTTCCAGGCGCTGTCGTAAACATTGAGCAGGACGTATTTTTCAAGGTCGCTGAGTTCGGCCCGCAAAAACTCTCTTGCCGGCTCCAATAGTTTGTCTTTGAGTTCCGGGCCGTCGCCGGCCAGGTCGTCTTCGGTCAAGGAGGCCCCGAATCTTTCGTTGGCCCAGCTCACTAATTCGGCGGTGTTTAAGCTGGCAATCTTATCAGAGAGCTCTCGGTCTAATTCGCCATTGTTAAAGCTTTTACTCAATTCGAGCAGTTGTTTATGCAATATCCGAGGTTTGGTATTTTGCATTTGTTCGACCGAAAAGCGGGCGTTATATTTTTTGTTCGCCCAGTCGGCGAGCGCCTCGAACGCATATACGTTAGGACCCTGAGGCCCATAAACCATATTCATTGCAAATTCAACAGGATACTCAATTTCCTTTTGTTTGTATTTGGCTGCGGTTTTCTCGGCAAGCTGCTGACGGATTTGTGAGGTGTTGAGGCTCGCCAGTTCGCCAACGTCCAGTCTTATATCGAATTTGGCTCGTGCCCATTCGGCAAACATGCGTACGGAGAAATCTTCCTTCAGGAATTCGATTAGTTGGGAGCAATCTTTTTTATCAATTTGCTCGGCGGCAGCCGAAATCAACTGCTCTTCAATCTCCTCCGGCGATTGGTGTTTGATTTTGCCGGGACTGAGACTAACTCGAAAGGCGCTCATAGCCCATTTGCACAAGCCGGCGATATCCCAGCTTCGCCAGTCACTGTAGTCTTCTAAATATTCCCCCATAGAAAGCGATATATTGTTGGCGGCGTTGTCTTTTGCCTGCCGTTTTATTAGTCTCTCAATTTCCTCTGTCTTAATGCCGGCGATATCGGAGGCCCTTAAATCAGCACCGAAATTCGTTCTGGCCCATTCGATAATGCAGTTGAGAGGATAGTCTTTGTTAAGAATCGTATCACAGTTCTTCGGGATAGCGGCGTCAATCATCTCCTGAATAATGTTCTTGAGTCCTTTTCCAGCTAAGATTTCTCGTCTGCGTGAATAAAAGATTTTTCGCTGGTAGTCCATTACCTCATCATATTCGAGCAGGCTCTTTCGTATCTCGAAGTTTCGCTCTTCAACCTTCTTTTGTGCCTTTTCGATGCCTTTGCTTATTCTCTTGTGGTAGATTGGCTGTCCTTCTTCCCAGCCGATCCACGAAAGTGCCTTGACCGTCCACTCCGGGGCGAAGATTAGCATCAGGTCGTCGTCGAAGCTCAGAAAGAATTGACCGGAGCCGGCGTCACCTTGTCTGCCTGCTCGGCCTCGGAGCTGATTATCGATTCTTCTGGCCTCGTGTCGTTCGGTGCCGAGTACGTGCAGTCCACCGATTTCAGCTACGCCTGGGCCGAGTACAATGTCCGTGCCTCTGCCTGCCATATTTGTTGCGACTGTTATGTTGCCTCGCATTCGGCCGTCCCGGCCTTTGTGCTGCTGGCCGGCTTTGGCGACAATCGTTGCTTCGCGTTCGTGGTGCTTGGCATTGAGGACCTCATGTTCGAGCCCGAATTTTTTCGTAAGAGCAGCCGAAAGTGCCTCGTTCTTTTCTACGCTGGTTGTGCCCACAAGCAGCGGTCGACCGGATAAACTAATGTCGTTTATCTCTTCTACTATCGCGTCAAACTTTTCGGGCATCGACTTGTATATTACGTCCTCACGGTCGTCTCGGATGCACAGTTCGTTGGTTGGTATCACAACAACGTCGAGCTTGTAGATATTCATAAACTCTTCGGCTTCGGTGGCGGCCGTGCCGGTCATTCCCGCTATCTGGTCGTAGAGTTTGAAGAAATTCTGCAGCGTGATAGTGGCCAGTGTCTGAGTTTCCTCTTTTACGGTAACGGCTTCTTTCGCCTCGACCGACTGGTGGAGTCCGTCGGACCACTGTCGGCCGTGCATCAATCGGCCGGTAAATTCGTCAACGATTATGACCTTGCCGTCCATAACGACGTAGTCTTTTTCTTTTTCGAATGTCACGTGGGCCCGCAGGCTCTGCTCCAGAAGATGGGGCCAATCCATATTTGACCCGGTGAAGAATGAGCCTACTCCGGCTATCTCCTGGGCGGCTCCCACCCCTTCATGCGTAAGATGCACCGCTTTTCTGTCGTATTCAACTTCGTAATATTGGGTGGCCTCACTTAGCCTGACTTGAGCGCTCTGCAATTCTGCCTGGCTTGTCTCGAGTGCCTTCTGGGCGTTTTCGATTCGCTTGTTGTCCTTATCCTTTTTTGCCTCGGCCAGCTCGCCCTGGGCGCTGGCTATCGTTCGCTCGGCCGAATCAATCTGTCTTTTGGTACGGTCGTAGCTGCTGTGCAGGCTAATCAGCTTCCTTGTTACCTGGTCTGCTTTTTTATATCTGGTGACATCACCGAAAGCCGGGCCGGATATAATCAAAGGCGTCCTGGCTTCATCGATCAGGATTGAATCCACTTCGTCGATTATGGCATATTGCCGCTCGCTCTGGACCATTTGGTCGAGTGACGTTTTCATATTGTCGCGAAGATAATCGAAGCCGAATTCGTTGTTTGTGCCGTAGGTTATGTCGCAGCCGTACTGACTTTTTCGTTCGCCGCCTGCGGTATCCATATCCGCCTGGATTGCACCTACGGTCAGCTCCAGAGCCCAATAGACCGGCCCCATCCATTCTGCGTCTCGCTTGGCCAGGTAGTCGTTGACCGTAACTATATGGACCTTTCTTCCGGTTAAATAGACGAGGTATGCTGCCAATGTTGCTGCTAAGGTTTTGCCTTCGCCGGTAGCCATTTCGGTGATTTTGCCCTCATAGAGGACTTTGCCCCCGATAAGCTGCACGTCGAAATGCCGCATGCCGACATTTCGTCTTGCCGCCTCGCGAACGACAGCGAAGGCCTCAGGCAGAATATCCTCCGGTCTGGTCCCTGCTTTTAAGGCGGCTTTGAACTGGGCGGTCTTTGCCTTCAGGGCCTGGTCGTCGAGCTTTTTTGTTTGCTCTTCGAATTCGCCTGCTTCCTGAGCGATTACTGAATAGGCCTTTACTAACCGCTCGTTGCGGGAACCGAAAACTTTTAAGAGAATTTTGTTTATCTTCTCAAACATCAATTTAAAGTGTAAAGTGCCTAAAGTGTAAAGTGCCTAAAGTTATTTGTTTTCTTAACTTTAGTTCACTTTAGCTCACTTTAGCTCACTTTAGGCACTTTAACTCATTTTTATTCTTTCACTCGCGTTACATATTCCCCGGTACGGGTATCGACGCGGATAACGTCGCCGACTTTAATGAACGGCGGCACTTGCACGACCAGGCCTGTTTCGAGCGTTGCAGGCTTGTTTTGACTTGTGGCTGTGGCGCCTCTAATCTCCGGCGGTGTGTCGGTAACCTCCAGGTCGACCGTGTTAGGCAGAGTAACCCCAAGGAGCCTGCCCTGGTACATACTGACCTGCACTTGCGTATTTGGCCTTAGATATTTCGGCCCATCGCCGAATGCATCATCATCGAGGCTCATTTGCTCATAGGTTGTAGTATCCATCAGGACATGTTCGCGTCCGGCTGAATACAGGTATTCGTATGTTCGCTTATCCAGGAAGGCTTCTTCAACTGTTTCTTCTGCGCGCAGGCGAACATTTTGAATTGAGCCGTCGGTCAGTCTTTTTAGCTTTGTCTGATAGACCGCGCCGCCTTTGCCTAATTTGACGTGCTGATAATCGACAATCGCATAAAGCTTGCCGTCGATCTTAACGGTCTGGCCTTTTCTCATCTCAGATGCTCGCATTTTCTACTCCAAAAAATTCGTGTCTCATCGCTCGTGTCTCGGGACCGACTTACTCTTTGTCATTACGAGTGAGTCCCCCATTCTTGCTTTCGCAAGTCCACAGGATGGCCAAGCCCAAAAGCAGAGGGGGTCGAACGCAGCAATCTCAAACATGCTCGATAAGATTGCCGTGGCCTCACTTTTTTTTCGGCATAAGTATCGCAAAATTACCACAAAATGTCAAGAAACATGAATTCGCATTGAGTATTGAGCATCGAGCATCAAGTATAAGCTTTAGCGCTGGGTTTTTCGCTTTCTTTTCTTGGTTTTCCTTGCTTTTTCACTTTGAGTTCGCTGCTTTGCGGCGCTAATTAACGGTTCGGCGGGTGCAACATTCAACTGGCGGGCGGGAACGTTTACTGAGTCTATGCGTACTTTTACCGATTGGCCCAGACGAATACTGCGTCCGGAGCGTTGCCCGGTGATGCACTGGGCCCTCGAGTTGTATTTCCACTGGTCCGGGCCTAGGTCTGCCATCCGGATAAGACCTTCAATGCCGAACTTTCGCGACTGCACAAATACACCAAAACCTGCCAGACCCGTAACGACGCAGTCGAGCTCGTCGCCGATTCTCTTGCTCAGCATTTGCAGTATCAGCACTGTCGTCAGCTCTTTTTCAGCGTCCTCGGCCCGCTGCTCGGTGAAAGTGATGTGTTTGCCAATCTCGGCCAAATCCAGCTCGGCTGAGATGTCCCTTGCCGAGTCCGGACGCTTCTGCAGGTAGCATTCCAGAAGACGATGAACAAGCAAATCGGCATACCGGCGGATGGGGCTGGTAAAGTGGCAGTAGTGGGTCGATGCCAGCGCGAAATGTCCGATATGCAGCGGTGCATACTGAGCTTTTTCGAAACTTCGCAGCACGGCGAGGTTCACAGCGAACGAACAATCACGCCCTTCGACGGCAGCCAATAAATCCTGTATGGCCGTGCGGTCCGGAGTCCGCGGCAGACTAAAGCCGAATGCTCTGACGAGCTTGGCGAGATTTTTCATACTCAAAGCATCCGGTTCCGGATGAATCCGACGGATAAAGCCGACGTTGAGCCGGTCGATAAGTGATGCCACGGCCTCGTTGGCTTCGACCATTAACATCTCGATTATCGTATGCGGATAGCTGTCATCCGCGGGGTGTGTGTCCACGACCCACCCTGATTCATCCATTACCAATTCCGTCTCCGGCAAAGCCAGATGTATCATTCCAATTTTCGTTCGTCGTTTTTCAATAACCCGGCTGAGCGTCTCCATATTTTTTAACAGCTCAATGACTTCGGGCCCGGTGTCTTTGGTATGGCCTTTCAAAATCCTGTCAGCCTGTTGGTATGTCAAACGCTGCGTTGAACGGATAACCGAGTTGGCGAAGCTGCGGGACAGCACATTACCCTGCCGGTCATAAGTCAGATACACGCTTTTACAAAGCCGTTGCTGGTCCGGCTGGAGACTGCAGATGCCGTTACTTAAAATCTCCGGCAGCATTGGAATTGTTTTGCCGGGCAGATAGGCGCTATTTCCGCGAGTTCTTGCTTCGGTATCCAGTGGTGAACCCTGCGCCACAAAGAAACTCACATCGGCGATGTGAACACCTAATACCCAGTTGCCGTCGGCATTCTTTCTGAGGCTTATCGCATCGTCAAAATCTTTTGCATCCGGCGGGTCAATTGTTATGACCACTTTATCCGTGATGTCGTCTCGCGTGCCGAGTTGCTCGTGATTAAATTCGGCGGCGGCCTGGCGCGCCTGCTCGAGACAGTCGGCATCGAATTCGCCCGGCAGGTGATACCGGCGGATTATCGATTTTATTTCGGTTTCATAACGTCCTGCTTTGCCGAGCACCTCAATGATGACGCCGCGCGCCAGATATTTTTCTGTCGGCCAGGAAAGTATTTCGACTACAACCTTGTCCTTTTCTTTGGCTCCTTTAGCGCCGACGTCGTCAACAGAGATCGGCTCGAAAAAACTCCTCCCGTCCGGCTGAACAATCCATCCTTCCGGATGTTTCAGCAGAAGTCCGACGAATCTATTTTGCGCTCGTTCAAGAACCTCGATTATTTCGCCGGTGTAGCGCATCTGCCCGCCGCGCTTGCCTTTTCTTTTAACCTTTACAATAACGATGTCACCGGTCATTGCATCGGCTGTCGCATTCGGCGGAATAAATAAATCGCCGTGAGCATTAGGCTCAAGAGGTGTTATAAAACCGAATCCTCTTGGGTTTGCTCTGAATGTTCCCACGATTTGACCGGCTAAAGAGGGCAGGCTGACCAAATTCTTCCCACCTATCACGACGTGTCCGGCCTGACGCAGCTGGTCGAAGGCCTCTTTGAACTGTTGATAATCTTCCGAGCTTACGCCTAATGCCTTGGCCAATTGTGCGAGTTTTATTGGTTCGTAATCGGCGTGCTTTAATAATTTAACTATTCTTTCTTTGAAAATTTCCGCCATTCTGCCAACCTGCAAAAAAACACCTAACAAAACTCGGTGCTGGTCACCCCGAGCGCAGCCGCAGGCAACACAACAACACGACCGTCACCCCGAGCGCAGCCGAGGGGTCTATTTAAATACTTCTGCCAAGCCGTTACTTATAAAATGTTTTCATATTGACATTGTACCTGCTGCGACATGTTTATAAAGGAAGAAAAAATTAGATAGATTTCTCGGCTGCGCTGCGCTTCGCTCGAAATGACGTAGGGGGCGCTTTCGCCGAACGCTCATCGCATTTAGCGGTTCGTTCGACCTTCTGAAAAAGGAACCCAATCGATTATTATATCGACTACATTTCGAAAATCACACATTTTGAGTAAATAGCATTGGACATTTCAAAAAATATTGATTATTTCTCATTATTGTAGTATGAGAAAACGATACAGCGCAAATACAGGCTAAAAAATTAAGCTTCTCTGCACGAAGCTTTATGAGGTGCCGTAACCGGTGAGTAGAGTTACCTACTATAATATTTCTACCGCAGCTAAGATGTTAGGAATAAGTGTCCGTATGCTTCGAGAATATGAAAAAGATGGGTTAATTAAACCTTATCGAAATCCATCTAATGGATATAGGTTATTTTCTAACGATGACCTTCAATGGATTCGTTGTATCCGAGAGTTGATTCATCAGGAGGGGCTATGTATTAAAGGTATTAGGCGCTTATTAATGGTTATGCCTTGCTGGGAGATTAAAGATTGTCCCAAGGAAATCCGAGACAAATGTGGGGCAGTGGTGGACAGGACTTTGCCATGCTGGACAATAGCTGGCAAGCATTGTAAGGATGCTGATAAATGTCGAACCTGTAAGGTTTATCTTGAAGCACAAAAAAGATTGTATTAATTTTTTTCTTGTGAACGGCAATTTTTATTGTTATAGTCTGTGTTGCTCAACGATTGGAAAAGTAATAATGAAGTGTGAGAGTTAAATCTACTGATGGTACTTTGTTCTTCATTATGAAAACAGGGTATATTTTTTTCAACAGCACTATCAAGAATAATTGTCAATGTGTTCGCTAAGAAAAGAAGGGATTCAAGATGGTAAAATTAAGTGAAAAACAAGCATCTTATTCTGCGACTATTGCAGCTGAAAAATTAGGTATAAGCAGGCAAACGCTCCGAGAATATGAGAAAAAAGGATTGATTAGATCCTTCCGTGATCCAGTAAATGGGCGTACTTTATTTTCCAATAGAGACCTTAAATGGGTTCGTCTTATTCGTAAGTTGATTAACCAAGGAGGGTTAAACATTGTTAGTATTCAACGTCTATTAGCAGTCGTTCCTTGTTGGAAGATCAAAAGTTGCCCTAAAGTTAAAAAGGAAAGGTGTCCAGCTTCTGCTAATAACACTCACCCCTGCTGGGCGATAGTCCAAAGAAGTTCTATTAAGGAAATGAATAAGTGTTGCGCTTGTAAAGTTTATTCCGAGGCTCAAAAAAGAGTAACCTAAAAATTTTTAATTAATATCGGCAATTATTATTGTCAGGGTCTTGGCCAGAGCGTATAATAATTGTTATGTGGGTCCTCGTTTTTGACGCAGTCTAGAAAGTGTCAAGGGCGGCTTTTACACCGTTGGGATATTTTTTTTAACATAAGGCGGCAATAATAACTGCCAGGGTTGCTCCGTCAATAATAACGATAAGGAAAGATTCCGGCGTCCGGGGCTAAAGATGGAGGATTTATAAATTGGATAGAATTTTGCTTATCCCGATTTTTTTGCCAGTGATCGCAGGTTCTGTTCTGCTATTTTTGCCGAACAAAATAAAGTCTTTGTCCAAAGCATTAACGTTAATTATTTCGGTTATCACACTTGCACTGGCCATCCGGATATTTACTCTTGGCCAACTTAATTATGCCTGGCCCGTCCTCCAAATAAGTAACCTGAAGTTAGACTTATTGCTAAGCGCCAAGCCACTGGGAGCCTTCATTTTAATGTTCGCTATGGGTTTTGGCCTGCTAATAGCCTTGTATTCACTAAAGTCTATGACTGAGGCAAAGCGAGCCAATGTGTACTATGGCGCTATTCTACTTGCAATAGGCGGCGCAGCGGGCGTATTGCTTTCCAATCATCTACTGTTTTTGCTGATATTCTGGGAGATAGTTACCGCTTCGCTGTATCTTCTCATAACCACAGGTGGCAGAAACTCCAATTTCGCAGCAACGAAAAGTTTCGCAATGATAGGAGCATCCGATGCCGCTTTTCTGCTTGGGATACTGATGATATGGGCACTTTCAGGTACATTTGTCATCTCGGATATTAACGTGGCAACCACCTCAGCGGTCCCAATTATAGCCTTCTTATTGCTTATGACAGCCGCCATCACCAAGGCAGGCGCTTTGCCTTTGCATACCTGGCTGCCCACCAGTGGCGAATATGCCCCGGCATCTGTAATGGCCCTGTTGCCTGCTGCGATTGACAAACTTTTGGGCATTTATCTTCTGGTTATAATCGTGCGTGAGATTTTTATACTTAAATCAGGGGTTTTAAGCATCATCCTGGCGATTATAGGTGCAGCCACCATTATTATTGCCGTGATGATTGCGATGGTTCAGCACAATCTAAAAAAGCTGTTATCCTACCACGCTATCAGTCAGGTCGGCTATATGGTACTCGGCATAGCAACAGGCACGGCTGTCGGTATTGCCGGTGGTGTGTTCCATATGCTAAACCACGCAATATATAAATGTTGTCTGTTCCTCTGTGGCGGTGCGGTTGAACAGGCAACCGGAACAGCCGAACTGGATAGGCTTGGCGGTCTGGGTAAAAAAATGTCAATTACCTTCGCTGCCTGCCTGATCGCTGCTCTGAGTATTTCCGGCGTACCACCCTTCAATGGGTTTGCTTCCAAATGGATGGTTTATCAAGGCGTAATCAAGATGGGAACCGAAAATACCGCCCAGGGGGCCGGATTATGGCCTATCTGGCTGTTTGCCGCCTTGTTTGGAAGTGCCCTAACGCTGGCCTCGTTTGTAAAACTCATACACTCGATATTCCTTTCTCGCTTGCCAGCTGAATTGAAAGATGTTAAAGAAGTTTCGCTCTCTATGAAGGTTCCGATGGTTATACTTGCTTCGCTGTGTGTGCTTTTCGGAATCTTCTATCACGTACCGCTCAAGCTGTTCATTTATCCTGCCCTGAATATACAACCAGGTACTGCAATTTTCGGCACATGGCAATCCGGTCTGGCTACAATCCTCATAATAGTTGGTATTGGTCTTGGGCTGCTCATTTTACTCGTCGGCTTATTGTCAACAAAAGTGAGAATCGTGCCCACCTGGACCTGTGGCGAAGTGCAGACTAATGAACAAATGACAATACCCGGCACCCATTTCTACAAGACCGTTACATCCATGGACGGCCTAAAGCAGCTTTACACATGGCAAGAAAAAGGCCGTTTTGACTTGTACAACCAAGCCCAGAATCTGGGTTTGGCCTTTATAAAACCTCTGCGAGCGCTGCATTCCGGGATCCTGCCGACATATTTGACCTGGGTAATTTTGGGATTATTAGTGATTCTGCTTATAGTCTGCGGGATTCAGATTTGGTGGAGTAGCCTAATAGCTACGGCACTATTTTTGCTCATTCTTTCGCTTTCGATACTTAAAAGAGAGGAAAAAATGAAGAAGTTAAAAGTGACATTTGAGATTGAGGGCACATTTCTGGCAGATGGGTTCCATCTCAACGAAGAGAATTTAGAGCAGAGCATATTGGTGGCTTTTGATGAAAAAGATTCCTCGCCTCTATTCGATGATAACCTCGATGCAAAGGTGAGAAATATTGAGATTCAAGAGGTTAAGTAGGATAGCGACCTATGTGAGCTTTATTGATCGTGGCTGTGACCTACCGGGATTAAAGGTTTCGCCAAGACGTTAAGCTCACCAGCGCCGCGTACGCGGCGTCCGAGTCCAGCCGTTCTATCCTGCGTACCCTCGCGCGAAGCAGGGCTGGTTCGGTTCAACTTTCTTTTTTTGGACGGGATTAACAAGATAATCCTGTTATCCTGTCCTCGCCTAAAGGGCTTTTAGTTTCTTGGCGAGGCGTGATTTTTTTCGTGCAGCGGTTTTTTTGTGCATTGTGCTTTTGGCGGCGGTCTTGTCCAGCTTTTGGGCGACAAGCCGGAGCTGTTCACTCGCTGCTTCAGCATCACCACTGGCCAGGGCCGCCTCAAAATGCTTGGTTTGCGTCTTGACCTGGCTTTTGCGTGCGCGATTAATCGTTCTTCTTTTGGTGTTTTGTCTGACTCTTTTTTTGGCTGATAACGAATGTACCACTATAATCTCCATTTATTATTTGCTATTTACTATTGTCTATTGTTTAGGAAACGGTGTTTGTTTTTTCTTTCGATAGTCGATATTCAATAGTCAATTGTCAATGCTTCTGAGTTTCTCTACTCGCTGGCTGACATCTTTGAATGTAAAATCAACTTGGGCGATTTTGCGATAGATTTCCAGCGCCTTGTCCGCATCACCCTGCTCCTGGTAAACACGGCCCAGGTTATACCGCAATTCTTTGCCGACGGTGTCGTCCTTTATCTCGTAGGAGTTTATCGCCCTGGTAAAAACGTCGATTGCATCTGCAAGCCAGCCCTTCATAAAAAAGCAGAAGCCGATTTTACCCATCGCCGCAATCTTTCGTCTTGGGTCTTTTTGGGCCTCCTGGAAGAAAGGTATCGCCTCGTTATACTTTTCATTGCCAACCAGACGAACACCATATTCATACTTGGCATGCAGGTCGGTCGGATAGTTCTCCACACAGAGACGGTAATGTTCCAATTCGGTATTGTTTAACTGGGCCGACAATTCTTCGAGTCCGGCCTTGGCTTGTGCGTCATCCGGCTTAGTCTCAAGAGCTGTTTTTGCCTCTCGTATTTTTCGTCTGAGCTGTTTTATCCTTAGCAGACCTGCCCGCTGTTTAAAACTAAAATCTTTTTTAGCTTTATGGGTGTTTTCCAGCAGTGCTATCGCATCATTTTCGTCCTTATCGTTTTCCATGTCCGAGAGGGCATCGGCCAAATTAAATATATTCGCCGGCAGGTCCGGGTTCTGCGCTATTTTGCTTCTGGCATCTTCAACCGCCTTGAGGCGGTAATCCTCGGTCTTGACGATACTGGCCTGGGCTTGAAGTTTTTCCTGCCACTCGCGGTCCTTGATAGATTTCCTGAAATCCCCCTCCGTGTCATATTTACCTCTGGCCATAGTCAGTTCGGCTGAGAGGTTCTTATACTCATCTGCCAATTCTCCGTCATCGGGCTTAAGTCTGGCCGCACGTTGGCACGCCGCGACTGCTTTGTCGAACTGGCCCAGGGCCGCATAGGAATCTTTTAGCAGGATATATGTTCGCACCGATGGTTTCTTGGCGGCGTTGTTTGTCTGGAATATCAAGTTGGCAATCCAGTCAGCCGTTCTCCTATAATCGCCTGCCACCGCAGCTTTCAGCATCGCCTTTGCATACGGCAAATGGCCGGGGTCCTTTGCGAAAAGGTATTCGGCGTTAAGCATCTGCTCAAGCGGTGTTTTACCCCCCAGACGCTTCATTCTCTCCATCACCGAAGGCTTCTTGCCACCTTTTCCCTGCCGTTGTAGAGCCAATTCACAGAGCGGCAGATGCCCTTGCTCAATCGCTTCCGGGGTGTAGCGCAAACCCTCAAGGTACATATCGATAGCGTAGTCGAAATTGCTCGACTCGGCTACTTTATGAGCTTTCTCGAAGAAGGCCTTGCCCTTGGCCGTCTGAATATCTTCTTCTGGCATACGTTCTTACCGAATTCCTTTTCTGATATATTATTCAACCGGCTTATGGTAATCTCGGGCTAAAATTTGTCAACAAATAAATACTTGTATAAAAAGTGCCGCTGTGCTATAAAACATCTCAAACAAAATCGTTTAGGGAGGAACAAATATGGTAAATGCTCTTGAACAGTATGACCCGCAGATTTATGAGCTTATACGGCAGGAAAAGGCACGCCAGAGCGGCTCAATTCGCCTTATCCCCTCGGAGAACTATGTATCCAGGGCCGTAATGTTGGCCAGCGGAAGCTGTCTTACCAACAAATACGCCGAGGGTTACCCCGGCCAGCGATACTATGAAGGCCAGCAGGTAACCGACCTTATCGAGAAGATGGCGCGGGGCCGGGTAAGGAAACTGTTCAAGGCCGCCCACGCCAACGTCCAGCCCTACTCCGGCTCAATCGCCAATTGGGCCGCATATCTGGCGCTGATTAAGCCGGGCGATACGATTATGGGCCTGTCGCTTCCACATGGCGGACACCTCACACACGGCTGGAAGGTCAGCGTCACAAGCAGAATATTTAATTCCGTCCAATATACAGTCAACCCTGATACCGGCAGATTTGACTATAACCGGATTGAAGAGCTCGCCAAAAAACACCGTCCCAAAGTCATCATCTCCGGCGCCACAGCATATCCGAGGGAGATTGACTTTGAAATATTCGGCCGGATAGCCAAAGACGTAGGCGCATACCATGTCAGCGATATAGCTCACGTTGCAGGTCTTGTTGTGGCCGGCATACACAAAAGTCCCGTGCCCTACGCCGACATAGTCTCAACCACGTCACATAAGACGCTGCGTGGGCCTCGCGGCGGGATGTTACTGTGCAAGGCCGAACACGCAGAAAAGGTAGACAGAGCGGTTTTCCCAGGTTTGCAGGGCGGTCCGCATATGCACACACTGACCGCTATCGCGGTGGCAATGGCTGAGGCCGATACGCCGGAGTTTGTCGCTTACGCAAAGCAGATAGTCAAAAACGCAAAAGCCTTGGCTGAAAAGCTGCTCGAATACGGATTCAACCTTTCATCCGGCGGAACCGATAATCATTTAATCTTAATCGACCTGCGGAACAAAAACATCCTCGGCAAAAAACTGGCAAAGGCGCTGGACAGGGCAAGGATCGTTACCAATTATAACACGACGCCTTTAGACCCGGCCCATCCATCTAATCCCAGCGGATTACGTTTAGGCACGCCGGCAATTACCACGCGGGGAATGAAAGAAGAGCAGGCCAGGCAAATCGCCGGCTTTATAAACAAAGTGGCCGAAAATATCGACAATGAGTCGGTAATCGAGGAGGTCGGCAAGGAAGTTTTGCTCTTGTCCTCGCAATTTGCAGTGCCGGAGCACTTCATCATACCGAATAAGAATAATCCACAGATGCTACAAGCCGCAAACGACCTAACGCCGTGGTTGTTTTAAGTTGTGGATAACCGGCTGGCGTGAGGACGAGCTTGGCAAGCTACGAAAAAGGAGTAACAGCGTGGCGCAGGAAGAACGGGTGCTGGTTGTCGAGCGAAAAGTCGTCGAGCAGGCGGGGATGTTCCACGGGTTTACGCTGGATACCGACCGCTATCTGCCCAAGCTGTTCGCTCCGGGCGTTCCGGGCTTTATGCCGAGGCCGCAGGCTGAAGCAGACCCTGCCTATAAGCAGTTGATTCCCTACGTGATCATGACCTATCACGGCAAGTACCTCAGCTATGTGCGAGGCAAGCGGGCCGGGGAGACGCGGCTGGTCGGCAACAGGTCTATCGGCATAGGAGGCCATATAAATCCCGTCGATGATGAAGTGCCCTTGTTCGATACGGATTTCCGCGAGATGTACCGCACTGCCGTTGAGCGTGAAGTGGCTGAGGAAGTTAGTGTAGAAGCAAATCACACTGACAGCATTGTCGGTCTGCTCAATGACGATTCCAACGAGGTTGGAAGCGTTCACCTCGGAATTGTCCACCTCTGGGTTTTGGACTCAGCCCAGGTCAGCAAGCGGGAACAGATGATAACCCAGATGGCGTTCATGAGTCTTGGTGAATTGCAGCAGCTCCGGGATACTCTGGAGACGTGGTCGCAATTATGCCTCGGCAAGCTCGGCGAGCTGGCCAGACGCGGGGAATCCGAAGTGCGGACATAGAAACAGGACGTACACGTATGGAGACGATTGAGAAGCTCACGATTCGATGTTTTGTGATTGGAACGGCGTTCGTTCTGATTAAAGATTGGGGGTAAGTGTTAAAATGAGACGGGCCCCGGTTTGAGCGGAGCCCGTTGGTTTTTCAGGTGTTTTGCTTCGAATTAAACAGGGATTACGTTGGTCGCACAAGGACCTTTTTTGCCCTGCCCGACCTCGAACTCCACCTTCTGGCCTTCCTCAAGATTGGCGTAGCCGCTCGTCTTGATTTCCGAGTGATGAACGAACAAATCATCGCCGGCGTCATCGGGCGTGATAAACCCAAAGCCTTTGTTCCCATTAAACCATTTTACTGTACCTGTACTCACTACTGTACTCCTTCGGCCTGTTAATGGCCATAAATTGTGTCTCTCGGTTTTTTTCAGGAGAATATTCTTGAGAGACGTGAGAATATACCCAACGAATACTTATTATACAAGCAGAATTGAGCAGGTGTCAATAAAAATAAATAAAAAATAATCATAAAGGAATCTGGTTAGATTTTCGATTTGCGATTCACCATTCACCAATCGGTGTTAATCTGCGTCAGTCCGTGTTAATCCTTTTTTTAATCTGTGTAATCTGCGGTTATGGAAAATTCAGATATGCGAATTCGCCGAAGAGCTCTTTGGCCTTGCGGTCATAAGCGACGGCCGCTTCGACTTCATCATCAAATGCACCAAGGGATATTTTTCTTCTGTTCGCCTGTATCGTTGCCTGCCACTTTCTGTCTCTTTTGACCCTGATCACACCTTTATATTTTGAACTGTGCTTTCCTCTTTGGCTTTGTTTTTCCTGACTTTCCGCTGCCATTTATTTTCATAATCCTTTATTACAAGTGAGTTTGCATTTATTTGGGCCTTAAGCGAATTGGGTTTGTTTTGCATAATTGTATCGTATCTCGTATATCGTATGTCGTATCTGGTATTTCGGAACAACGAAAAACTAAAAGTTTATCTATGATTTTGTTTTGAAAATTCAGGATTTTGAACATTTGATTCCTTCGCTTTGCTCGAGGACAAGCTTGCTTAGAGGTTATGAATTGGTGCTTAGGGTTTATTTATGAATCCTGGTTTCCGTTCTCCGCTATCCGCTTTTTTTATTTCTAATCCATTAGTTAACTATACATTGTACCACATGTATTATTAGAAATCAAGTGAAATCAAAGAATACCGTATTTGACGCCGATGGCCTTTTCTGCTCATAACGCAAAAGATTGCCGCGGCGCTTGGGGATGGCTCTGGTGAGATACGCTTCGCAGTTTATCCCGTGAGATAGTAAGGAATTATCTCATGGGGAGTCACGAAATTCCTTGACGGATTAGAAAATTTCCCCTATTCTATCCCCGTAGCAACGGGGGACGCACAGCCTGCGGGTTTATCTTGTTTGATCGGAGTTATGTTTTCGAGGTCTGTATCGAGATTCGAGCAACGCTCGCCTTCGGCGTAGCCACGAGCAACGAGAGACGAGCGACGAATTATTGCCGGCAATTGCAGCGTGGGCGTGGTGATGGTGAGAAGAAAACCCGCTCTTTTCGTTCTAATTTGCGTTAGAATCCCCCGTCCCTACCTCAGATACCCTTCGGCGTGAGTTTGGCCATTTTAGAACGCTAAAACACCTCTCACAGCTATTCTACAGAAAATCCCGAGCTGGTCTGAGCCTGCTGAGAGCATTTGGCGAAAGTGGCCGGAGAGCTTGCGTTTTCAAGACAGACTTGATATTCTATCGTAAATGAGGCTCAGCAGCGTAGCTAAGCAGGGATAAATGCAAAATCTCAGTTCATGTATATTCCTGAACCTCTTGGATTCAGAATAGCACTGAAAGAAGGGATAAGACCATGTTTACCATGAAACACTTCCGTACTTGTCTGACGACAGTCAAGATTGTGCTTGTTGGAGTAACAGTACTGCTTGTGGCTCTGGCTTCCGTCGCCGGAGCCAAAGAGAAGGTCATTCTCGATAGCGATATGGTCGTTTTATATGACGATGGTGTGGCGATGATGATGCTCGTAAACCATCCGGATATAGAGTTGCTCGGTGTGACGATAGTTCCCGGAAACACCTGGGTTTCAGAGGGGACAGCATATGCTCTTCGTCAACTTGAGGTACTAAATAGCACGGACGTTCCGGTGGCCTTAGGAATACGTTATCCACTTCGAGCAGGGCGTTATGAAACAATGGAACTTGAGGGGAAGATGTTTGGTCAATCAAGGTATACCGGCTGTTTTGGAAGGGCTGAACCAGCATCGTATCTTGACGTGTATCGCAAGGAATTTGGAAGCGACCCAACAATAAAGCCTGTGGATAAGCACGCAGTGGACTTTCTGATTGATACTATCAAGGCCAATCCAGGAGAAGTTACTGTTATGCCAATAGGTCCATGTACGAACTTGGCAATCGCCATAAGAATGGCCCCAGAGATTATTCCCCTCATAAAGAGGGTTGTGTACATGGGTGGAGCGTTTGATACTCCGGGCAATACAACCCCGTCAGCCGAATTCAATTGGTGGTTTGATCCGGAGGCGGCCAAAATGTCTGTTCGGGCTCGGTTTGCTGACCAACTCATTGTTGGATTAGATGTTTGTGAGAAATATCCTTTCAACAAGAAACTCTTTGAGCGCATTATGGCTGTAGACACGCCAATTACAAAGATGTTTAAGGAAAAGTATGGGCCAAGCTTTGAAAAGGATCCTAACTATACTCGATTGGTTTGGGATACTATCGCCGCTGCGGTTGTCATTGATCCGGCGTTAATTGTTGAAGAAGAAACTCGGTGGATCGATGTCAATTCAGATTATAACCTGGACTATGGTCGAAGCCTCGGCTATCACAAACAAGGACCCGCTGGTACTCAAAAGGTCCGCATCCTCTTGGCCATTGATGAGGAACGCTTCTGGAATATGATGGTAGATCTGCTCACAAAATAACCTGACCATGCTAAATGCTGGAGATTGCTGGTCTTCAGCCCCGGGCTCCTCGCGAAGAACCAGCTTTTCGATTTACCATTTACCATTCACCATTAACGATTCACCATTCACCATTCACCATCCAACTTTAGCTCACTTTAGGCACTTTAGCTCACTTTAGCTCACTCCTCACCCATCCCTTTTTTGCCCAATAATAAACTTTTTTAGTAGTTTCTTTTTTGGAAAAGAAATGTAGAATTACGCAAGCAGGAAATCAGGATATGAGCGAAGGTAAATTACAAACCGCAGTACTCGGCCTTAACGCCGATGGTCAGCTTCTGCTCGAAGCAGCCCGGCAGATAGATTATTTCCAGATTCAGGCTGTTGCCGACAAAGATACGAACCTTGCTGAGAAAATCGCAGCCGAATACGAATGTGCCGCCTTTGATGATTACAGACAGCTGATAATACAGAATCGGCTCGATTGTCTGCTGGTTGCCGCCGGTATGCACAGTTGCGATGAGTATGTCCGGATGGCGATGAAGAAGAAATTCAATATACTGAAATTAGCACCGGCGGCGAGAGATTTTGAAGAGGCGGCGGAATTTGTCTGCCTGGGTGAAGATGAAGATATAAAATTTGCCATTGCTAATCCCGGCCGGTTTGCCCGGAGCTTTCTTGCTTTGCGCGAGTTTCTGGAGCAAGGCCGGCTCGAACAGCTTTTCCTGATGACTGCTTTTTGCAATGCCGGCGATCAGCCGCACCAGGGGTGGCAGAGCGACCCGAAGCTGGCCGGCGGGGGAGTGCTGTTACACAACAGTTACGGGATAGTCGACCAGATAATGTGGAATTTCGGCATGCCACAGCAGGTTTATTCGTTAAACACCAACCAGGCTCAGGACAAGCAGCAGAGGCTTTATTTGGCGGAAGATACCGCTGTGGTAACGATGAAATTTGCCGACACCTTTATTGGCAACCTTATAGCGTCCCGGCGGGGCGGGATTGGTCCGAGAGAGGAATTTTTGAGGCTCTACGGGAAAGATAAAATTCTGACAGTCAACCAGAACCGGCTGACCGTCAGCGATGGTCTCGGACAGGTCAGCGAGGAATTGAAATATGACGACGACCAGCTTGTTTGCATGGTCAAACTGCTGGAGAATTTTGCCTTAAGTATATTATTGCCCGATAAAAACGAGCTTTGCAGCAGCGGCAGAGAGAATCTAAAGGATATGGCCGTCATTGAATCAGCTTATCTTTCGGCCCGCACCGCTATGCCGGAGGAACCGGCCAGGGTTTTGCAGATGGCATCCCTGCACGTCGGCAAGGCCAGAAGTATTTAGCTGGGCCATAATAATAAAAAATAAGCGTTTGACAAATGGGGTAATAAGCAATAGCTTATTAGTGTAAGTTGCTAACCACATTATAGTTTAACTTTTTTGGAGATTCTGGTATGGAAGAAGGCAAGAAAAAACCGATTATGATCGGCGTTATTGTCGCGTGCTTGGTTTTGGCTGCTTTGGTAACTTTTAGCAGGCGTGGTGGAGGTGGTGGCGGCATTGAGGACATCTCGGAGGAGGAAATGATATGGGTCAAATGTAACAACCCAAACTGCAAAACCGAGTATGAGATGGGTAAGAAAGCGTATTTCGAGTATATACAGGAACACATGGATCCTATGGCGATGGTTGCCCCGCCGGTGGTTTGCAAAAGCTGCGGCGAAGGAAGTGTTTACAGAGCTGAAAAGTGTCAAGGTCCGGATTGCGGGATAGTTTTCTTCAGGGGTAGTGTCCCTAACGATTTTGCAGACCGCTGCCCCGAATGCGGCCGTAGCGAGACAGAAGAGATCAGAAAAAGAAGGGCGGTTGGCGGGGCCGGGTAATGAGCGGAACAAGCGCGGGAGCAGACCTGGTGAGCTGCTGACCGGTTTTTAAGTAGACGCAAGATGCAAGAGGTGTTTTGGCGTTATCCCTTCGCTCAAGTCGCTCAAGGGCTGACTCTGAGTGAGGTACAAAAATACGAATAAGCAATTTTATCAGGCCGAGGCTTGATTGTCGGGGTTTTTTTGCGCAGAGCTAAACTACCTGTAATAGGTTTTTAGACATTAGAATGTATGCGGGACACAAATAGATTGCTTGGGTTCCCATCCCCGCCTTCGTGGAGTTTATCCTGAGCAAAGCGAAGGGCCCGCAATGACTTGGGGCGGTGGTCATTGCGACAAGTGGAGCCGTTGCGAGGCGTCCCGAACGAAGTGAAGGAACAGCCATCAGGGTTAATGAGGCCCACCCTCGTCCCAGCGGTGGTCCCCGTCGTCGTGGTGGTGCCCGTCGCGGTGGCGGTTCCCGCCGCGGTGGCTCTGGTGGTGGACGTGGCGGCGGTCGTGGTGGCACACGTAGTTATTAATAATCCGACTCTGAACTGGGGTAGAATTACAGTAGAATCGTGCAGATTCTAAATCCAAAACGATATAGGCACATTGAGTTCACCTGTCAAAATATTCTCAGAGTTGATCCTGTTGTCTTTTGTTTGCGAAAATTCAAAAATTGAAAGGAACTAAAATGGAACAGGCAAAATCCGGCGATAAGGTTAAGGTTCACTACACAGGTAAATTAACTAATGGCAGGGTATTTGATTCATCCATTGATAGTTAAGTTTCGCACTTTTTAACGGGAGAAATCGTTACAAAACAAGGGCTTATGCACGATTTTGAATTTTATGCATGTTCGGTAAAAGTCCCGAACATGCCAAAAATAATGAAATTGTTGTGAAATAGCACACTGGCTTAAAATTGCCCAAATTAACACTTTTCAAAAAGTGCGAAAGTCTACATTGATAGAAACCCGATGGTATTTACTATTGGTCAAGAGCAAATGATTCCTGACTTTGAACAGGCATCCTTTGGCTGAGGAAGACCTGACTTTTGATCTCGAACTTGTTGAGATTGCCTATTCGCCCGATTGAAATTAGCAGAGGGCAAAGTCGGATTCTTAGGGAAACGCAAATAAGGAGATAATTTGATGCATTCTTATAAACAGGAACAGAAAAACAGGAAATTGCTTTTGACTAGCGTATGCAGACCCCTCGGGCCGAAATACGGCGATGGGGAGAGCGTAGGTTATGAACTCCTCTACGGACAAGTCACCAGGGCCCAGGGGATATTTAGTCCTCGAGCCACACATGTTCATTACTCTCTCGATTACATAGCGAATAATCTGGAAATCCCCACGGTAGTGCTTCATTACCCATCACGCAGGGAACTGATTCGAGAGCTCAAGAGGGGATATGATTTTGTCGGAATCTCTTTCATACTGGCGACATTTCACCGGGCGAAGGAGACGGTTAGCCTGATACGCAAGTATTCTCCTATGAGCAAGATCATCTTAGGTGGCTACGGCACGGTTCTGGACGATGAGATCCTCAAGCAATATGGTGACTACATATGTCGAGAAGAGGGAGTTCGATTCATGCGGCACTTTCTCGGTGAGCCGGAAATCCCCATGCCGTACAAGCACCCTCTGATTGAAAGTCGCCTGAAGGTCTTGTCGGTTCCCATCTCCAAGACGGGCCTGATATTTGCCGGATTGGGCTGTCCCAACGGATGCGATTTCTGCTGTACCTCCCATTTCTTCAAAAGAAGGCACATCAAGTTACTTCCAGAGGGCAGAGATATCTACAACGTGATCGAACGCTATCTCATAAGGGATCCCAGTATGGTGTTCACCATTATCGACGAAGATTTCCTTCTGGACAAAAAGAGGGCGATGCAGTTTCGGGACTGCGTGCTCACCGGAGGCAGACCGGTTTCTGTCTTCGTGTTCTCAAGCGTCAAGGCCCTCAGTCGGTATACTGTTCAGGAAATCCTGGAAATGGGCATAGATGGCGTCTGGATCGGTTACGAGGGAACCCGCTCGGGATACAGCAAGCAGAGTGGCAAGCCTGTGCACGAGCTCATCCGTGAACTCCGAGAGAATGGAATTGCTGTTCTAACCTCCATGATCGTCGGATTCGATTACCAGACTCCGGAAGTAATCTCTCAGGAGCTGGACGGGCTGATGGACCTTGGGCCAGAGCTTGCCCAGTTCCTGATATACAGTCCTCCACCGGGAACGCCCTTCTATGATCGGGTCATGTCTCAGGGTCTTATGCGACGTAAATACGCCGAAAATGCCGACAAGCGCTGGCATGATGGATGCGGTTTCAAATCCATAGTAAAGCATCCGACTATGTCCTCTTCCGAAATCGAGGGCATGCAGCGCTGGTGTTTTGAACAGGATTTTCAGAGACTTGGTCCATCGATCTATCGCTTTGTCGAGATGATGTGTTTGAGATACAAGAAGTGGAGGGGGTCTTCCAGCAATTTCCTTCGAAAGAAAGCGGCCAGCCAGGCGAAGGATCTCAGAAAGGCGTATCTGATGTTTTTAGTCGGGCGGTTATTAGGGCCTAATAGTTATGTTCGGTCATGGATCAGAGAGCTGGAGTACAAGGTTCGCGCCGAGCTGGGTAATCCGACGCTGGCGGAGAGGCTGATGTCTTTGGGTGCTCTGGGGGCGGCGGCTTGGACCGCACTGAAGCTGCGCTTGGACATCTTCCAGCACCCGCGTCTCGGCCGCGTAAGTTTCAGGATGCCAGAAGAAGGTTTGGGCTTATGGGCGACTAATATCTGGGAATCGCTACGGGACGAAAGCATTTCCCCGCACTTCTCCGTCCAGGTGGAACTCCAACATGCTAAAAGGCAGGTCTGGGTGCAATTGAATGGCGTTCTGGATAATCTTCGCGCCGAAAGACTCGCCCAGAGAATCGAAGAGTATCTCGAAAAGGACCGGGGAAAGCTAATCCTGGATCTTGAAAAAGTGAGGCATTCCGAAGGCAAGGCTTTTGACGCTCTGGCAAACAAGCTAAGGGCCTATCGCCGCCGGATCCGCATACGGCTACCCAAAAACTACCTGGGCCAGGCCGCCCAGTTTTTGCTTCTCGCACAGATATTCAAACTCTACAAGGGCTGATCTTCTGCCCCGGAGAAAGAACGGCCTTCTCCGGCCCGCATTTTTCACGAGACCCGCACCGTTATGACCGGTCCGGCACATCCTGCACTTGTCGAGCGCAAATAGGAACGCTATGAGAGAAACGAATACGGCACGAGTTATGATGTGGCTGTTACTCCCGACGGCCTGCGGTTCATCATGATTAAACTAACCCAGGAGCTGAATCTTCACCTTGACGCAAATGCGTTCTCCTCATGCGCTATTTATTCAATCGCCTTCTGGAATTCTCTCTTTGACGGTCGAGGACGAATGCGATTGGGTAGCGGTTCACCCGTTTCGCGGTCGAATTCGTCCGGTGTCCGGGTCGCAGGGATTCGGAAGTCCGTACGCTGCGACCAGTTTCTCAAGGCCCGGCGATGCTCGGCCAGCACGTCGGCGTATTCGGGATCATCCGCAAGGTTGTGCATCTCGTGCGGGTCTTTGATGACGTCGTAGAGTTCTTCGGCGGGACGCGGTTTGGTAAAACATGCCATCTGGTTCTCACTGAGTTTGCCCTGGTC
The DNA here is from genome assembly GCA_030619925.1 of Phycisphaerae bacterium. GTDB lineage: Bacteria > Planctomycetota > Phycisphaerae > Sedimentisphaerales > Anaerobacaceae > JAUXAL01. The sequence continues at coordinate 11,599 of JAUXAL010000030.1, read as the reverse complement.
TCGCAGGCGACGCATCGCAGCAAACGTGCGGCTACGACCCACATCAGCAGGGGGCGTGGCCGGCAAATCAGGATAATCATTTCGAATATATTTGTAGCGCATGGAACGCACTGCACGTCCCAAATCCTCGTAGTCGTGCCAATGGTCCTCGGCATATACGTAGTTGTGGATTTTCCTCTCCGGCTCTGTCAATAGCGATGCAAAGCTGCGCCCCTGAAAACACGAAGGCATGTCTATGCCGGCAAGTGTAAGGACCGTCGGTGCGATATCAATGGAGCTGACCAGCTGTTTGCAGACGTTTCCGGCCCGGACTCGAAGAGGCCAGCGTACGAGCCATGGAGTCTTGATTCCACCATCGTAGAGCGTAGTCTTGTCTCTGGGAAATGGGCGGCCGTTGTCGCTGATGAAGAGAACGAATGTATCCTCTTCGATACCTTGCTCTTTGAGCTCTTTCAGAACCTTACCTACATAACTGTCTAATCTCGCAATCTCATCATAGTAGAGTGCCAATTCCTCTCTCACTTCCGGCACATCCGGCAGATAAGGCGGAACGCGCACATCTTCAAGTCGATGCGGATTTGCGGTAATCCCGGGTTCGTAGTCGCGATGAGGGTCAAGAGAAGCAAGCCACAAAAAGAACGGCCTGTCTTTCGGCCGGCTGCGAAGTGTCGATATCCAATGCTCACAGCCGCTTTTTTCCCTTGCCACCATAGTTCGCTTTGATGCATCCTTGCCTGTCGGAAGCTGAAAGCCGGAGACATCCGCTTCGTGGACAAGATGAAAACGGTCCTTGACTGCATCGCCGAGGTGCCATTTGCCGGCGGCCGCAGTCCAGTAATCAGCGTTCTTCAGCAGTTCCACAAAGGTTAGCTGCTCGGGCGGAAGCGGCCAGTGCAACTGCTCTGCATCGGTGTTGTGTGGATAACGACCCGTGATGATGCCGGCACGACTTGGGCTGCACGAGCTGACTGTCAGGAAAGCATTCGTGAAGCGCATGCCTTCGGCAGCAAGCCTGTCAATGTTGGGGGTCCGTATGGTCCGGTGCCCATATGCCCCACAGTCGTCCCATCCCATATCGTCGGCAATGATAAGCACTATGTTAGGCCGACGCCCTTGGGCTTTTGCCGAGGCTTCGAAATTCCACATCGCGGCACCTGCGGTCACTCCCATAAGCTTGAGAAAGTCACGTCGTTGCATCACACTGCCTTTGTCCTCGAAACACAACAGATTTACTTTAGCATCAGTGTCAGATTGTACTTCTCCAAGCCACAATTGGAAACCCCAAAATCCCGGGCTTTCGTCCGTGCCCCTTAATGCACGTAGTATGCTAAGGCCACAATGTGCCCCTTGCGCGACCACCGGCGTTTTAAGAAGCTCGTAGAGACAGGCAAATAAGAAAGAATAAAGAGGAAGAAATTGTTTAACAGATTTCTCGACTCCGCCTGCGGCTACGCTCGAAATGACTATTGTGTTGCCTGCGGCTATGCTCGAAATGACTATTGAAGCCAGTTGCTCATTTTGTTATACGTTCATAAGGGACTTATCTGAGGACTGCCAAAATCTTATGAAATATGCGGGTTAATCGTTTAACCGTTCAAGAACATTGCTGTGGTAATGTTCTTTTCCGATTTTCAAACGTTGAATGTTAGAGTAGTTTGTTTGAGCCCTTTGTTTTAAATATGCCAGGCGGTTTTCAGGAGATGGGTGGCTTGAGAGGAATTCGATTGGCTTAACTTTGTGTTGGTTTTGGAGTATCTGCATAAGCTCAACCGCCCCGTAAGGATTGTAGCCGGCTGCAACCATATAATCCAGGCCACCTATATCGGCCTCGCGTTCATCCTTTCTGCTATATCGCAGGCCGATAATCGAGCGGGCTATGTCTGCTGCTGCCAAAACACCTTGCGATGTTTCTCCGGAAGTTACAGCAGTAAGTAAAAGGCTTATACCGATCTGATTGCTCATCATATTTAGGGTGTCTCGGGCGACAACGTGCACTGTCTCATGGGCCAGTATTGCCGCTAATTGCGCCTCGGTCTGAAGGTTCTCAAGCATTCCCCTGGTGATAAAAATATATCCGCCGGGCAAAGCCGCCGCATTAAGCGATTTGTCCTCCACCGCCACGAAGTGATATTGCCAATCGGGTCTGTGGCTAATGCGAGCGATTTTTTGGCCGACGCTGTCAATATAGTTTTGCAAACCCTCATCGGCAATTCTGCCGCCAAATTGCTTTTCAACCTCGGGGGCGTATTTGCGACCTATCTCAATATCCTGCTCTTTGGAAAACAGCATCAGCTCTTCTTCGCCGGTTATCGGGTTGGTTACACAACCGGTGCAGAGGTAGAAGATAAGGCCTAATATTAGCAGCATTAATTTTTTAAACATAATTATGCTCGCAATTATGAAAAGTTCTGTTTGAAAATCTTAACTGTATCTATTATAAATTCTCCTTGTTCTATATGGTAGTAAAAAACTATGGCCCAGGAAAAATTCTGTCAAAACTGCGACCAAAAGCACGACTGCCAAAAGATTTACGAGCAGTTGGGGAATGTTAAAGGCCCTTCGGTTGTATTTAAGGTTATTGTCGCCTTCCTGCTGCCGGTGGTGGTTTTTATCGTTTCTTTAGCGGTTTTTGAAGAGATTCTTGCCAAAGCTGTAAATACTGAAGAGCTGCAAACGCTCCTTAGCTTTCTTATATCGCTTTTGATAACTTTTGTTTGCATATTGATTGTGCAGGCGATAAATAGACAACTAAGGTAAACAACAAATAATTCAAAATTTCTTAAATATGAGAATTGATACTAAAGGCAGATTTTCTTTTCCCGGCGGGACACACCCTCCGGAGAAAAAGGACCTTACCCGTGAAATGGAGATACAGCGGGGACCTGCCGTCACAGAAGTTGCGGTGATGCTTTGCCAACACATTGGCGCTGTTTGCCAGCCGCTGGTTAGAAAATCAGAGGCTGTCCAGGCGGGTCAGAAGATTGGCGATTGCGATGCATTTGTTTCGGCCCCGGTTCATTCGCCCATTACCGGTAAAGTAATAGAAGTCGCCCTGCGGTCTCATGCGGTCCTTGGCCGAAGCCTGGCAATAGTTGTGGAGGCATTTCCCTACAGTCCGACAAAGTGGCCATCCTTTAAATTAAAAGATGATTTCGATGAGAACAACTATTCGGCGGGAAAGATATGCGAAGCTGTGCGTCAGGCTGGTATCGTCGGTATGGGCGGGGCCGGGTTCCCGACGAGGGTCAAGATTGAACCAAATCCGCGACTGCCCAAGGAGATACTGATTATCAATGGCTGTGAGTGCGAGCCGTATATCACCTGCGATTATCGTATTATGCTTGAGTGGACCGACAAAATCATTGCGGGTATCAGACTTGCCAGAAGGGCATCGGGCTGTTCACGAGTCTTTATCGCCATCGAAGATAACAAGCCCGAAGCGATAGAGGTTATGAACGCGGCGCTGAAAACCTGTGCTGATGGCGAAGATATTAAGGTTGTTCCAGTCAGAACGAAATATCCACAAGGCGGTGAAAGGCAGCTTATCAAAGCGATTCTAAAGAAAGATGTCCCTACAGGCGGCATTCCGCCAATGATCGGAGTGGTAGTGCTTAACGTTGCCACCGTTGCGGCAATTACCGAAGCGGTCATTTCGGATTTGCCACTGGCCCACCGTGTCGTAACCGTTACCGGAGAAGCGATCGCCAGGCCGGGCAATTACCATGTTCCAATAGGGATGTCAGTTGAGGACTTAATAGAATTTTGTGGAGGAGTTGCTAAAAAGTCCGCAAAGGTAATCATGGGCGGGCCGATGATGGGAATAGCAGTTGCCGATTTGAAGACGCCCATTACGAAAACGACCAATGCGATAACCGTACTAACAAAAGAGCAGATAGGCAGGGCTAAATTCGCAAGACGCCAGACCCCCTGTATTCGCTGCGGCAGGTGCCTGGGAGTTTGCCCGGAGAATCTGAACCCGACGAAAATCGCCCATGCGGTAAAAAATAATCTTCTGGATGTGGCGGAAAGCTATTATATCAGCGCTTGTATGGAATGCGGCTGTTGTAGTTACGTCTGCCCGGCCAATATAGAACTGACAGGATATATCAAAACAGGCAAGATTTTTCTTGCCAGGCAAAAGAAAAAAATACCGGTATAAGTAAGTGTAAAGTGCCTAAAGTTATTTGTTTTTTTAACTTTAGTTCACTTTAGCTCACTTTAGTTCACTTATAACTTTAGCTCACTTTAGTTTACTTTAGCTCACTTCTATACGAGATGTGAGATGGAAAACACGAGATAGGAGAAGATGCTTAAAGATATAAGAGTTTCGTGTTCGCCGCATATTAGCGAACGTCTTTCGACCTGCAGCGTAATGATAGACGTCATAATTGGTTTGGTTCCCGCTATGGCGGCGGCCGGCTACTATTTCCACATCCGCGCACTTGTACTTATTGCCACCTGTGTCATCTTTTCAGTAGCAACCGAGTGGCTTTGCAATGCAATTCGCAAGAAGCCCAATTCACTCGATGATTTCAGTGCAGTTGTTACCGGTATTATCCTTGCGTTATCACTGCCGCCGAACCTGCCTGTTTGGGCGGCGGTAATCGGCAGCGTTTTCTCGGTCGCAATCGGCAAAATGGTTTTTGGCGGACTCGGCGCGAACATCTTCAACCCTGCTATGGTCGGCAGAACATTTCTGACGGCCTCTTTCGGGGTATTGATGACAAGCTGGACGGTGCCGGCGACAGTTGATGCCGGAATGCCCAAAATTGCACCTGAAAACGTGGTCAACGCAAGGACGCAGGCAACACCGTTGGCATGGAGTAAGCGGGCGATAAAAAGCGAATTGGGAGCCAAAGAATATAACGAAGAGCACTTTAAGGCGACGTTCACGGGCGAGGTCGGCGGCTGCCTGGGCGAAACGAGTGTAATCGCACTTTTAATAGGCGGCCTTTACTTATTGATAAGACGAACGATAAACTTTCATATCCCGTTAGCGGTTTTACTCTCTGCTTTTGTTTTTGCGGCGGTCTTTTACTTAGTAGATTCCTCTGCCTATGTGCAGCCGTTCTTCCACTTAAGCAGCGGAGCACTATTATTGTGTGCCTTTTTTATTGCGACCGACCCTGTTACCGCTCCTTTGACGCGTAGAGGAATGTGGATTTTCGGTGTCGGAACCGGAACGCTGACAATGCTCATAAGAATTGTCGGAGAGTATCCGGAAGGTGTGATGTTTGCTGTTCTTTTGATGAATGCTGTGACGCCTCTGATTGATAGGTTCTGTAAGCGGATTCCGAGAGGAGGTAAGCCGAGTACGAAGTGAGCTAAAATGAGCTAAAGTGAGCTAAAGTTAAAAGTGAGCTAAAGTGAGCTAAAGTTAAAAAAACAAATAACTTTAGGCACTTTACACTTTAGGCACTTTTAACTTGTTACTGTCTTGGCGACAAGGAAAGTTTAGTAATGATTAAGATAAAACATTTTATTCAACAGAGCTGGCTGCTGATTGTGGCGTCGTTCTGCTTTGGGCTGCTGATAGCGGTAGCCAATGCTGCGTTATCGGAGAGAATAGAGCAGAACAGAATCGACAAACTTAACCGCCTGACTCGTGCTCTGCTGCCGGAGGCTGAGAACTTCATCGCGTTGGACACGGAAATCGAAATTGAGTCGACCCGGCGGGGCAAAAAAGAAAAAGTTAAGGTTTACAAGGCCGTGTCAGAAGACGAGTGTGTCGGCTGGAGTTTTAACGTCGCCGGGTCCGGTTTTGCGGACAAAATCGAGCTGGTCATCGCTGTTGATAAAGATTTTCAAAAACTCGCAGGTTTCGATATTTTGGCAAGCAATGAAACCCCCGGCTTCGGAGACCAGATAAAATACGATTACTTCCGAGACCAATTCAAGGGGGCGCCGGCTGAGGAGCTGGCACTTGTAAAAACCGGTGAAGGCAACCCCAGGAAAATCGATTCCGAAATCGTTGCGATAACCGGAGCGACGGTAAGCAGCGAGGCAGTCATTGAGATAATAAATAACTCCATAACGCAGATTAAAAACCAGATGCAAGACAAGAGGCTAATCGGCAATGACAAATAAAAGTGAAGCTAACGCCGGGCTTTATAAGGATACGCTTCTGGCTGGATTGTGGCGTGAAAATCCGGTCTTTCGGCTGCTGTTGGGAATGTGTCCGACATTGGCGGTTACCGCCGCTGTCAAGCCGGCCCTGACTATGGGGCTTTGTGTCATCTTTGTGCTGTTGTGCAGCAACATCGTAGTCAGCCTGATGCGCAATCTTCTCAAGCCGCATCTGCGAATCCTGATGTTTACTCTTACGATAGCAACATTTGTTACCATAGCGGATTTATTCCTCAAGGCGTTCCAGCCGGAAATGAGCGAAGTGCTCGGCCCGTATGTGCCGCTGATTATTGTCAACTGCATTATCATTTGCCGGGCTGAGGCGTGCGCCAGTAAAAATCCCCTTGTAGTAAGTATCATCGATGCATTGGGAATGGGTGCGGGCTTTACAGTTACGTTGTGTGTTTTAGCCGGTGTCAGGGAGTTGTTATCGACGGGCAAGATATTCGAGGCACAAGTGATGCCTGACTGGTTTGTGCCGTGGGCTGCGATGAGTATGCCGGTGGGAGCATTTATTACATTGGGACTATTATTGGGATTGGTGAATGCAGTAAGCAAGAAGTTGGCCACGAAGGCACAAAGAAAAGAAAAGTGAGCTAAAGTTATAAGTGAGCTAAAGTGAGCTAAAGTTATAAGTGAACTAAAGTGAACTAAAGTGAGCTAAAGTCAAAAAAACAAATAACTTTAGGCACTTTACACTTTAGGCACTTTACACTTTAGACACTTTACACTTCTTAGTGGCTTTGTGGGAAAAGGAAGGACTTATGGATACGCTTAACATTTTAATCATGGGTTTTATATCGATTGTCATAATCAACAATCTTGTGTTCACGAAGTTTCTCGGTATATGTCCGTATCTTGGAGTGTCCGGCAGAATCGATATGGCTTTCGGTATGGGTATGGCGGTAACGTTCGTTGTTACTCTCAGTGGTACGCTGACGTGGATGATTGATAATTGGATCCTGATGAAACTCGGCCTGGAGGTTACGCGATATGTCTGCTTCATACTGGTTATCGCGGGCGCCGTACAATTGGTGGAAATGTATCTGCGAAAGTTTTTCCCAACGCTATACGAAAGCTTCGGCATATTTTTGCCGCTGATTACTACAAACTGTGCGATTTTAGGACTGTGTCTGTTTATAAACCTCTGGGGTATCAATAACCTGCTCGAAGCGGTGGTACTTAGCTTTGGTGCCGGCATCGGTTTTACGATGGCGATTTGCATTATGGCCGGTATTCGCGAAAATCTGAATTTGGCTGACGTTCCTCAGTGCCTCAAAGGCGCACCGATTACGCTGATTACCGCAGGTATTCTTGCTCTGGCGTTTATGGGTTTTGCAGGGATGATAAGATAAGAAGAAACCCCACACTTACGTGTGGGGAATGCGATACCACACACGTGAGTGTGTGGAGGAGAATTTAGCTGAGATGTTGGAACTATGGAATAGTGCGTGGCCTGCCGGGGCGACGATGCTGGGCCTGGGCTTCGGCTTTGCATTGGTGCTCTTGATCGCAAGCGAAAAGCTGAAGGTCTGGGTTGACCCGAAGGTAGAGCAAGTCCACGGGGCGTTGCCGAACCTTGACTGCGGTACCTGCGGCTTCGCTGGTTGTGGTCAATATGCAAAAGCCGTCTTGAAAAATCCGGAACTGATCGGCAAATGCGCACCCGGCGGCCCGGAAACATCACAGAAAATCGCTGGAATATTAAGCCTGCAAGTCAGCGATTCAGGGGCCGTCCAAAAACCAATCGTGCACTGTCACGCTCATACCGCCGATAAAACGTACTATGCGAAATATCAAGGCATACAAACCTGCATTGCCGCAAATGCCTTGGCGAATGTGCAGGCTTGTGCGTTCGGGTGCGTGAGCTTTGGCGACTGTATAAGAGCATGTAAGTTCGGCGCTCTTAGCATTGTTGACGGCCTGGCCACTGTGGACTACGACAAATGCACGGGCTGCACAGCCTGCTCGAAGGCCTGCCCACGGAATCTAATCGAAATGGTTCCTTTCCGTTATGAAAATATGATGACTGTTGCCTGCAGCAGTAAGGAAACCGGCAAGAGTACGCGGTCAATGTGTAAGGTCGGCTGTATCGGCTGCGGGCTGTGTGTCAAGCAAACCGAGCAATTCACAGTGGAGGATAATTTAGCCCGCTTAGATTACGAGAAGTACGAGGCCACCGAGCAAACCGAAACCGCAATGAACAAATGCCCGACCAAGGTGATTATATACCGTGGCAAAACGAAAAACCCCCAGGATAAACCTGGGGGCTAAACGAAAAAACCCAGGATAAACCTGGAGGGCTACTTTATGTATTTTTCAGCGCCGCTGGTTTTGATGAGCTGAAGCTTGGGCTGTAAAGGAATTAAAATCGCCTCGGTTTGCGGCAGCTTCTCGATTAAGGCAAGGCCCTTTTCGGCTCCCATCACGCTGACCGCCGTCGCTAAAGCGTCTGCATCGGTTGCGTTTTTGGAAATGATTGTTACGCTTGTCAATTGGACGCTGCTGTATCCGGTCTTTGTGTCGATTATGTGGCTGTACTTTTTGCCTTCTATCAAAGCAAATCGCCGATAACCGCCGCTGGTAGCTACGGCGGCATCTGTCAACTTCAATACCAGCAAAGGCTCACCTGCGCTGATTCCCACTTGTGCGGGAATGACGATGTCACCGCTGCTTTCGAAGGGGACGTTGGGGTCTTGCAGGCCGATTAGCCAATGGTCTTTGCCTTTGGCCGGTGCGCCAAAGCATCGAATGTCACCGCCGATATCGACCATTCCGCCGATTGCACCGCAGGTTTGCATTGCCTCAACGGCCTTGTCGATTGCGTATCCTTTTGCTATGCCGCCCAGGTCCACTCTCATGCCGTCAACGCTGAACTTTACCGTCCTGTTTTGACTGTTGAGTTTTAGCTTCTCGTAACCCACTTTCGATTTTGCCTGGGCGATTTGCTCTTTGCTGGGGGCGACTGTTTCTTCTTCCGCGGAATGGAACAAGTCTACCAAAGGCCCGACGGTAATATCGAACGCTCCACCGGTGAGTTCGCTGAATTCGATGCTTGTCTGCAAAACCTCATATGTTGATTCACTGACCCGGACCGCTCTTTTGGCCCCATCCCGGTTCAGCTCGCTTATTTCCGAGTCGTCCTTGTAGTCGCTCATCCGCTCGTCAACTTTGCGGATTTCTACAAGGGCGGCCTGGATACATTTCTTAGCTGTGCTCGAGTCTTTTGCAACGGCGACGACGCGGGCGAATGTCCCCATAACCAGCTGATGGCCGCTGTCAAGCTCAACTCGTCTCTTAGCGCCGAAAGAAAAATAGAGCACCTCAATCACGAGAAGAGCTAAGACTATGATTACAATAGGGCCAATTTTCCTGTTCATAAAAGACCTTTCCATAACAGGATTTGATAATTGATAATGGGACGATAATCAATAGAAAATAATCAATAATCGATTTATAATGCCGGTATGAATAAAAAGGAAGCGGCGATATTAACTGAACGGGTGGAGCGGGAGTTTCTGCCGTTTGTTCGCAGGCCCGGCAGATATATCGGCGGCGAGATAAACCAAATCAAAAAGGACCTGTCGCAATGTGATCTGACCGTGGCATTGTGCTTTCCCGATGTTTACGAAGTTGCAATGTCTTATACGGGTCTGGCGATTATTTACGATTGTTTAAATAAAATCGACGGCGTGGCTGCTGAGCGGGTCTTTGCACCCTGGATTGACGCTGAAGAGGTGCTACGCGAGAAAAAAATCCCGCTGTTTAGTCTGGAATCCAAGGCGCCGCTGAAAAGTTTTGACATCATCGGCTTTAGTTTGACGAATGAGCTTTGTTACAGCAATGTGCTTAATATGCTCGACCTCGGTGGTATCAATGTCCGAAGTGCCGGTCGAGACCAGAGCGAGCCGCTGGTGGTCGCAGGCGGCGGTATGGGAAACTGCTGTGAACCTATGGCAGAGTTCGTCGATATGTTCGTGTTGGGTGAAGGCGAAGAAGCTGTAGTCGAACTGGTAGAATTGGTTAAAGATGAGAAAAAAGTTGGCGCGAAAAAGAATCAAATCCTTGTCAAGGCCGCTAAGAAATTTGACTGGGTCTATGTCCCATCCCTTTACAGCTTTGAATATGACGGGACGGGAATAAAATCGTTCCAATCGAGCTCAGGCGACTTACCACTGCAATTTAAAAATGCCGTTGTTGAGGATTTTGAAAATGCTCGCGTGCCGCTTCGGCCGATAGTCCCGTTTGTGCAGGCCGTGCAAGAGCGGGTCAGCGTTGAGATTATGCGCGGCTGTGCAGGCCGATGCAGATTCTGCCAGGCGAGCTTTTGCCGAAGGCCCGTTCGCTATCGCAGCGTTAAAAGGATTGTCGATATTGCAAAGGCCTGCTACCAGTCGACAGGATTCGACACGGTCAGCCTGCTGAGTTTATCGAGCGCCGATTATCCGAATCTCGAAGAGCTGGTGGCCGACCTCGGCGCATATTTTCAAGATAAGCACGTCGGACTGTCTGTGCCGAGTTTGCGTGTCGACCGGCAGCTAAAACAGCTTCCCAAGTTATTGACTTCGGTGAGAAGAAGCGGCCTTACAATTGCTGTCGAAGCCGCCAGCGAAAAATTAAGACAAGTCATCAACAAGCCTCTCAAAGATGACGATTTGTTCGCCGCGGCCGAGGCGGCATACCGGGCCGGCTGGCAAAAATTGAAACTGTACTTTATGGTTGGTCTGCCCGGCGAGACTCCAGCAGATATAAAACAAATTGCAGAGCTATCATTTCAATTAGCTAAACTGCGGAAGCAAGTCGATGGCAAAACGGGCCAAATCAACATAACCGTAAGCTGGCTTGTTCCCAAGCCGCATACGCCGTTCGGCTGGCTCGGTCAAAAACCGCTAATCTATTTCGAGCAGGCCAAGCGGTTAATACTCGATGAGAAAAAAAGACTTCGTGCGAAGTTCCTGCACTTTAAGTTCCACGATATCAACCGCAGCATATTGGAATCGGCGATAGCCCGAGGTGACAGACGTTTGTGCGGTGTTATTGAAGAGGCCTGGCGGGGCGGTGCAAGATTTGACTTGTGGGACGAGTGTTTCGACTATACGCTCTGGCAAAAGGCCTTTGAGAAATTCGGATTCGACCTGGAGAGCCTCGCACAGAGGCAATTTGCTCCAGACGAAATCCTGCCCTGGGAGCATCTCGGCGGGCCGGAGAAAAAATATCTGCTGGGGCATTTGGATAAAGCGATGGACGAGGGACGGCAGACGATGGACGATGGATGACAGAGGACAGATAAAAAATAAGCGCGAAATACAAAGCACCAAATCCTCCGCAGTCATAGTACTCTGTCAAATTTGATTTGATAGTTTGGAAGGGTGGCAGCCTCAAGCGCAGTACCCGCTTTCGCGGGCACAAGCTTGGGGATGGCTTCTCCTGTATTCACCATCCCCAAAGCCTTCGGCTTTGAGGCTGCCACCCA
>JAUXAL010000135.1 GCA_030619925.1 Phycisphaerae bacterium | reverse complement strand
GACCCGCAAGAATCTGTACTCCACAGCTTTGGGCAAACGTGTTGATAATATGGCTGAACTTCGTCTGATGGACCCGTTAAGTTATCTGGATTTTCTCAGGCTCATGACTTCGGCTGCCGTAGTGCTGACCGATTCGGGTGGGATTCAAGAGGAAACAACCATATTGAAGGTTCCCTGTCTCACATTGAGGGAGAATACTGAACGTCCCGTGACCGTCAAATGCGGATCCAACCAAATCGTTGGCAGGAACCCACAGCGGATAATTGCTGCATACAAAGAAGCGGTCAATACTAACAGCAAAAGATATCTAACTCCTTCCCTTTGGGATGGCCATGCTGCCGAGCGCATTGTAAGAATACTTTTGGACAAACTGTAAGTGACTAAAACTAACAGAGTCTAAGCATCCAAAACCACATCGTAAACGCCAGTTTTATGTAAAGACGGGAAGATGAAAATCAAGAATTCCTTTAATATCGGGTGGCTAATAGCAGCAATGATTTGCACTGCAACTGTCGTTTTCCTTACCCATCTCCCCCAGGAGACAATACCATCCCCATTACAAGAAAATGGTTTCGACAAACTCGCACACGTTTTGGCATATGGGGTCATTACCTTCCTTTTCATTCTCTCAGTTCGGACTTCCTTTTGCTTGCTATCGGCTGCGTTCCTTTTCTTTGCCATTTTAGCCATTGGCGCTACAGATGAAATTACCCAGCCTTTGGTCAACCGAACCGCGAGTTTAGCCGATTGGCTGGCTAATGTTACCGGCATCGTCATAGTTTTGCTTTTTGGCATTGTTCTTAAAGTAGGAGGCCAATCCTCCCCAAACTCCCAGCACATGATCCGCGAAGATTGATTGGTATTAGCTTAAACCTAAAAGCTCACCGCCGATGGCTAAGGGCTGAAGGTTAAAAATAAAACCCGACATCGCCGGGGAGCTCGGTTCTTTCACGAAGTTCCGCAGAACTCGCCTTATCCTTAGCGATGTCGGCTGGGGAGGGCCGACTGATGGCTCTCCTTTTTTTACATCGGCATTAATGGCCCACGGTTTCATGCTCAAACATTGATAGCCCACATCTTCCCCTCGCAAGTCACGCACTTGCTTTTCTTGCCCCCCTACCTTCATCCCTGTATATCTTCTGGTCCTTCTTACAGACGCTGTTTCTGCATCCGGTCTATGCTACTGGTCATTCTGGTTAGCCTCTGCTGACAGAAAAGATTGTTAAAATGATCCGTAAATATTGTTAAATAGATGCCTTGATTTTTTTGGTCGCTTGTAGATTTCCTGCGGGTACTATGCGGATAGCCAGCTTGATTTGGCTGGCAGGTTTATTGACCCAAATCTTTTCGATACATTGCCTCAGAGCAGCAAGCTTTTCCTCAGGCAGGCCCTGACGGAGTGTGAATTCGAGGCCAGATAAGAATTTCATCGAATCGGTCACTATACTGTCGATTTCGGCCTGTGAGAGAGAAAATCGATCAAGTTCTTCAAGTCTGGTTTCGAGTTGCTCCCTCTGTTGTTTGAGCTCATTCAACTGCCGGTCGATGTATTCACGATTTTTATGCGTAATGTTGTCCAGCAAATTGCTGATAGTCTTTTTGATCTTATTGAGCTCCTTATGCGCTAGCTTACGATCGGCAGCCAATTCCTCTAATTCTGAGCCAATCTGTGTTTTCGCAGCGTCTGCCAATTTGCTACGCCCTCCTTTTTCGAGAAATGGCTCGAAGAAATCAAGAACCGCATCAATAACTACCAACTCAAGGACCTTCCGTGGAATAGCGTTGAGTTCACAGATACTTTTGCCTTTGGTAATATAGCCCCCGCATCCATAGTAGCGTGTCTTCACTGGCGTACCATCTAATCGTCTCTTGCCCTTTACTCTTGTGATACCCTGGTACCGACTACCGCAGAGACTGCATTTCATTAGACCGGATAGTATGAACCGGCTGCACCAGCGGCCCCAAATTCCTCCGTGACCGTTAAGCCTTGGGTTACGCCCTCGTTGTTCGATGGAGGCGGGATGATTTCGGCGTCGCCTGGCGGCGTGCTCGAATAGCCGTCGGCTTACCAACGGTGGATGAGCATCACGAACGACAATCCAGTCTTCTTTCCGGTTGGGTACCCGTCGTGCTCCATGCACGCTCTCACAAGCTACCGCCCGACCTTTGCTGATTCGGTGGAATCGACCGTCCGTGTGACGATTCCAAACCATATCTCCGGCATAAATTGGGTTGATAAGGATAGAACAGATAGTTGTCTGTGCCCAGAAACCACTATAAGTGTGTGACCATTTGGGCCCACGCGGCGTAGGAATACCTTCTCGATTAAGTGTGTCAGCGACCAACTTGTAGCCTTTGCCTTGCTCAGTATAAATTTTGAAGATACGCTCGATGAGTTTTACGCGCTCGGGCTCGCTTGGTGTAAGTTTGGCGCGGTCGCGTTTGGAGATGCTCAGTGATTCTCCACGAGCAAGGGGGCGGACAAGAATTCCCTTATCATCGAGCACTTGTTTCGAACCATCGGACATGTAGCGAAGGATAAATAGGAATTTGCCATCGGCATTTTCATAACGCAGGTCGTACCCATACGGCGGCGTGCCGCCCATCCAGAAGCCGGTATCAGATTTTGAAAGCAGCCCGCGAATTGTGACCTTCGATAGGTCCCTGGATTCCTGGCGGGCCTGCCATTGCTTGACGGGTCGCAGGAGGTCATCGGTATAGTCACCATTGAAGTTCTCGCTTACATAACGGACTTCAACACCATGACTACGGAGTATATGCCGATAGTACCCAGCCTCATCATTGTCGATTCGCCCGAATCGCTTCACGTCATAGACCACGATAATATCGAATCGGTGAGTCGGGCTTTCAGCATCCTGAATCATCTGCTGGAACGCCCGCCTGCCCGTTGTGCTGGTACCGCTGATGGCATCATCTATGTAGAATTTGATCAGGCTGAGACCATGCTCGACAACGTATGCTTCCAGAGCTTTCTTCTGGTCTGGGATGGACTGTTCCTGGCGGTCCGTTGAGCGGCGGACATAACCCACCGCTCGGTTATTCTGGCAGGTACTTGTGCTTTGTCGGATCATGTAAGTGGCGTCCATTAAAAGAGTTATAATCAGTTCTATAGGGGCCTATATGGGCGGGTATATCAAGACAATATTGGCTTATCTGCCCAGATATTTGCGATTTTTTGCAAGATTTTTGGAATTGTGGGCAAAAGGGAGGTTACTTTCGCCTAATCGGGCCGTATTTCCGCTTTGCTGTCAGTCCTGTTGCGGAATGTTCTAAAAACTATCGGCACTTATGTACTCGACCGAGCTACGATGGTTGCGACCTAATCACCAGACACATAGGCGCGGCCTAGCTTATATCTTGCCACTTGAATTGCCATTTCCAGCGCATCGGGGCCGTCATCGTGTTTACCCGAACAAAGGCGCCGTCACTGCGCCGATATACGGCGTAATAGTTTTTATTATTGTCCCCGTAGCCGTTGACAAACCAATCGCCACCAGGAGAAAGCGAAATGTCGCCCTCTGGTTTGGGAAACATCTTTGGTGTGCCCATCAGGTAGATGGGGCGTGCCTGTAGCTCGATTCGAATAATGCCAACCTGCCTACCCTGGCGAACAGGGAGAGTGGATTGTCATCCGGAATAGCCGTTATTCTTACTCCTGGTTGTTTCCTAGCGTCTGCTTCATGATCCGACCCATCTTGAATTTCACCGTTCGTTTTGCTGGAATATGAACTTGTTCCAGAGTTTTGGGATTCCGCGCGTCTCTGGCTGCTCGTATCCTGGTCTCAAAAACACCAAAATCACGGAATTCTAAGCGGTTTCCCTCGACAAGCTCAGCAACGATCTCGTCGAGAAAATGCTGAATTACTGACTTAACCAACACGCGCTTTGTTTGAGTGCTTTGAGCAATTCGGTCGACGAGTTCTTTCTTTGTTACTGTTGACATTGGCCATCTCCAGAGTGATTTATTATAACAGCTGTAAGACTCCAACGTGTACTCAGAGTAGTCTAACAAACAAGGCCCTTCTAATCAAATATTTTGTTGTTTTCTCTTTAATACCACAACGGCCATATATGCCAAGACACCCCGTGAGAAGCTACGCACTGACCTTACTCCCACACGCCGAGCAATAGCGTGCCTGTTCGAAAGAGGCGAGATAGGACTACGGAAATCTCCATGCTTTCTCCGCACCATCGAAAGGTCTACCCGAATAGTCTTCTTATGTCTTC
>JAUXAL010000100.1 GCA_030619925.1 Phycisphaerae bacterium | reverse complement strand
ACGCGCCAGTAGTAAGTCGTGCCCCAATCAAGGCGTCCAGGGTCATAGCTGTTGGCATCCTGAGCGATGCCGCCGACGCCGTCGTTGACATCGTTGAAGTTCTCACCAAGGTAAACTTTGTGCCCATTGACTGGGGGCGCAAATTTTCCCGGCGTCCAGCTAAGGACCGTGTCCCGGGGCACATCCGTCGCCTCATCGGCAGGGCTCGGATTAGAAGCCGCACCAGGTGGTATGCCTATCATGAGCCGCTGAATCTCTTTGGCTGTTAGTGCCCGGCTGTAGATGCGGACGTCGTCGAGGAATCCGTGGAAAGTCCTCCCCTCAGCGGTGTGGCTGGCCCCAATAATGATCGGGGCATCGACATTCGGGCCGATCCCAGTTGGTTGGGGGCCGACGTCATCGACGCCGTTCAGATAACCTGTGGCATGGGTCCCGTCGAACACCAAGGCCATGTGGACCCATTCGTTTTTGGGCACCACGTGTAAAATGGCCTGCGGCGCAGCTTGATACGCAAGAGCGAATCTGTCGGTACGAGCGGCATTACTATGCCCTCCCTTAACCTCGATCTGGAACATTGCGGTAGTTGCGCCCCATCCGTTCGACTTCGTGAGTAAATGCTGTGTACCCCCAGTCCCATCCCAGAGACACCACAGGGTAAGAGTGAACGTACCCGTTCCCCCTGTCGGGTCGAAGACGCCACAGTAGGCTCCCGTGGTCGCGCTGAATCCCAGTGCCCCGCCAAAGCCTTCCGGGCCCTCTCCCCATTCCGGGGTTCCCTGCACCGTGCCATGGTGGCCATTGCCGGAACTGTCCTCAATGGTGGTCCCGGAACCCTCCTCAAACTTCCACCAGCCGACGAGGTCTGCCTTAGCCACGCTCGTCAGAACCATGCCGAGCACCAAAACAAAAGATGCCAGATAAATCAATTTCTTACACATAATAATCCTCCTTAAAAAAGCAAATATGGGATATTAATTGAAATGCAAACAATCTTCATTCTGTAGCACTCCACAGGATGGCCAAGCCCAAAAGTCCCTACACAACTCTGTGCCTCGCATAATGACTCCTCCTCTATCGAGAAACTACAAAGACTTGTCTGACGCCGACAGTCAAGATTCCACCGTGTCAGAAGACGAAAAGCCCTACATTTCTCCAGTACCATTTATACCAACTTAGCCACTTCGCTTCAAGGAAAATTTATGCAAAACCGCCGCTGCAGTAACTATTCCTTTTTCTTCGCACCTGTGCCTGCTTCATTGAAAGCAGGACCTCGATTGCCATTATTTTCAGATTTCCTGCTTTAGCCGGTCTGCGAAGACCCGGTAACTGTCCCGGCCGAAGAGACAAAAGACAACTTTTTCCAAACAGGTTCGGCCTTTAAGGTAGTCGATAGTTGTTTTTAGCATTATCTCGGCACACCTTTCGATTGGGAAGCCGAATATGCCTGTGCTGATTGCCGGGAAAGAAATGCTTTTTAGATCATTGTCGTCGGCTAATTTCAGTGTGTTCAGCGTCGCATTTTTCAACTTTTCGTCTTCGTTTCCTTCTCCCATACGAGGGCCGACAGCGTGAACTACGTATTTCGCTTTCAGGTTACCGCCGCCGGTTATCACTGCACCACCCACATAAGTCCGGCCTATTTTGTTGCATTCTTCCTGGATTTTCGGGCCGCCTTTTCTTTTGATTGCTCCTGCGACACCGCCGCCCAAAATCAATTGAGCATTGGCGGCATTAACAATGGCGTCGGTTTGCATTTCGGTAATATCGCCTTCGAGAAGTTCCAGAACGCGATTTTCGATATTTATTTTCATAGTATCGGCCTGTGTTACACCCTGAAGAAAGGAAACAACAGGCGGCGGGCGGATTCGAACCGCCGAATAACGGTTTTGCAAACCGTCGCCTTAGACCACTTGGCCACGCCGCCAGCTTAGAATCCTCCTTGAGTTTACGCTTAATTGCCCTGTTTTGCAATACAATAAAATGCCATTTTGTGCTGGGTATTAGAGGATCTTTGGCAATATTTTTGTGGGTGAAAGCGCCTAATTTTTGCGCCGAAAGACTAACAGTTCAGTAGCGAGGAGAATTACATGAGATTTTTCGCGCAAAAATTGATAGATTCCGCAGATTTTGCCGGGACCTCTTGTGTAAAACTTGCGACAAATATCCAAAATTGGGGGCGTCTGCAGAGATCTGAACTAAATTTTTATCTTTTGTTTTGTAACCTTTTATCGTATAATAACATAAATCTGAACAAAGGTAGTGTTGCACAAGTGGCAACTGTGTCGGAGAAGATTCTCATGCTTTGCAAGTTTCGGCCTGTGACGTTGTTATGCTGGGCACTATATACCGCTGTGGTCCTTGGTATTGCCGGTGCGTGCAGCAGCCCCGAGCACTACAAAGCTGAAGCTGATGAAGAGGTATATGAGATTATCGATAGCAAATGGCAGGACAGCTTTGGCCGAAAGGTAAACTATACTATTAGTGATGTTTCGCCATCGCCAAATGATGTCCAAATTGAAAAAGCCGTACCGCCATCAGGTGTTATAAGTCTTGCACAGGCTGCCGCCTTAGCTACCGCCCACAATCGGGACTATCAAAAACAAAAAGAAGAGCTTTACCTGACGGCACTTGATTTAACACTGGCCCGATATCAGTTCGCGCGCAAATGGTTTGGGACTATCGACGCCGGCTATACCAGAAATAGTGACGACGAAAGTCTAAGCTCTGGTGGCGAACTGGGCTTTAGCCAGCTATTGGCCGATGGAGCACAAATCAGCGCGAGTATCGCGCTCGATTGGGCACGCTTTCTTACCGGGGACCCACGGACTTCATTAGGCTCGGTTCTGAGTGCCAGTGTTACTAAGCCCTTGCTGCGGGGTAGGGGCCGCAAAATCGTACTGGAGAACCTCACACAAGCAGAGCGGAATGCTTTATATCATATACGCTTGTTCAATCGCTACCGCCAAACGTTCGTGGTTTCGATTGTAAATGACTATTACCGTGTATTGCAGCGGAGGGATGAGGTAACCAACGCCGAGAATGATTATAAAAGGAGGGTCGAATCTAAAGAACGTTTGGAGATGGAAGCCGAGGCTGGTCTTAAACCGCCTTTCGAAGTTGATCAAGCAGAGCAGGAGGTACTGAGGGCACAGGATAACATTGTGGCAGCCCAGGAAAGATATGAACAACAGCTTGATCAATTCAAGATAAGGTTATCTTTACCGACCGACGCCGAGGTAGAGTTAGATCCGAATGAGCTGGAGGCTTTGAGGGAGGTTGAGATAACCCAGCCGGACTATACACCGAAGGCAGCCGTTGAAACGGCATTAGATCAACGTCTGGATTTAGCTAATAGCAAGGATGCTATTTACGACGCGGTGCGTAAAGTTATGGTGGCTGCTGATAATCTCGGTGCGGAACTAAATCTGATTGGCAGCACGCGCGTAAGTTCAGCCCCAGGGACCAACTATAGCAGGTTACAGTTCCACCGGGGCACCTATGGACTGGGTTTGGAAGCTGACTTGCCGTTGGACCGAAAGGCCGAACGCAATGCTTATCGCGAAGCACTGATAGCATTGGTGCAGCGGGAGAGAGGATACGAAAACCATGTAGATACAGTTAAATTAGATGTGCGCGATGCATATCGTCAGCTCCAGCAGGTAGCGGAATCGTACCGTATTGGACAGAGCAGCTTGGAGTTAGCTGAGAAGCGAGTTGAGAGTACCACATTTTTGCTGCAAGCAGGGCGGGTAACCACTCGAGATTTGCTGGACTCGCAGGATGCTTTATTAAAGGCGCAAAACAACGTTACGGCGGCTTTGGTGGACCATGCAATCGCCAAGTTGAGCTTTTTCCGAGACATCGGCATTTTGCAGGTTAGGCCGGACGGAATGTGGGAGCAATAACAGGAGATGCAATTGAGGGTCATAATATGATGAAAGTAAAGAACGTAAAAAAGCAAGGTAATAAAGTCGGCGGCAAATTGGGATTAGCCAGACGATTTCTTCTGATTTTAATTTCCGTGGCTGTGGTTGCGGCTATAGGTGTCTTTGGATTTTTACGCCAAAGGACGAGCGGCTCTGATAATTCGAATCTAGGCACGGGCCTGTTTGCGGTAAAGCGCGGTGATTTGATTATCAGCGTGACCGAAAGCGGTAGCATCAAGGCGGTCAAAACAGTAGACATTAAGTCTGAAGTGGAAGGGCAGGCAAGCATAGTTAATATTGTCCCCGAAGGTACCATGATAACCCCCGAAGATGTAAATGACGGCAAGGTGCTGGTTGAGCTGGATTCTTCGAAATTGAAAGAACAGTTGTCACAGAGGGAAATCGAGTTGACCAGCGCCGAGGCAAGCTATGCCGATGCGAATGAGTCGTATCTTATTCAGGTAAAGCAAAATGAAAGTGATATTACCGCGGCTGAGTTGAAGGTGAAGTTTACCTTGATGGACCTTCAGAAGTATCTGGGCGAAACGGCTGCACAAAAGGTGGTTGACGAAGCAAATGCCGACCCGAATTCACGTATTGATATGACCTCGCTCCTTGAGGATGTTGAAGACCCCAATTCGGGGAGCGAGGCTTCGCAGAAGCTGCGAGAACTAACCGGCAATATCACGCTGGCTCAGGAGAACTTGGAAGGAGCCATCTATACGGTATCGTGGTCCGAAAAGCTTTTCGAGAGACAGTACGTGGCGGAAACCAAACTGAGGGAAGATAAACTGAAGAAGAAGCGGTTTGAGATTGAAGAGGAAAAGGCCAGGATTGCTTTGACACTATTTCAGCTTTATGAGTTTCCAAAACAGGTTGAGCAGCTGCTGAGCGACTATAATGAGGCCGGGCGGGAATTAGATAGAACTAAAGCACGTGCGCGCGCACAACTGGCCCAGGCCAAGGCGAAGCTTACAAGCGCAAGGTCCACATTCCAAATGCAGAAGGAGCGTCTGGAAAAACTGCACAAGCAGATTGAGGCTTGCATGATTCGGGCGCCTGCAGTAGGCCAGGTAGTTTACTGGTCGAGCACGCAACGGTGGGTAAGGGTAAAAATTGAGCAGGGAGCACAGGTACCCGAAGGCTATAAGATTATAACAATACCTGATGCGTCCGAAATGAAGGTCGAGGTCAAGATTCATGAAACCTGGATTGACAGGATTGAGCCAAACCAGCCGGCCAAGATAACAGTCGAGGCATTTCCGGATAAGACCTTTACGGGCAGAGTGCTAAAGAAGGCACCGTTGGCCGATGCAGAGGACTGGCTGAATCCGGACCTCAAAGTTTACGCAACGGACGTGGGCATTGACGGAACGCACGACGCTCTCAAGACCGGTATGACCGGGAAGGTCACGGTGATTATTGACGAGCTGCACGATGTTCTTTACGTGCCGATACAGTCCGTCGTCACGGTGGAGGACAAGAAGATTTGCTATGTTGCCGGAAGCCCTGCCCAAAAGCGCGAGGTTGAGACAGGATCGTTCAACGACAATTTCGTCGAGATCAAAAGCGGTTTGGCCGAGGGCGAGAAAGTGTTGCTTAATCCACCGCGATGGACTGGGCCAGAGCCAGCGAAAGAACAGGCGGAAACTGAGCCAGAGCCGGCGAAAGAACAGGCGGAAACTGAGCCAGAGCCGGTGAAAGAACAGGCGGAAGCTGAGCCCGAGCCGGCGGAAGAGCAGGCGGAGACTGAACAAGAGCCGGCGGAAGAACAGGAAGAACAGTCGGAAACGGCTACGTCGGTTGACGAGCCGGCCGGTTGAATTAGAGTTTATCTTAAGGCATGGTGTGGCTGTGGTATGGGTATAGTTGCTATTGAGAATTTGTGCAAGGTGTATCAGCTTGGTTCACTTGAACTGCGTGTTCTGCGCGACCTGGATTTGAGCATTGAGCAGGGCGAGTACGTAGCGATTATGGGCCCGAGCGGGTCGGGCAAATCGACACTGCTTAATATGATTGGCTGTCTGGATACGCCGACGAGCGGGACTTATCAACTTGGCGGTGAGGATGTTTCGAAGCTTGACGATGACGAGCTGTCGATAATACGCGGCTCGCGGATCGGGTTTATCTTTCAGTCATACAATCTTATTGCACAGCTTAACGTGACAGAGAATATTGAAGTGCCGATGTATTACCAGGGCTTTTCCGAACGTGACAGTGCTGAACGTGCCAGGGAGTTAGCCGCGATGGTAGGACTTGGTGACAGGATTAAGCATCGACCTTCAGAACTAAGTGGCGGTGAGCAGCAGCGGGTGGCAATTGCCAGGGCATTAGCAAATGAGCCGCTGATTATTTTAGCTGACGAGCCGACCGGAAATCTTGATTCGGAAAGTGGCTCAGAAATTATGGACATTCTTGATGATTTGCATAAGCGGGGCACAACGCTGATTATTGTATCACATGATGAACATATTGCGGCAAGAGCTGAGAGAACCATACATCTTCTCGATGGACGAATTGAACGGCAGGAGTACAACCATGAGCGTTAGTTATTATGCGTTGGTTTAGTGTTAAAAGGACGCTAAAGCTGGGCATCAAAAGCCTGTGGATGCACCGGTTGCGGTCTGCGCTAACAACGCTCGGCATAGTTTTCGGCGTCTGCTCGGTGATCGCTATGCTCGCGATAGGTGAAGGAGCCAGCCGGGAGGCACAGGAGTTGATAGCGCGGCTTGGGAGCAGAAATTTGATTGTCGAGACGCTTGAGCCGCCCAAGGAGCGAGCCGACACCAGCGACACGGGGCGGCGGATGCGGAGCTACGGCCTGACCTATAAGGATGCCGAGTCAATTCGCAACAGCCTGCCGGATGTCGAGGTTGTCGTACCCATTCGCGAGATAGACCAGGAAGCACGATACGGCAGTCGTAAGGTGGCTATCAAAATCGTGGGTACCATTCCGTGGTACACGGCGGTTTCGCCGGTTCACGTGGTTTATGGGCGGTTTTTGAGCAGTATTGATCTGCATCGGCAGCAGAGTGTGTGCGTGGTCGATGAGCAGCTCGTGAGCGGTCTGTTCGGATTCGACGACCCGCTCGGCAAGGACATCAGGATAAGGGGCAATTGCTACCGGGTTGTGGGTGTGGCCGGGACACCATCGGTTGGAGACAGACAGAATGGTTCCACAAGCGCTATGGCGGCGGCAACGGGTTCCGACAGTGGGGCCACCGGTAGTGTATATTTGCCTTTGTCAACCGCCAAGTCCCGATTTACCGAGTTGAGTGCCAGCTTCAGCGGGGGCAGCCAAAATATAGAAAGAGTACAGCTACAGAAGATCACAGTGAAGGTCAAATCAACCGAGCAGGTGTTACCGATGCGTGATATTCTGGATACTCTGCTGGCGCGTCTTCACAAGGATAAGAAGGACTACCGTATAGTTGTGCCGCTTGAACTGCTGTACCAGGCGAAACGAACGCAGCGTATTTTCAGCATCGTACTCGGCTCAATCGCCACGATTTCACTTTTGGTCGGAGGCATAGGAATTATGAATATTATGTTAGCGACCGTCAGCGAGCGAACACGTGAGATTGGCATTCGCCGTGCCCTTGGCGCCAAGAAGCGCGATATTATCGTTCAATTCCTCTCAGAAACCCTACTCTTGACATTTGTTGGGGGTATCTTGGGGATTATCTTGGGTTCTCTTATACCAGCCTTAGTAACCTATTTTGGCCATATGCCCACGGTGATCACGGGGCTTTCGCTGGTCCTGGCCTTTGGCATTAGCGCTGCGGTTGGCATAACTTTCGGCTTGTATCCGGCCTATCGAGCTGCCAACATGGACCCGATTGAGTCGCTGCGACACGAATAGCTTGGTGTTTAGCGAACTTTTTGCTCGACAGCGGAAGTTTGAGCATAATGTGCCACCCGGCAACGCCAAGTTTGATCATACCTGCCCTCGGCGGGCCCACCAGGGCTCGAACCTGCAACCTTCGGATTCAAAATCAGAATCGCATTGCTCTTATTGTCTTCGACACCCGACAGATAGTTCCTCGCTATTTGGCATTATTGAGGCAAATCCGCGCATTTCTTTTCAACCTTTCAAGGCCTAGGCGTTTGATAGGAGAACCAGCTAATTTCATATCAAAGTCCTGCCGGCTCAGGTTCAAAACTTCCTGCAAGTTCAGTCTTGCCCTTTCATCATAGAATTTGAACTGCTGATTTTTGCACACGGGTGCATCCTGATGCCAGGGACAGGCGAGGACACACTCATCACAGCCGAAGAGGCGATCGCCAATTTTTTCAGCCAGTTCTGACGGTATTTGGCCTTTGTACTCTATTGTCAAATAGCTGATGCACTTGTTGGCGTCAAATTGGCCGTCCGCCCTCAATGCCCCTGTCGGGCAGGCATCGATACATTTATTGCACTTAGCGCATTTGGCTGCGATTATATCCATAGATTCTTCCCCTCCGACTCCGCTCAGGGCTAAAGGCTCTTTTTGCTCAGAACCAAAGCTAATCGGCTTATCGGTTTGGAGTTTTAGAGTCGTTATTACTTCGCCGAGAAATACTTGGCCACCAAGTTTGGGATTGATTAGCATATGATTTTTCCCGATGAAACCGAGGCCCGCCCGGGCCGCTAATGTCCTCTCAGCCAGCGGGACCGAATCAACACAGATTTTGAATTTGTGCCCTGCCTCAGCGATAGAGCTGACAAAGTCAATTAGTCTGCCCAATCGCTTCCTCATAAACCGGTGGTAGTCTTCATATTGGCCGCAGTGTGCTACTTTGCCCACCGCCGCGGCTCCGCGGCGAAGGTCAGATTGACGCGCATCGCTTCGCGATGCTGGCAATGACGCCGAGCGTTCTGGTGGTTTGTAGTTTAGGCCGACACATATTACCGACTTTGCATCCTCCAAAAGCTTAGCGGGGTCGGTACGTTTTTGAAGGTTCCTGTGCATGTACTTCATCTGACCTGCAAAACCGGACTTCAGCCAGCCCACCAGTAATTCCGTTTGGTCAGAATCGATGGGCACAGCTTCTGTTATGCCAACCAGGTCGAAACCTAATTCAATCGCTTTGTGCTTTATGTCATCCGTCAAGCTCATTATCGTCGATTATACTAAATTGGACCGCGGATTACACGGATTGCCCGGACAGTTGAATAGTTGACGAAGATTACATTTCTGGTTATCGTATAGCTGGTTTGAAAGTTGAACGTTAGATAGTGGCGGTATTGCGCTGCTATGCGGGCCTGCGGCACGAACTAACGACCCGATAGCAGGGAATGATGCAATGTCTGTGGAAACTTGTCAACTCATCAGCTATATCGCGCCGGCAGCGCCTGCTACCCGGCAGCCGGCGACCGGTGACGAGCCGTTTCTGCGTCCGGAAATCGGCTTCACCCCGAATTGGTATCGAAGCGCCCTTGGGATCGACTTCGGCCGGCGGTGGCATACCGACCCGGCATACAGGCACCAAACGCTGCTGGCCATGCGTGGCGAATTAAAACGCCGATTCCCAGGCACGAAAATCGGCGGCATCGACTGCCCGGATAAGCCCCTGGATCTGCTGACTGGTACCTACGGCTGCAGCAGTGCCGCTGCCATCTACGGAGTTCCAATTGTGTACGCACAGGACAACTGGCCAAACTGCGAACATTCGTATCTAAGCGATGAGCAGGTTGACGGCCTTGAACCGCCCGACCTTAATACGAATCCTTTCTTTCAGGAGCTTATGGCGCAGGCTGACTGGATCGCCGCCCGCCAAGGCCGAGTTGAAGGATTCATCAACTGGCAGGGTGTGCTCAATAACGCCTACCGCCTGCGCGGCGAAAAACTTTTCTACGATATGATCGACTCGCCGCGGCGCTGCCGCCACCTGTTCGATTGCATCTGCAGGACAATGACCGAGGCGGCGAAGCTACTCCATCAGCGGCAGCTTCAAAGCGGCGTAGAGATTGGCTTCTTCACCGTTAGCAACTGCCTGGTCAATATGGTCTCACCCGAGCTGTACCGTGATATCCTTCTGCCTTTCGACCGGCGGATTGCGGAAGCCTTCGGCTGCATCGGCATCCACAACTGTGCCTGGAACGCCGATCCTTACATCGACGACTACGCCACGGTCCCGCACTTAGGCTATATCGATATGGGATTAGATTCGGATCTTGCCCGGGCGAAGGAGGCAATCGCCCATGCACGCCGTGCCCTGATGTATCCGCCCACAGACCTGGCAGACAAGTCGCTGGATACTATTCGAGCAGACCTGGAAAGGGTCGCGCGCGACTATGGGCCGTGCGATGTTGTTGTCGCGGACATTGAGGCCGGCACACCGGATGAACGGGTCCTGGCGTTTCTTGAGTTGTGCGGCCGGATTAATCACAGAATGGAGAACTGATAAATATGGAATCGAACTCGACTGTATTACCAAGGCCCCTACGTGGCATTATCCCACCAATGGTCACCCCGCTTCTGGACCGCGATACTCTCGACGTAGCCGGCCTGGAGCGGCTGATCGAGCACATTCTTGCCGGCGGCGTGCATGGCTTGTTTATCCTCGGGACAACTGGTGAGGCGCCGAGTCTAAGTTACCGCCTGCGACGTGAACTCATTGAACGCGTCTGCAGCCAGGTTAAGGGCCGGGTACCGGTGTTGGTCGGAATCACCGACACATGTTTTGTGGAGTCGGTAAACATTGCGTGCAAAGCAGGAGATGCCGGCGCACAGGCTGTCGTGCTGGCGCCGCCATATTACTTCCCTGCCGGCCAGGCCGAACTGCTCGAGTACCTCAAGCATCTAACGCCTGAGCTGCCGCTTCCATTGTTTCTGTACAATATGCCAAGCTACACCAAGCTTGTTTTCGAGCCCCAGACCGTGCGGGCCGCGGCTGACATTACCGGCATCGTGGGCTTAAAGGACAGTTCCGGCAACATGGGCTATTTTCACAAGCTTCAGTCCCTGCTTAAAGACCACCCGGACTTTTCACTTCTTGTGGGTCCGGAAGAGCTGCTGGCCGAGGCAATCTTGCTGGGTGGGCATGGTGGTGTCTGTGGAGGTGCCAACCTTCTTCCGCAGCTTTACGTCGACCTTTACAATGCAGCATGCTCAAGGGACCTGCCGAAGGCCGGGTCCCTGCATAAAAAGGTGATGGAAATCAGTAACACCATTTATAGTGTGGGACGGTATGAGTCGAGTTTCTTAAAGGGTCTAAAGTGTGCGCTTTCGTGCGTGGGTATTTGCAGCGACTTTCTGGCTGAACCATTTCACCGTTTTCGTCGGGCAGAGCGTAAGGTGATTCAGCAGTACGTAAGAGAACTGGGAATTGTGCAGAAAGGACAGAAGACAGAGAACAGAAGACAGAGAACAGAAGACAGAGAACAAAAGACAGAGGACAGAGGACAGAAGACAGATAATCTGACTTCTGACATCTGATTTCTGACTTCTGATTTCTGATTTCTGACTTCTGAGATAGGGCCAAAGATTATGCAGGCAAGCCTTAGCTCAGTTGATATCGGCATTTTGTTTCTTTATTGTTGCGTGCTGATCGGCATGGGTGTGTACTACAAACGCAAGTGTCGTACGGCAGAACAATTCATGATTGCCGACCGTTCTATTCCCGCGTGGGCGGCCGGACTGGCCGTGATGAGCGCCTATACCAGCAGTATTTCATATATTGCCACCCCCGGCAAGGCCTTCGACAGTAACTGGCATCCTATCATTTTCTCGCTTTGTATCCCGCCTGTAGCCTGGCTGGTTTGCAAGTACGCTGTGCCCTACTATCGAAAGATGCGCCTGATTTCCGTTTACAGCTTTCTGGAGGCCAGACTCGGCTCGTGGGGACGAGTGTATGCGGCACTGGCGTTTGTCCTGTATATGATCGGGCGCGTTGCAGTAATTCTTTACTTAGCCAGCCTGTTGTTAAGTACGTTTGTTCCGTGGAACATTGCTGTTGTAATCATAATCATCGGCCTTGTTACCATTATTTATACACTGCTCGGTGGAATGGAGGCCGTGATTTGGACCGACGTTATGCAATCAGTGATTATGATTGCCGGCATCGGCTTTTGCGCTGTTAGTTTGTCCCTCCATGTTTTCTCGGGGCCGCAGCCCTTGATACAAGCGGCTATCGATAATAATAAGTTTAGCTTCGGCAGCTGGGATCTGTCGCTGTCTTCACGAACGATATGGGTGATGGTCATTTACGGAGTCACGGAGAATCTGCGGAGTCTGCTGGCTGACCAGAACTACGTGCAGAAATACTGCGCTGTTCCTACAGAGCGAGATGCGAAACGCTCAATCTGGATTGCGATGCTGATATATATTCCGTTGACAGCCGTCTTTCTCTATATTGGGACAATGCTCTCTGCCTTCTACTCTCAAGGCAGTGAATTAGCAGAGGCAGGGATAACTAAGGGTGATGAGGTTTTCCCATATTTTATCGCCACCCAGCTGCCTATGGGCCTGAAGGGATTGATTATCGCTGCTATTTTGGCCGCTGCAATGAGCACTGTGGATTCGGCCTTGAATTGCTCGGCGACGGTCTTGCTGCTGGACTTCCACAAGCGATATTTTAATCCGAATATTGGTGAACGGGCCAGCATGGTATTTTTGCGCTTGGCAACAGTCGTATGGGGCGTGCTTGGGACCGGTGCCGCCCTTTTGATGATTCGGGCAAAGAGTATTTTGGATATTTGGTGGCAGATCTCGGGAATCTTTGGTGGTGCGCTTTTGGGCTTGTTTATTCTTTCTTTCCTGCGAGTTCGCCTTCGTCTGTGGCAGGGTCTTGTGTCGATCGCCGTAAGTATCGCCGTTGTCACTTGGGGAACCTTTGCGCGCAACTTAGCCAGCTCATGGCAGCTGGCGCAGTGCAACCTCGACCCGATAATCGTAGGTGCCGTGGGAACAGCGGCTCTGTGTGTGGTCGCCTGTCTTTTCGCCCTGACAAATCGAAAGCGGGATGTTTCGGTATGAGAGAAATTGATTCTTGTTGAAATTGAAGGCTACATTTGTCGCATTCTTGCTGACGACGTACAGTCGGTTTGAGTTGGAAAGGAAAAAATGGCAGCTATAAACACGCGAACAATAATATGCGTTATATTGACTTCAATCACTGTTGTCGGCTGCTCGGCGCCTGCCCCCTCGAAAAATACCATTATAGACGAATGGCCCGCTGTGAAAACACCGCCGCCCCCTGAGCTCAAACCGGTAACGGTGGACCCGAAGGCAACAGCCCTGCTAATTCTGGACATTCAAAAGGGTAACTGTAATCCCCAGAGGAGACCTCGCTGTGTGGCTTCTGTCACCGACATCCAAAAGCTACTCACACAGGCAAGGGCTCAAGGAATGCCCGTCGTTTACAGTCTCACCAGCAGCGCAAACGCCGCCGACATCAGGAAGGAGGTGGCCCCCCTTGCGGGCGAACCGATAGTCAAATCCGGAGTCGATAAGTTCTTCGGTACCGACTTGGAAAAGATTTTAGCCGAGAAAGGCGTCGAGACCGTGATTTTGGTGGGCACGTCCGCCCATGGAGCGGTTCTTCACACAGCCACCGGCGCCGCTTCGAGGGGATTGCAGGTTATTGTGCCGGTTGATGGCATGTCGGCTTCGGACCCCTATGCCGAGCAATATACCGCCTGGCATCTGGTTAACGCGCCCGGTACCAGACGCCGAACAACCCTGACGAAAATCAGTTTGATAAGATTTTGAGCAGTAGTAAACCATTTATAAATACTGCCAAAGAACCCTTATCGAAAGTCTTCGTCCTCGAAAGCTTCAACCTTCTGACTTCTGCCTTCTGTCTTCTGTCTCCTGACTTCTGTCTTCTGTCTTCTGTCTTCCGTCTTCCGTCTTCTGTCTTCTGTCTTCTGTCTTCTGTCTTCTGTCTTCTGTCTTCTGTCTTCTGTCTTCTGTCTTCTGTCTTCTGTCTTCTGTCTTCTGTCTTCTGTCTTCTGTCTTCTGTCTTCTGTCTTCT
>JAUXAL010000002.1 GCA_030619925.1 Phycisphaerae bacterium | reverse complement strand
ACCCGACAACCAGCAGCCATCCCCACCTTGGACCCAAGATGGATTTTCGGGAAGTTCTGGACAAAAAAGCGGTTAGACCGGCTCAGGATTTTCTGTAGACCTGCCCTCAAAGGGGTCATTTCACTACCTGTCGCCGGACGGAGAATGAAAAAGCTCGTAGTCATATGACTATCCGCCTGGCACTTTGTCGCTGCTTAATATCTGTCGGTTTAAGCTGTTGGGTTAAGAAGAGGTTTCTGTAGATCAAAACACCCAAATGCCCGTAGTCATTTGACTATGGGTCATTTCACAACCTGTCGATGGACAGAGCATGAAGAAGCTCGTAGTCATTTGACTATGGTTCATTTCACGACCTTTCGCTGGCCGGAGCATGAAAAAGCTCGTAGTCATTTGACTATCCGCCCTCACAGTCGAAACTCTTTTATGGTAAATCGCAGGAATGAACTTGAATTCTAATCTGTTTTATGGTATAATGTATGTTTAACTATGGATAGTTCATAGTTCATAGTTCATAGTTCATAGTTCGTTGTTCATAGAAAATAGCAAACCTGTCCTGAGCGAAGTCGAAGGATCGTCAATCATCCATCGTCAATCGTCAATCAGAAAGGGGGGTTCCCAATGGTCATCGTTTTACAAAACGCCGGAAAACAGGGCTTTTTTGTCATATCAGTCCGAAATAGCGGAGAAATAGAGAAATAGAGAGTGAGTTTCACTATAAATTATGCAAAACAAAGCCAATTTCCGAAAAAGTCAAATGAACGTAAACCCATTAGTAATAGAGGATTATGAAAAAATAAGCAATTGGACACTTGGTGAAAACAAACCCAATTCAAACCCAATCAAAGCCAATTTCCGAAAAGCCCAAATGAATGTAAACTCGCTTATAACAAAGGATTACATAAAATACGATGATTTCGCAGTCCGAAAAAACAAACCCAATTCAAACCCAATTTCCGAAAAGTCCAAAATGAACGTAAACTTATATGTTATAGAGGATTATGAAAATGAAACCGCCTCCAGGCTCGAACAAAACAAACCCAATCAAAGCCAATTTCCAAAAAGCCCAAATGAATGTAAACTCACTTATAACAAAGGATTACAGAAAAAATGACGCTTTCGCAGTCCAAAAAAACAAACCCAATTCAAACCCAATTCAAACCCAAACAAAGCCAATTTTCAAATCGGAAGACAGAAGGCAGAGTACGGACCTTCGGGGCTCGCAATGACAAATTATCGGGGCCGCGGCTTAGCGACGATGTTAGGCAAAATTGGAGATGACCAGATGAACGAATCAAAGTCAATCCGGAGAATCAGTGTCATGTTGTGCGGCCTTATTCTCGGCAGCGTGGTAAACACACGGCAGGATGCGCGCGGACTTAGTGTTTCTGCAGAGCAGCAGCACGGCGGCAAATATCGAATTGTCGATACGGGCCAAGAGAAATGTTACGACAACTCGAAAGAAATCGTCTGCCCCAGGCCCGGCTGGTCTTTCTACGGTCAGGATGCTCAGTATCAGGGATTTGCCATGGCGTACAGGGACAATGGCGACGGGACAGTCACGGACCTCAATACCGGGCTGATGTGGCAGAAGACCCCGGATTTTGTGAAGCGGACCCTTGTGGAGGCGGAGGCTTACGCCGAATCCCTGGGCCTGGCCGGGTATGGCGACTGGCGCCTGCCGACGATCAAGGAGCTGTTCTCGATAGTTGATTTCCGCGGAAACATCCGGACCAGGACGCCGTATATCAACAGCTACTACTTCGATTTCGAGTATCCGAACACAGCGGAGGGATGGCGTATTATCGATGCCCAGTACAGGTCCGGCAATCGCTATGTTGGGACGACGATGCGGGGCGACAGGAGCGCTTTCGGTTTCAACTTTGCCGACGGGCGCATCAAGAGTTATCCCGTTGCCGGGCGCCGCGCCGGGCGCCAATATGTGCGGTGTGTTCGCGGCCCGGCCTACGGGGAAAACGATTTTGTTGACAACGGCGACGGGACAATCACGGACCGCGCCACCAGCCTGATGTGGATGAAAGCCGACAGCGACAGGACCATGAACTGGCAGGAGGCGCTCGAATATGCCGAGAACCTCGAATATGGGGGTCACGATGACTGGCGCCTGCCAAACGTCAAAGAACTGCAGAGCATCGTGGACTACAGCCGAGCACCCGATGCCCTCGATCCGGCGTATCGGGGTGCAGCGATCGACCCGGTCTTTGGCCTGACGGCCGAGGAGTCATGGTTCTGGACGAGCACGACCCATATCGAGAACTACTTCGGTTATTACGTGTGCTTCGGGCAAGGCTTTTCGGCAAGGACATTCGGCGGCGAGCCGATAAACGCACACGGTGCCGGTGCTGTGCGGAGTGATCCAAAATCCGGGGACCCCTCTGATTGGCCGGGTGGCCTTGGGCCCCAATCGGACGAGATCCGGATCTATAACTATGTCCGGTGCGTGAGGGGCGGCGAGGCTAAATAAAAAAAACCCCCAAAAGAGACTTTTGAGGGTTAGACGCGAAATTTCTTAGCGTTTAGTCCGGAGCGAAGATGTTAGTCCTCATAACCATAATACTCATCATAACAATCATCATCGTACCAATCATCTTCACCATCATACCAATCTTCTTCACCCTCATCGTACCAGCCTTCTTCACAATCATCATACCAATCTTCTTGGAATTCAGAGTAGTACGTGGAGGTTTCTTGCTGTTGGGACTGTGCTGTGGTGAACTTAGGAGCAACTAAAACAGCAGTGATAGACAAAGCAGCGATAATAATGAGACATTTGAGCCAGGTTGCCAGCTTAACATTGAGCCAGGTTCGTTGGAGCCGTTCCTGCTGGAAAAAGGACTTTTTTTCAGGCTGTTGAGGTGTGCTCGGCTCGGTTTGACCTTCGTACGGCTGTGACCAATTTTCGTTTTCAGGTTCCATCGTTTGACCCCCATAATTAAATAATAAGTTTGTTTTGATACCTTAACGACACTGAGTAAAACATAAGAAATAAAAATTCGAATGCCAAATTATTTTTTTTATGAATGAGAAAAACAGCGGATAGGGGATGGCGGCCCCGTGCTTGGCCATTCTGCTTCGCAGGGCCGGCCAAGGATTTTACGGCTCAGGAGCTCATTCTTCCATCGGCTCGAGGAGGTAATGAGCGCCGGCAAGCATGACATATTTGTGGGTAATTTCGATTGTTTTGCCATCCAGCAGATTACGGTAGCTGCCGGAAATCCTTTGGCTGCGGATGGTTTGTTCCTTCCCGGAAGGATTAATCAGTACCAGAACTCTGCTCTTTTCGTATACCCTTTCATAGGCCAAAACATTTTTACCGACGGAATGAAATTTGTAATCACCATACCGCAGTTCCGGATGTTCCAGCCTCAGCCGTATCAATTTTTGATAGAGCTTCAAAAGTGAGTCGGGCGACCGCTGCTGGTGCCGCACATTATAGGGCGTCTTATTATCGTTGATTTTTTGCCAGGGGGTGCTACTGCGGGTAAAACCGGCGGTCACTTCGGTTTGGTCCCATTGCATTGGGGTGCGTATCAAGAGATGATCGGCCTTTTTGGTGGGGTGGTACATGCCAATTTCCTCGCCGTAATAGATAAATGGCGTCCCTGGCGCGGTGAGAAGGATTATAGCGGCCATGCGTGCTTTGACAAAATCGTTGTCCAATGAGGTCATGTAACGGTCCTGGTCGTGATTGGCGAGAAAAGGGGCATAAAATGAAAGAGGGGCCGGCAGTTTCTTTTTTGTCGCGACCATGTCAATGAAGCTCTTGACGATGCCGGAGCCAACGGTATTGAGGGTGTTACTCTGGAAGGGAAAGTCGAAACAAATATCTAAGCCTTTGCCCTTAGCATAATATTTGCTTATCTGGGAGTGCTCGGCCCACACTTCACCTATCAGAATCGCTTGCGGATTGAGCGACTTGACATATTGACTAAACTCGACCCACCACTGTATCGTGGCGGGTGTGTTGGCCCGCATTTTTCCGGGGCCTTCCTCAATTATAAGTTTCGCCGCATCCAAACGAAAACCGGCAATGCCCTTGTCCAGCCAGAATTTCGCGATTTTTTTGACCTCCCGGCGCACGGCAGCGTTCCGGAGATTGAGGTCGGGCATTTTTTTAGAGAAATGGGCATAGTAGAACTGTTTTCGTTTGTCATTGTAACGCCAGCCGCCACCTTCGACCGGCTTGCTCTTTCCATATACAGACTGTTTGCCACGGGGCCTGGTCTTTTCCCATATATACCAGTGGTTATAGGGAGGGATATTCTCTACGGACTTTTGAAACCAGGGATGCTCCGAAGAGGTATGATTGACCACCAAATCCAGAATAATACGGATGCCGCGTTCGTTGGCTGCGGCGAGCAAAGAATCAAAGTCCTCCATGGTGCCGTAATCTTCGTTTACCTGATAATAATCAACCGTATCATATCCGTGATAAGAAGGGGATTTAAAGATGGGCATTAGCCATAAGGCATTGGCGCCCAGCTGCTTAATATAGTCCAGCTTCATCTCCAGGCCCTTTAAATCGCCAATGCCATCTGCGTTTGAATCATAATAGCTTCTTACAAAAACTTCGTAGAAAACAGCATCTTTTAACCACGAATTACCAAAGGCACCGGCAGTAAGAAGCGGGCAAGAGAGAATACATCCGATGACGCCTTTTTTCATTTTGGGCTCCTAATAAGCGATTGCGTTGGTGTAATCGAAAACTGTATACTCGGCCGGCAGGGTGGCCTCTTGCATATAACCGAATCCTGCCTTATTATACCTCTATGGTCAAAACGGAAAAGATAAAAGTCAAGACGAAGGGCAATTGTGATATCGTTAATATCACCGAGCAGGTCGGCGAGGTCGTGGCCGAATCGGCTGTGAGAGATGGGACCGTTACACTTTTCAATGTCGGCTCGACGGCGGGAATTACAACTACCGAATATGAGCCGGGACTGGTTAATTACGATATAAAAGCGGCGTTTGAGAAAATCGCACCTGAAAACGCCAGGTATGAGCACGAAGAGACCTGGCACGATGATAACGGCCACGCCCACGTGCGGGCTTCGCTGCTGGGGCCTTCTCTGAGCGTGCCCGTGGTTGGCGGCCGACTGACGCTCGGAACGTGGCAGCAAATCATACTTGTAGATTTCGATACCAGGCCAAGAACAAGAACGGTTATTTGCCAGATACTCGGCGAGTAAATAATCGTAACCCCAGGCCCAAAACGCAGAGCAGGGGGGGTAAATGTAACGCCCAAGATAAATAGAATAACGAATATCGAACAAGGAATGTCGAATGTCGAAGCAAGGAGGACGGAGGAGTCGCAGTTCGCATCTCGTGAAGCGTGAAGC
Organism: Phycisphaerae bacterium; assembly: GCA_030619925.1. Lineage (GTDB taxonomy): Bacteria > Planctomycetota > Phycisphaerae > Sedimentisphaerales > Anaerobacaceae > JAUXAL01. The sequence goes on along the minus strand of JAUXAL010000002.1, from coordinate 91,047 downwards.
GTATCTCGTACAAATTCGAATGTAGAATGTCGAATAAAGAATATTGCACGTTCAGCTTGACGAGTGTGATTGGAAAGGGTAGTATTGAGCAGGAGTTTCCAGGTACAAACTTAGCTTGTTTTAGGGTTCAGCAAGATGAATATTACCGGTCGAAAGACGATTTGTATAATAGCGATATTATTTATCGCTCGCTTTATGGGTGGCTGTGGCGAGCTGGGCCAAAAAAAGACAAAAGGACTTGTACCTGATGTGGATTTGGGCCCCACAATAGGGTCGTTGGTCGAGGTGGTCCTGCCCGAATCGATTCGGCTCGAAGGGTACGGCCTGGTAGGTGGATTGAAGGAGACAGGCTCGGCGCAATGTTCGCCGCAGATTAGAGCATATCTTAGACGATATATCCTGACGCAATTGCCTGAGCGCAAGGTAAATGTTGAAAAGCTTATTAACAATCCTGATACGGCGGTAGTACTGGTAGAGGGGATATTGCCGACAATAGCTTCAAAAAACCAGTACTTCGATGTAAGAGTAACCGCATTGAGGGGCACACAAACCACTTCTCTGGAAAACGGCCGGCTGTTTGGTGCTGAGCTTAAGACGGCAGGGAGCTTCGGCATAGCTACAAGAGTTATAGCCGATGTAAAAGGGCCGGTCTTTATAGATAAAATCGGCAGTTCGGCAACAAGTAAAAGGGTCGGGTATATCCTGGCCGGGGGAAGGGTCCTTAATGAGTACAAAGCAAGTCTGGTACTTCACGAGCCTGATTTTAGAATCGCAAGCAGTATTCGCAACCGCTTAATCGAACGTTTCGGCGTCGGCACAGCTAAGGCGGTTCTGCCTGGCCAGATTGAATTGACAGTGCCGGCTGAATATAAAGAACGAAAGCAGAGATTCATTTCAATAGTTAAAGCAATGTATCTGGCCGAGGGCCCGGAAATTACCAGGGAAAGAATAAAAACATTTGTTAGAAGACTTGCCGGTTCGCAGGATAAAGAGCAAAGTGAAATTGCTCTTGAGACCATAGGCAATGAAAGTCTTGGCAGGCTGGGCTTTTTGCTGAATGTATCTAACGAGCAGGTGCGTCTGCGGGCAGCCAGATGTATGCTGAATCTCGGCAGTGACGAAGGTTTGGGGACTCTTAGAGAAATAGCGTTAGATAGAGGTTCGACGTACCGAGTCGAGGCATTGGAGGCAATAACTACAGCGGCGAGGAGCGATGATGCGGCTGCGATATCACGGAGATTGCTGCGTGACGATGATTTTTACATCAGACTGGCAGCGTACGAGCAATTGCGAAAATTGGATGATGCTGCCATAGCACGAGAGTTCATCGGGCGTAATTTTTTTCTGGAACAAATAGAGCAAACCGAACACGAGGCGATTTTCGTTTCTCGCAGCGGTCAGCCACGGGTTGTGTTATTCGGTACGCCGATACGTTGCCGTGGCAATATTTTTGTGCAGTCAGCCGACGGTAATATAACAATAAACGCTCCGACTGGTCAAAGATATGTCTCAATAATGCGCAAAGTCCCCACACGGCCCGGCGCAATAGCGCAGTTGACAAGCTCCTTCGAGCTTGCCGATATTATTCGAACACTCTGCGAAGAGCCCCGTACTGAGCAAGGGCGCGGAGGCTTGGGCGTTTCATATGCCGAAATGATAGCTATTTTGAAGCAGATGTGCGACAAAGGTGCTGTAAAAGCAGAGTTTTGGGCCGGACCCTTACCCAAAATCGGCTAATTGTCAAGAGAAAACAGACCCTCGGCCGATAACAATATTGCATATTTTGGTTTAAGAAGGACTGCGCGAGCTTTGCAGCAATAGTTACCGGACGTTAACAACGGGATACGAAATGAAACTTGAAAAAATTGTTCTTAACGGCTTCAAAAGTTTCGCTGACAAAACGGAATTCATTTTCGATTCGCCAATAACCGCCATTGTGGGACCGAACGGCTGCGGTAAGAGCAATATCGTCGATGCGGTAAAGTGGGTACTTGGGGAGCAGAGCGTCAAGAGCCTGCGAAGCGGGCAGATGGCCGATGTGATATTTAGCGGCAGCAGCAGCAGAAAGTCTCTCGGAGCGGCTGAAGTGGGCCTGTTTATAGGCAACCTTAATGGAACCGGCACGCCACAGCTGCCAATCGACGCCGAGCAGGTGCAGGTGTCACGAAAGATTTATAAGAGCGGAGAGAGTGAGTACCGGATAAACAACAAAATCTGCCGGTTGAAAGATGTCCGGGAATTATTTATGGACACCGGCATAGGTACCAGGGCCTATTCGATTCTTGAACAGGGGCAAATTGAGCATTTAGTAAGCGCATCGAAGACGGACAGAAGGTTCATATTTGAAGAAGCCGCTGGTATAAGCAAGTATAAAGCGCACAGAAAAGAGGCACTTCGTAAACTGGAACGAACGGAACAAAATCTGCTGCGGCTTGCAGATATTTTAGGCGAAGTTACAAAGAGGCTGCGGAGTGTGAAGCTGCAGGCCGGCAAAGCAAGGAATTATCTGCATTACACTCAAAGGCTCAAGGAGCTGCAGGTCAACTACTCGCTGGTTGAATATGCGAAGTATCACACGCGGTTAACAGACAGAGGAACCGCTCTTGACAAGGTGACCGAACAGTTCGAGCGGCTGGCGGCGGAAGTAGCAAGACAAGACAGTCTGATAAGCAGGTTGGGCGAGGAGATAATAGAAACCGAGCACGAGCTAAACCGGACGGGAAATCAGCTTGTGTCTGTTCAGAGCAAAATTGAGCAGCGGCTTCAAAGAATTGAATTTTTGAGAGCGAGAATTTCGGAACTGCAGCAGAGGAAGAAGTCAGCGGGAGAGAAAATTGAAAAACTGCAGGAGCTGAAGAAGGTTTTTGAAAAAGATTCGGCGCAATATGAGACCGAGCTGGCAAGCTGTGAAAAAATGCTCGAAGAGAAAAGCCGGGCTGCTGAGCAGGTCCAAAAGGCCATCGGCGAAATAAATACCGAATGTGCTTCGCTCGAGGCGCACCTGGAAGATGAGAAGTCAGGCATTATCGATATAGTCAGAAGGACGGCGCAACTTCATAACGAAATCCAGAGCATTTCAGTCTATCGCAACAATCTATCAAACCAGAAGGACCGTCTTGCCGGCCGTGCAGAACGCGCCCGCGCAGAACTTGAGAAACTACTTACCGACAAAGCACAACACAAAGCTCGTTTAAGCGACATCGAAACAGTGCTGGATGAATTAAACGAGAGCTTAGAATCCAAACGCAAAAAAGCAGAAGAAACCGACGCTCTTATCGCGGTGGTCAATAAGCGGTTAGTTCACAGCAAAGAGGCGCGAAGTGCCCTGAGCGGTGAGCTGACGATATTGACCGATATGGAGAAAAGGCGCCAGGGGCTTAGAACAGCGGTCAAGAGCATTTTGCTGAGCCGGTCGGTTGAAAACAACAAATTCGATTACGTTGAAGGAATACCGGCGGACATTATCAGGGCTGATGTCGAATATGCAAATGCCGTTGAAGCCGCCCTTGAGGGCCAGACCGACGCTCTGGTAATCAACGACACAAGCAGAATGTTGGCTGATACGGAAACGATTCAGAAGCTTGACGGCAGAGTGAATTTTATATGCCTTGATAGAATAGAGCCGTTTGTGGACAAAAATGATTTGTCGGAATTTGCCTGTGTAAAGGGCAGGCTTGTTGAATTTGTAAAGTTCGACAGCAGATACGCGCCGCTGGCCTGGAAATTGCTCGGCAAAACGCTGATTGTTGACTCTCTAAAAGATGCGATCGAGCTGGATGAGAATATAGGAAATGAATACGAATTTGTAACTTTGAAGGGTGAATTCTTAAGCGGCGACGGGGTGATAAAACTCGGGCCTTTAGGCAAGGCAACGGGTCTGATATCACGCAAGAGCCGACTGCGCCAATTGGAGGAGACTATCGCCAACATAGCGTCTGAAATCGCGGTGCTCGAAGAACAAACTGAAAAAAACAATCAGACCAACGCGCATTTGGCCCAGTTGTGTAAAGACCTGCGAACGGCTATTTATGAAGCGAATACACAAAAGATGCAGGTAGGCTCAAAGCTTAGCGTGATAGAACAAAATATCAAGCGGCTGAGAGAAGAGGAGCCGTTGATAGCCAGTGAAATTGACCTGCTGGAAGCACAGAAGCTTGAGTCGGTGCAAAAAGAATACGACTCGAAACAAAAATTGCAGGAGCTGGAGGTGGTAAACAGCCAGCGCTCGGCGCGCATAGAAGAACTTGAAGTAAAGTACGCCGAACAAAAACAACAACAGCAAACACTGGCGAACAGACTTACTGATTTGAAGATTGCTCTGGGTCAGATTGCAGAACAAAGCAAATCATTGAAGCAAATAATTGGGAGTCTGAAAAGCCAGATCCAGGAAAACCGGACGGCCGGTGAGACGGCGCATGAGGAAATTCAAAGCTGCAGCGGGCAATTGACAGAAGCTCAAAGGGATATTCTTAACTGTGAAGCGGCGGTATCGGAGCTGTTTGTCGAAAAAGAAAAGAACCAGGAGAACAGCCAGCTGCTGCATAAAGAAATAGAAAAGCTGCTCGAAGAACGAAAACAAGCGGAAGAGCTTGTCGGGATCAGATGCGCCGAGAAGAACGAGACTGGGCAAAAAATCAATGAGCTTAAAATAGAATTGAGCCAGTTGGAGGTAAAGCAGCAGGATTTGGTTGAGAGAGTGCAGGACGAATTGCAGATTGATTTGGCCGAGGCCTACAAGAGTTACAAGGGCCAGGAGGTCAACTGGGAGAAAATAAAAGAAGAAATAGTTGAACTTAGGGGTAAGATTGAGCGGCTCGGCAATGTAAACGTTGACGCGATAGATGAGCAGGAAAACCTCGAAAAGCGACATAACTTTTTGAGTGACCAGGTTGGAGACCTCAACAAGAGTAAAGCTCAACTGCAGCAATTGATAAATCGTCTTAACAAGAAAAGCCGGGAGAAATTCGCAGAGACCTTTGAGGAAATAAGAGGTCATTTCCAGGAGATTTTCCGCAAGCTGTTTGGCGGAGGCAGGGCCGACATAGTACTTGAAGATGCCGAAGACATCCTCGAAGCGGGTATAGAAGTAATAGCCCGGCCGCCCGGCAAGGAAACAAGGAGTATTTCTTTGCTGAGCGGCGGTGAAAAGTCGCTGACGGCAATTGCTCTGCTATTTGCGGTTTTCAAGACAAAGCCATCACCATTCTGTTTCCTTGACGAAGTTGACGCGGCTCTGGATGAGGCGAATAATGAGCGTTTCAATATGCTGCTGCGGGAATTTCAAAAGGATTCGCAATTCATAGTAATCACTCACGCCAAGCGAACGATGAGCATTGCCGATGTGCTGGTCGGGGTAACGATGCAGACGCGAGGGGTCAGCAAGAAGATAAGCGTGAGATTCGGCCAGTACGCCGAAGAAAAGGAAACGGTTGCAGAGGAAACGGTTGCAGTGGCTTAGCTCGTATTGCGCTGCGCGTATTTCGTATTGCGTTGAGTATTAGTGCACAGAGTTATGAAGAAGTGTCCCTTTTGCGCAGAGGAAATTCAGGATGAGGCGATAAAGTGCCGTTTTTGCGGGGAGTTTCTTGATAAATCGCGCAAGCCAGGAACAAAATGGTATTTTGCCACGTCTGCTGTCGTAATTGCTCTATTGTGCCTGGGCCCACTTGGCCTGCCGTTAGTATGGTTCAACCCGCGTTATAAAATAATTACCAAGGTGGTTGTCACTGTTATTGTTATTGCACTCACTATTCTGTTTTCTTACCTTGTAGTTTCCATGTACCGTAATTTAACAGAACAGATACAGGCACTTGGGGTTCATTAACTTCGTATTGCGTCGTGTACGCTGCCGGTTTATCTTGTTCTTCGCAGCGCGTTGAATGGCTGGAAAATTCAATCCCGAACTTGAAGGTATCCCAGTTTAGTGGTAGAATCCGTTCTCTTTTCGTGAAGATTACGAGAGGTAATGATGGCAGAAAGTTTTGATAAGCACGTACTGAATAACGGGATGGTGCTTCTTGGCGAGCCGATGGAGGCGGTTGAGTCGGTGGCGTTTGGTTTTATGCTGCCGGCGGGGGCGGCGTTGCTGCCGGAGGGTTGCTGCGGGGCTGGAAGCGTTATCGCCGATTGGATTTTCAGAGGTGCCGGCGATAAAAGCAGCAGACAGCTTGGTGACGCACTTGACGGGCTGGGGCTGGTACGCGGCTGCTCGGTCGGCAGCTCGCATATCGGTATTGGAGTGGCCCTGGAAGCCGGCAACCTGGCAGAAGCTTTGGAGCTGTATGCGGATATTATACTTAGACCCAGCCTGCAAGAGGACCAGTTTGAATTGGCCAGGCAATTGGCAATTGATGGGGTACACTCCCTGGACGATGATCCCCGGCAAAAGGTTATGCTCAAACTGCGAGAACAGTTTTATCCGAGTCCCCTGGGGCGTAGTACTGTGGGGGAAGTCGCAGAATTAGAGGCCTTGATGGTTGAGACAACAAGGCGGATTATAAAGAACAATTTCAATCTTTCGCAGACGATTTTTACGGTTGCTGGCAAATATGACTTCGATGCAATTTGCGGACAGATGGAAAAATTGTTTTCCCGCACGAAACCTGCGCCCGGCGGTGCGGCGGTTTCGGTGCGGGACAAAGCCGGGAAATATACGCACATAGACGATGACAGTGCGCAGGTGCATATCGCCCTTATGACCGAGACGGTCAAGCCAACCGATGAGGACTACTACAATGCCAGAGTGGCGGTGTCGGTTCTTTCGGGTGGGATGAGTGCCAGATTATTTACAGAGGTAAGAGAAAAGCGAGGTCTGTGCTACGCAATCGGAGCGAGGTATCACGGACTAAAAGAAGCGGCTGGTATAATGTGCTATGCAGGCACGATGCCGCAAAAAGGTCAAGAAACACTGGACGTGATAATCGGCGAGTTTAATCGGCTCGCCGAAGGTATCAGTGAAGAAGAAATCGCCAGAGCCGAAGTCCGGTTGAAAAGTGCGTTGATACTGCAGAGCGAATCGTCCAGCAGTCGAGCCGGCGCAATCGGAGCCGATTATTATATGTTAGGCAGAGTTCGAAGCCTGGATGAAATTAAAAATAAAATCGAGCAGACTACGGTCGATTCGGTTTTAGGGTTTTTGCGAAATAATAAGTTCAAAGACTTTACGGTAGTGACAATCGGTCCAAAGAAAGTAACTGTTAAGTAGAGCAAAGTATGGAATTTAAGAAGAAGGAATTGGCAAACGGCTTATGCTTAATTGGCGAGATTAACAAATCCGCCAAATCGGCAGCGGTGGGTTTTTTCGTCAAAACCGGCTCCCGGGATGAGACCGAACAGATAAACGGCGTGTCACATTACCTGGAACATATGCTGTTCAAAGGTACTGAAAAGCTAAGTGCACTCGAAGTCAATAAGGCATTCGACAGGACGGGGGCACAATTCAACGCCTGTACCAGTGAGGAAAATACTGTCTTTTATGCCGCTGTTCTTCCGGAATATTTAGTCGAGGTAACAAAGTTGTGGATAGAGCTGATGAGGCCGGCCCTTAGAAATGAAGATTTCAATATTGAAAAAAGCGTAATCAAAGAAGAAATTGCGATGTATAAGGACCTGCCGAGCTTTGACGTTATGGACAGGTGCAGACGTCTGCACTTTGACGGTCATCCGTGCGGCAACAGCGTACTTGGCAGCGAAAAGAGCGTCGGTAATCTGACTGCTGAGCAGATGCGGGACTATTTCGCCAGGCGTTATGCACCGAACAATATGGTGTTGGCCTGTGCAGGCAATTTTGATTGGGACCAAATCTGCTCGGTTGTGGAAGTACCATGCGGCAGGTGGCAACAGCAGGTTGCCACCAGAAAGCTGGAAGACTGCGGGGGCAGCAAAAAGAAAGAGAGAATCGAAAAGTCGAATCTGGCTCGCGAACATATATGTCTGATGAGTGCCGGTGTGTCGGCTCAGGACCCGAGGAGGTTTGCCGCTTCACTTTTGGGCATTATTGTCGGCGATGATGTCGGGTCACGATTTTTCTGGGAGCTGGTCGATAAGGCATTAGCGGAAGCTGCAGCAATGCAATCCGTGGCTATGGACGGCACAGGGACGTTTTACAGTTATATCCGCTGCGGCAGTGAGAATGTTTGCAAAGTGCTCGATACGGTCAGAAACATTTTCGATAGTCTCTCTAAAGACGGCATAACCGAAGATGAATTAAGAAAGGCAAAAAATAAGATATTGAGCGCATTGGTCATTAAAAATGAGCTGCCGATGGGTCGGCTGGTCGACCTGGGTTCTAACTGGATATATCTGGAGCAGTATCGTACTGTCGAAGACGATATTAGTGCTGTCAAGGCCGTTACCATTGACGATATTCATTCGCTGATAGAGCAGTTTAACCCGGGCGATTTTACACAACTTTCCATTGGACCTGCGGGGTAATTGGTAGTTGGTTATTGGTTATTTACCATTTACCAGTCACCGGTTACCAGACAATGAGGAGATAAAGATATGGACAATCAAACAAGAAGACAGTTTCTAAAAACAATTGGCTTTGCAGCAGCTTCGACGGGGGCACTGTCGATATTGCCGGGCTGTGGCGGTATGGGCCGAACAACAGGAGCGGAGAGAAAACGGCCCAACGTCATCTTGATTATGACCGACGACCAGGGCTATGGGGACTTAGGCTGCCACGGCAACCCGGTTATTCAAACGCCCAATCTGGACAAGCTGTATACGCAAAGCGTGCGTTTGACGGACTTTCACGTTGGGCCTACCTGTTCGCCCACGCGTGCGGCGCTGATGACAGGGCACTACTGCAACCGGACGGGCGTGTGGCATACGATTATGGGTCGATCACTATTGCGCAAGGACGAAGTAACGATGGGCGATGTCTTCTCAGCGAGCGGCTATCGCACGGGCATCTTCGGCAAGTGGCACTTGGGCGACAACTACCCGTTCCGGCCGCAGGACCGCGGGTTTGGCGAAGTGCTAATCCATGGCGGGGGTGGAGTCGGCCAGGGTCCCGACTACTGGGGCAACGACTACTTCGGCGATACGTACTTCCACAACGGCGAGACGGAAAAATTTGGGGGCTACTGTACCGACGTGTGGTTCGACGGGGCGGTGGAATTCATCGAAGCCAATAAAAATCGGCCTTTCTTCTGTTACATACCAACCAACGCGCCGCACGGCCCATACAATATTGCCGACGAATACATTAAGCCGTACCTTGACAAAGGTCTGCCGGAGAAGCAGGCCAGGTTTTACGGTATGATAACCAATATAGATGATAATATGGCTTGGCTGATGCATCGATTAGGGGAACTGGGCCTGAAGGAAAATACCATTCTCATCTTTATGACCGACAACGGGACCTCGGGCGGCGGTTACAGTGCGGGGATGCGCGGCAAAAAGGGCTCAGAATACGATGGTGGTCACCGTGTGCCGTGCTTGATCCGCTGGCCCCGCGGCGGTCTGACAGGCCCCGGTGACATTGACCGGCTCACAGCCCACGTCGACCTGTTGCCGACACTTATCGAGTTGTGCAGGCTAAAGAGGCCTCACGGAGTGAAGTTCGACGGCGACAGTCTTGTACCGTTGTTGATGGGCCGAGATAACAACTGGCCTGACCGTACGCTGATTACGGACTCTCAACGAATCGAACACCCGGAGAAGTGGCGTAAGAGCGCGGTTATGACCGACCGCTGGCGCCTGGTAAATGGCACGGAGCTTTACGACATAAAGGTCGACCCGGGCCAGAAGAACAACATCGCCGGCGGAAACCCTGCCGTTGTTGAAGAGCTGCGCGAAGCTTACGAAGAGTGGTGGGCCGATGTTTCAGAGCGTTTCGATGAGTATTGTGAAATCATTATCGGCTCGGACAAACAGAATCCGACAAGATTAATGTCCCACGATTGGCACACTGCGAAAGTGCCGTGGAACCAGGGCGCCGTCCGCAGCGGGATGCAGGCCAACGGCTTCTGGGCGGTGGAGATTAAACGCGACGGTACGTACCAGTTCGAGCTGCGGCGCTGGCCGAAGGAATTGGATGCGGCTATCAACGCAGCGGTTCCCGGCGGCAAGGCCATTAGCGCTACGGAGGCCCGGCTCACGATTGCAGAGGTGGATGCGACCAAGCGGGTTTTTAAGGACGCGCGCGCCGTGACGTTCGAGGTAGAGCTCAAAGCCGGCAAGGGGCGCCTGCAGAGTTGGTTTATAGATGACACAGGCGAGTCCCGCGGGGCATACTATGTCTATGCGAAACGTTTGTGAGTTCTGAAAAAGTTCAGTTAGAAATTGAGGAAAAGATTGTGGGTAAACAAACAAGAAGAGAATTGCCCGAAAGACACGTGGAAACAGACGTCCGGCTAAATCGCCGGAGTTTTCTTAAAAGCACAGGAATTGTTGCCGGCTCATTTTTGATGCCGCGGTTTGTGTTCGGCAAGGAGAAGCCGGCGAGCAAGCCGAACATCATGGTTATTATGTCGGACGAGCACAACGCGGGCGTGTTAGGCTGCTATGGCAACAATATTGTCCAGACCCCGCACCTGGATGGCCTGGCTCGACGAGGCGTGACTTTCGAGAGCTGCTACTGTAACTCGCCGATCTGTGTACCCTCGCGTCTTGCGTTCACATCGGGCAAATACGCCTCGCGCGTGGGGGCCTGGAATAACAACTGCTGGCTGCCAAGCGCCGATTATCCGTCGCTGCCGCGTATTATGAACGCAGCCGGTTACGAGTCGATACTCTGCGGTAAGATGCACTATGACCGCACCCGCCGCTACGGCTTTAAAGAGATTGGCGGCAATATGAACAATTCGGACAAAAAGGGCAAAGGAAGTCGCAGGAAAGCCGACGACCTTGCGCCCAAGCCGGGGATTTCCAAACGCTTCGAGGACTTTCACACCGGGGATGATTCGAGGATACTCACTCATGACCGGGCGGTTACAGCCGGGACGGTGGAGTTCCTCAGTAATCGCAGGGCTTCTGACAAGCCGTTTTTCATGATAGCCGGCTTCGTTGCGCCACATTTTCCGCTGATTGTACCGGAAAAGTACTGGAAGCCGTACAAGGGTAAGGTCCCTATGCCTGTGATTCCCAAAGGTCACCTCGAATCGCAGGTGCGAAACTACAAACATCACCGCATCGGCTTTAATGTCGAGGATGCGCCGGACGAGATCGTGCGGAAGGGCCGTGAGCTCTATTACGGCCTGACGCAGTGGGTGGACGAGGAGGTCGGCAAAGTTCTGAAGTCCTTAGCCGACAGTGAAGCGGCCGACAATACGGTCGTCATCTATACTACCGACCACGGCGAGAACATGGGCGAGCACGGCCTGTGGTGGAAGAACTGCATGTACCAGCACGCCAGCCGCGTGCCGCTGATTGTCAGCTGGCCTGCGCGGTGGAAGGGCGGGCAGCGGCGAACGAAGGCCTGCTCACTGGTGGATGTGGTGCAGACCATTGCCGAGCTCGGCGGGGCTGATGTACCCGGCGACTGGAACGGCGAGTCCATGGTTCGATGGCTGGACAACCCGAGGACCGGGTGGAGGGACATTGCCGTCAGCGAATACTACGCCCATAATATAGCCTCCGGTATTGCGATGATCCGTATGGGCAAGTACAAGTACGTATATCACACTGCGGCTGACGCAGACCACGCAGCTGAGCGGGAACTGTATGACCTCCAGGCCGACCCGGGTGAATTCGACAACCTTGCGGGCAGGAGAAAGTACAAGAAGCGTGTCCGTGCGATGCATGCTGCTTTGGTCAAGGAAATCGGCGAGCACCCGGACAAGACCGAGCGGCGGTGCCGCGCCGACTACGCCCGCGGATATTCGCGGGGCGACGAAAAAAAGAAAGAAGGGAAAAAGACCTAAGGAAAAAGATATGTCCAATCAAACGGGCAGAGAATCTCCTGGAAGACACAGCAAACCCGCCCGGAGCGGCAACCAAACAGACATCCGGCTGAACCGCCGGAGTTTTCTTGAGGCGATAGGTTTTGCGGCAGCTTCGGCGGGGGCGTTATCGATATTGCCGGGCTGTGGCGGTATGGGCCAAATGGCTGGTGTGCAAAAAAAACGCCCTAACATCATATTCTTCTTCACCGACGACCAGCGTTTTGACACGATTGGGGCCCTGGGCAACAAGAATATCATTACGCCAAACATGGACTGGCTGGTGCGCAACGGCACAACTTTCACCAACGCCTACATTATGGGCTCGATGAGCGGGGCGGTGTGTATGCCCAGCCGCGCTATGCTAATGACCGGCCGAACCCTGTTTCATCTTGAGGGCACAGGAAAAGTAATTCGGCCCGAGCACGTAACGCTGCCGGAAGTTCTGCAAAGGGCCGGCTACACGACCTTCCAGACGGGCAAGTGGCACCAGGATTCAAAAACATTCGCGCGGTGTTTCTCGGCTGCTGATAAGATCTTTTTCGGCGGTATGAGCGACCACTACAAGGTTCCTGTCCGTGATTTCGACCCGGCAGGCAAGTATCCCAAGGAAAAGATTTACAGCGATGAAGGAAAGCACTCGAGCGAGCTGTTCAGCGACGCAGCTATCCGGTTCCTGCGCGAGTACAAGGATGATAAGCCCTTCTTCGTATATATTTCCTACACGGCGCCCCATGACCCACGCGATATGCCCCAAAAGTACCTGGATATGTACGACCTTGAAAAGATTGTTCTGCCGAAGAGTTTCATGCCCGAGCATCCGTTCGACAATGGCGATATGAAAACCCGCGACGAGAAATTAGCTTCGTGGCCTCGTACGCCGGAGAAAATCCGCAGGCATAAGAGAGCTTACTACGCTATGATTACACACGTGGATGTACAGATCGGACGGGTGCTGGCGGCACTTAAGGAAACGGGGCAGGCAGAGAATACGATTATTGTTTTTTCCGCTGACAACGGCCTGGCTGTGGGCCGTCACGGCTTGATGGGTAAGCAGAACATCTACGAGCATAGTGTTCACGTGCCCTTGATTATAGGTGGGCCCGGTATCGGCAAAGGTCAAAAACGCGATGCTTTCTGCTATCTGCTGGATATATTCCCCACCCTCTGCGAGTTGACGGGCTTATCGATTCCCGGTTCCGTGGAGGGACGCAGTCTTGCTCCGGTCATCCTGGGCCGGAGGCGGAAGATCCGGGACACGCTGTTCTTTGCCTTTAAGGATATTCATCGGGGCGTCCGCGACGAGCGCTACAAGCTCATCGAATATGCCGTGAGCGGCAAGAGGACGACCCAGCTCTTCGACCTGCAATCGGATCCCTGGGAGGTCGACAATATCGCCGAGAGTCCGAACCACGTCGAACATCTACAGCGGCTGCGCAGGGAGCTGCTAAGATGGAAAGAGGAAATGGACGACAAAAGTGAGTTCTGGCAGGACCCCACAACGTGGGGTTAGATCAAGCTTTGCTTCGCAGGGCTGTGACGCCTCTCCATAGGTGCTCGGTTCGTTACCCGGACGGCTGGAAGGGTCATAATTTATTCTTGGTTAATCCCGGCAGTTTCGTTAGACTAAGTGGATGTTAGAGGAGGTTGTGGCAGTGAGCAAAGCCAATAGTGATAAGCAGGGTGGTGCTGATGTTCTTCGTGCGCAAGACATAGTACCACCATATAACAAGAGAATTCAGTCTTCGGAAAACATAACTTCACCACCTGCCGAGAAAAAGGTGGAACGTGACAGTGATATGCCGGCGGAAGGCGCAGACGTGGAGCAGAAGAAAAGCAAAATACCGAAATTTGACCTGGCCGAAGAGATTATGGCCGAGCAGCGAAAAATCACTGCAATAAGACGAAAGGCCCCGCCGAAGACGGGCCCCGTTAGAGACCCGAAGGACCTTGTGCCCAAGGACAAAGGCTCTAACGGGGTGGGTATGATCGAGGCCGGACTTCGGCGAGCTCAGTCGAGCCGCGTCGCCGGCCCCGGTAAAAGAACACAAGCTCCAGGCCCGGAGAGTGGAGCTGAATCAATTAGCTATACTGTTCAGCCGCCACCGACGTTAGCAGAACAAGAACAGATCATCGCAGAGATTGTGGCAAGAGATATTGAACAGTTGTGCGAGCGTCTTGATGCTTGATGTTCGAATCTCGATACTCGACGAGTATCCGGTATCGAGGATCGAGAACCTTATTTTCTTGCAATGTGGGCTTGGGCGCTGTAGATTGCTATAAAATTATTTGGAGAGGTGGCCGAGTGGCTTAAGGCAACGGTTTGCTAAACCGTCGTATGGGTATACACCCGTACCGCGGGTTCGAATCCCGCCCTCTCCGGTGGTTAATTTGTCGCTGGAAGCACGAAGTCACAGAGACAAGCTTATCTCGTAAGCTTCTCTGGGGATTCAAAGCCTAAAGGGGTCTGGGGAAAGAATTTCCCCAGGTCGTTGGGGTCACAGGAGCGAACGTAGTGAGCAACGCCAGAGGGGCGGAGCCCCTATGGAAATTTGCCAAGTACGTGTTTAGCCATGTGTGGCTTAAATGGCCATCCCAAAGCTTGGTCTCCGCTTTGCTGGAGTCCAAGCTTGAGGCTGCCACACATTCTTTATTAATTTTATTGGGTGGCAGCCTCAAAGCCGAAGGCTTTGGGGATGGTTTTTCCCTGGCTTAACACATACTTTGCCAAAGGCAAATTTGGGTTCTAAGGCGAAGCCTGGAATCCCGCCCCCTCCGTTTTATTTGCGCATACCAATGTCATATAGTGCCTAACAAACGACCATCGGTTAATATGATTGGTCAAGTACACATAATAATTTCTTCAAAAGATTTTGTTTGACAAAGTAAATATTTTCAACTATTATAAAGGGTTAGGGATAAAAGGCGACACGGATGCTATCATCTGCCTGCGAGGATAGAATCGTATTTCGTTAATCATGCAGGTGTTCTGTTCATATTTGCATATCTTCGTAGGTTTTTCAAGGGAAAGGTGTGCGAATGACAGGAACAAGGAGGAAAACCAATCAAAACATATCTGAAGAATTTGCCTGTTTGAACAGTTGTTTGTCACCTAAAAGTTATTGTGTTTTGTTGATTCGCGATAGTAAAAAGAACCTGCACAAACAGGCGATTCTGCCCAAACCTTGTTGCTTATGAGGAGACCTGTTGGGAATATTTAAGCACATCAAAGAGTGGAGGGCATCTCGGAATACAAGTTCCGAGCCGCTCAAGCCCATACTACTGGAGGTACTGGAACCCCGCGAATCCTACTTTCAGCGGATAGTCTGCTTAATGTTGTCATACCTGACCAAGGCCGGGATACGTTCCTGGATAGTATGCAGGAGGTTGCACAATACACGGAATTGCTGGAAACGCACGAAGAGGTTGCGTAACGAAACTGTGAACGTACTTCATCATACGAGAAAGAGAGGACTGCTATGCCGGTAAATTTGCTACAATCTCAAGAATATTGACATTTTGCAACTTCATGGGAAGGGTGACATGTGATACAAATCGTGTAAGATTTGTGCAAGAGTTTTTTGAAGAACAAGCTTGCAATTTTTGCAGGCGATCTACTTGTTATGCTCGGGCGGCCTTCTTTATTATGACCGCAAGACTATCGCATTACTCGAGCATCGACGGCTGGGCTGTTCCGGGGCCGCTGCTGACAAAAGGGTCTGGCATGAACCGCTATCGGTAAATAAGAGGTGCAGGAAAAAGTCATTGCGGGGCTTGCTGCAGAGGGGCGGCCCTCAAGCTATAACGGTGATGATTGTTTTTCGGTGCGAGCGGTAACTTTTTCGACCATATCTGAAAATCAGGGTCAGAAATAATAGTTTGATTGGAAGTCGGCAAAAACCTATACTGGTCTTCAAATAAACTACCGGTGTACACCCGCGCGTCCTTGAGGAAGGTTGCATTTGAAATTTTGAGCGGCCTACGGGGACGGAGTGCAAGTACCCCGCCCTAACGTTGGCATGAGAAGACTTGGTGTTTGCGTCTCGTCGCCATTTCTATTTGGGATGGAGGACGGCTGACGTTTTGCGGTCACGTGAGATCGCTTCAAAGATGAGGTAATGAACGAGTTAGATAGAATAACCCGCCGGGTCCTTCTTAAAAAGACAGCGGCTTTTGCGATGGCGTCTGTCGGTCTGCAGGGATGCACGCAATCCAAGCGGCTGTTTGCACTGCTCATGCGGAAGGATAGACCGAATATCATCTTGGTAATGGCCGACAATGTGGGCTTTACAGAATTTGGAATCAACGGCAATGACAAGATTAGGACCCCGCATCTTGACCGGTTTGCCCGAGAAGGTGTGCGATTTAGCCGTTTCTATTGCAATCCGATGTGCGCGCCAACACGCGCCAGTTTGATGACCGGCCGCTACCCCTATCGCACGGGTGTCATCCACACTTCCCGCGGCGGCGCCAAGATGCACGGTGACGAGATCACTGTTGCCGAATATCTCAAGACGGCGGGCTATGTTACCGGCGTCTTCGGCAAGTGGCACTTAGGTGACAATTATCCAATGCGCCCTCAGGACCAGGGCTTCGACAGTATCCTCATTCATAAATCGGGCCGGCTGGGACAGGTGCCCGATAAGCCCAACAGCTATTTCGACCCTGTGTTGCGGAGCAATGGCCGACGGGTAAAGAAACGGGGATACTGCACGGACATATTCTTTCAGGCTGCCATGGAGTTCATCGCCGACAATCGCAACCGCCGGTTCTTTGTATACTTGCCTACCAACGTGGCTCACACTTCACGGGAGGTCGGCCTCGAGATCCATTCCAAATACAGCGAGCCATACAAGGCAATGGGCCTGGACGATAGAACTGCGACCGTATACGGAATGATAACCAACCTTGATGAAAACTTCGCCCGCCTACTCCATAAACTCGATGAATTAGGTCTGAGAAAAAACACCCTGATTATTTTCCTCACTGACGATGGGAATGTGCGAATAAACACAGCCGGCTTTCGGGGGCGGGGGCAGCCATCGGTATATGAAGGTGGTCTGCGCGTGCCGTGTTTCGTGCAATGGCAAGCTCGCTTTCCAGCGAAGGGCCTGAAAATCGACCCAATTGCCTCCCACATTGACATCCTGCCGACGCTGATGGACGTCTGCGGCCTAAGACTCCCAGCCGAACCTGCAGCCGATGGCGTCAGCTTGCTGCCCTTACTGGAAGCTGAGAACATACACTGGCCACAGCGTAAGTTGTTCTTCCAGTGTCATCGCGGTCTGACGCCACATCGCTATCAGAACTGCGCCGTGGTAACACAGAGGTTCAAAATGGTCGGTTACCCAGACACATTCAACGATAGAAAACTTGAGACTTCCAAAGATAATCCTGTTCTTGAGCTTTACGACCTGGCGACTGACCCTGGCGAACAAAACAATGTCGCTAAGCGCTACCCGGAAGTCTTGGCAGAACTGAAGACCGATTATGACGCCTGGTTCGATGATGTTAGAAGCTCACGGCAGTTCACCCCCGGTTATATCCATCTGGGCTCCGATGCTGAGAACCCGACGTATCTGTGCCGTTATCAGGATTCAACCTATATCGACCAAAAACCAACCGGATGGCCCGTTTACATCGAGCGCGGCGGAAAATACGAGTTCACCATCAACAGAGGGCTGTCGACCGAAGCTGGCCGAATCTATGTGAAAATCAATGACAAGACTATGAGTAGGCCGCTTAGCCAAGGGCAGAACCGAGCCATATTCCCATTAGTCGCCGGCAAAGCAAAGCTGAATGTCTGGGTACAGGAGCAAGCAAAGCCATACGTGCCTCGCAGCCAAGAAGACACTATCGGCGATGTTGTCGTCAGGCGGCTCGATGAGTGATTTGAAGACATAATTGTTCGAGAAACTACAGAACAATGCTGACAAGAGTGACCGTAACGTTTAACGTTTTTTTCTTACCCGCCACGGACCGGGAGGCGATTTCCTCAAGAAATCGCACCATGACCATACAGTGGATTGATAAAGAGTCTTGATGGGAGGAAGTTCTATGAAAATGGCAAGTCACCGTTTCTGTTATTGGATTGTAACCATGGTTGTCGCGCTTCTGGTTAGAACGGCAGTCACGGTGGAGAACGCCGCG
Organism: Phycisphaerae bacterium; assembly: GCA_030619925.1. Lineage (GTDB taxonomy): Bacteria > Planctomycetota > Phycisphaerae > Sedimentisphaerales > Anaerobacaceae > JAUXAL01. Next base: position 73,009 of record JAUXAL010000002.1, on the reverse strand, counting down.
CAGCAACATCCTCTGGTGGGTAAGCCGTACAAGCCAGCAGACGTCGATTACACCAATCCCGTGTACGAAGCCTCGTTTGACGATGAGGCGGTACTGCGCGACTGGCGGCTTGAAGGCGGCAAGGGAATGAGCATCGCCGATGGCAACCTGGTGCTGCAAAGCGAGCCGACGTCCGACGACCGGAATCATCTGGTCTGCTGGCTGACGAAGGAAGTTCCAGCCGATTTCCTGCTTGAGTTTACGGTCCGACCACAGGATCGCAAGCAAGGACTGAACATTGTTTTCTTCAATGCCCGTGGTGTCAACGGCAAGAGTATCTTCGATCCGTCTTTGCAGAAACGCAACGGAATCTTCAAGCAGTACCACAGCGGTGATTTAAACAACTATCACGTCTCCTATTGGGCGGCGGAGCGAGGCTTCTCGAACCTGCGTAAGAACCGAGGTTTTCACCTGGTATCATCGGGCAAAGACTATATCGTTGCGGGTGACCCGGATGCGTTTCAAACGGTTCATATCTACAAACGTGGCGGAAAGATCCGTGTAATGGTCGACGGCTTGGTCGCGCTTGCATTTGATGACGATGGGGAAAAGTTCGGACCCATTCACCAGCACTCCGGCTGGATCGGCCTGCGACAGATGGGACACACCTTGCGCTGCGAGTATGGGCATCTGAAGATATACAGATTGTTGCCGGCCAGCCATGTCGCGATTGCTGAGGAGCTTGAGATTCCGATTTGGCCGAGTGTTGCTCCCGGTTCGGCCGGCAGTACGCTCAAGGAAGAGTATCGCGACCGAACGGTCACCGATGGTACGGACACGATCCGTGACCGGTCGGTACGCGGTGTAACCAGGCCGACGCTGAGGGTTTATCTGCCGGATCAACGCAAGGCCACTGGGATCGCGGTTGTTATCTGTCCGGGTGGCGGCTTTAGCCACCTGGCTATCGACAAGGAAGGGCATGACGTGGCGCGCTGGTTGCGGTCGCACGGCGTCGCTGGAGCCGTCGTCAAATACCGACTGCCGGATCCGGATGTTCGATTGTACGTGCCCAACGGGTCGATTCCGGACATGCAGCGTGCGATCCGTATGGTGCGCCATAACGCGGGCGAGTGGAATATTGACCCAAAGCAAATTGGCGTGATGGGATTCTCGGCAGGCGGATATTTGGCCGCCGCTGCCGGCACGCTGTTCGATGAAGGCGATCCAAACGCGGACGATCCGATCCGCCGCGTTAGTTGCCGGCCTGATTTCATCGCGCCCATTTATCCGCTCATATCACTCGCACTCCAAGGCAATCGGCCCGCAGGGCTCTTGGAGCGGATGCTGGGTGAGGACCTGAACGACAGACTGGTCACCGAGTACTCGCTCGAGACGAGAGTCACCTCGCAAACGCCGCCGACGTTTCTGGTTCATGCGCACGACGACGGTTTGTCGGTCGAGCACAGTATTCGCTTTTATCTTGCCTTGCGAAAGGCAGATGTGCCTGCCGAACTGCACGTGTACTCAAAGGGTGGACACGGTTTTGGCATGCGTCAACGTGGCCGGCCCGTTTCAGCGTGGTGCCAGCGGTGGCTTGAGTGGATGCGGGCCGAAGGATTTCTTCTGCAATCAACGCGTTGGCGACAATCAAAATTGGATTGAGGAAGGTACAGATTTATCCGCCACACGCATCGGCGGATTTATCTTAAGATAAAACAGTTCGATGAAGACTACATGAAAGGTTAGTTATGAGAAACTCTATCGGTCTTATAATGCTGCAATTGTTGATTGTACAGGGACAAGGGCTTGCCCAGTCTGTACATATCGGCTCCGAAGCCATTGTGCCAGAGAATCCCCGCAGTCATTACAGTAGGTATGTAAACTGGCGCCCGGCGGACGGCGAGACGGTCCGCCTAAATCCTCCACGGATGAGCTGGCCGTATTGGCCGGGTCGGCCCAATAATTTCCGCGATGCGTTGCATATGTTTAATCTCCAGATATCGTCGAATCCGGATTGCTCAAATCCTGTTGTAAACGTTACCTGCCCTTACAACTTTCACAACATCCTACCGGCCTTAGTCAAAGGCCCGACCCAGGAGCAGAATCGCTGGTACTGGCGCGTAGGTTATGACGTTGGACCCGGCCGTGTACAATGGAGCAAAATCCGCTCGTTCATCATCTCCGAGGATGCGACGGCCTGGGACCGTTCGGCATTAGCCTACCTCCCTCTGGCCCGGCTCGGGCATCCTCGCATCCTGTTCAACGCCGGGAATATAAATCGTATCCGTCAATTGGCCGAAACAGACGGTGGTTCCAGAGCTGCTCTACGTTCTATGCGCCTTCAGGCGGACCAGATCATGCAAAAGCGCTGGTGGAGCAATTTTCCTGCAACAGATCGCGCAGCCAACCCCGCACAGGAGTTCTATACCATCGCCCGCGATTTGGTGACGGTGTGTTTTGTCTGGCGAATGACCGGCGACGACCGGTATGCTGGGGTAAAATCTCGTGCCGTAACCTGGGCGAGCTACCCACCCGGCGGGCGGGCCTCACCAGAAGGTTTGGGAGGCGACGGCAGCGAAGACGCCACTCAGGGAAATGAGTTCCTGGCCCTGCTGTTCGATTGGCTCTATCCTGATCTTACTTTAACAGAACGACAGATCATGATTAGCTCTCTCGAATGGCGCGTCAATCACATTATGAATGACTTTTCCTGGAAGAACCAAAACCGCAGAGACAAAGAAACGGGCCAGCCCCTGGTAAGGGCCGGTGGGATGTCCGGGATGCTTAGTAGTCATGGTTACGAAGCTGCCATGGACACCGCCGTATGTGGTCTGGCGCTTTACGAACACAGCCAGGTCGGGCGCGAATGGTTCGACCTAATCCTCAATTATTTGATTGGCGTAACCTGCGGACATGGTTTCGACGAGGCATGGAATGAAGGCGCCGGCTACGGCACCTCAAAATGCAAGTGGTTGATGAATGCCACAATGTATTTTGACACGTCACTGTCTCAAGCCCACCTCGGACGCAATCCGTACTACATACGCATTGGAGAATTTTTCCGCCGCATCATTCCGGTCGGTATGGGCCATCATGCCTGGGGCAACCAGGCGGACGCTTCCCAGCGCAATCACCTGGCGCACTTTCGCAAATTCGCCTACTTAACCGGTGACGGCCGCTTCCTGCTGAATTGGCAGCAATACGGCGGCGAAGAGTTCTCCACATTCCGTCCCTGGATCGAGTACGTACTGCCTGCGTACTATGATGAGCCCCAGGGCGAACCCGAAAATGATACCGTTGGTCTGTTTCCCATCGCCGGTTGGGTCATGGCCGCCACCGGTCCTCCGAGCCTGCGCTCCACCTACGAGAACGGCCTGGGTATTATCTTTCAGTGTCGTCCTCGCGGCGGTTACGGCCACTCATTTAACTCCGACGGGTCTTTCCAGCTGCATGCTTACGGGCAAATGCTGAATCACGGCGGCGGGAGTTCGGCCAATCGTGATGCCTATGCGTATCACACTATGAGTCATAACACAATCTTGGTGGACGGCCTGGGACAGGCGCAACCGTCAGCCGGCCAGCTCTATCCCACCTACGGACGCATCGCCGCCTTTTCTCGCGGCGAAGATTACGTCTATTTCGCCGGTGACGCCACCCGCTGCTATCCTCGCGCGCCGGGCAAGTATTCACGATGGTCGCTGCCGTTGGACGATGTATATCAGAAGAGAGCCTTGCCCTATCTGGATTACTTCATCCGGCATGTCCTTTTTCTGCGCGGCCGATATTTCGTAATCTATGACGACCTGAGCTGCTCTCAGCCGGCCACTTATACCTGGCTATATCATATTTTGCCGCAAGAGCCATTTGACTTTGATGAAAGCACCTTTACAATTGATTATGCTGTCGGCGACGTAAGGGTGCGCCTGCGACACTTGGCCCATCCGGAAAGACTCAACCTTGACGACCGTATTGGGACCGAAGCCTTTGTGAATCCGTTTACCGGCGAAGATTATCGTCAATGGCGAAGAGGCGATATCCTCTGCGCCCATAACCTGTGGATTAGTAATACCGTTCCTACCCAGCAGTGGCGTTTCCTTGCGGTTATATATCCTGCACAGCCGGGAGAGGCGGTCGTTGCTATTGAACGTCTCGATGATTTCACCGTCCGTGTGGCCGATGAAGTCATCAGTTTCAACCCGAATTCGCCGTACGCGCGGGACGCGGATTTTGTTGTGGATGTACCGGCGATACGTCCAGAATAAAACCTCTGTCCAGGAATGGATAAGATGAAAAAAGACCAGTTCAGTAGACTCGTAATATTGCTGTTGATTTTGGCTTCGAATTCATTGCTTGAAGCTCATGGCCAATCCGGCCGGGAAATTCTGGAGCAAACCGGCGTCAAGGGTGGACTGATTGTCCACATTGATTGTGGCGACGGCCGGCTGACGGCCGCCTTGCGGGACAATGAACGGTATATCGTTCACGGCTTAGATACCGACACGAAGGACATCGAAACCGCTCGCCGCTATATTCAATCGCTCGGCCTTTACGGCCCCGTGTCTGTCCAGCCGTGGAATGGGCTGGCCCTTCCTTACACCGACAATCTGGCCGGCCTTGTGGTTGTGGATAAGCCTAATCGTGTTTCCATGAACGAAGTCATACGCGTGCTGCGACCGCTGGGAGTGGCCTATGTCAAGTCCGGTGGCAAATGGATAAAAACAACCAAGCCCTGGCCTGACGATATCGACGAGTGGACGCACTGGCAGCATTCCGCCGATGGGAATGCAGTTGCACGCGACAAAGTGGTCGACTCCCCTCGTCGCATCCAGTGGGTTGCTGATCCGGTCTGGCAGCGCCATCACAATTTGGTGCCGAGCACCAGCGCGATGGTTTCTTCCCGAGGTCGGATGTTCATTATCGAGGATGCGGCACAGACGAGCGCAAATGCCGGGGAACTGCCTGATAACTGGTACCTGGTGGCCCGGGATGCCTTCAGCGGAGTTCTGCTGTGGAAAATAGCCATCAAGGAGTGGGGGTGGAAAACCTGGAATACCGCATGGGAGGGACGTTTTAATCAGCCGCCGCAGTTGCCCAAGCGTCTTGTTGCTGCGGGAGATCGCGTCTACGTCACTTTGGGATTCAGTGCTCCGGTGTCTGAAATCGATGCTGCCACGGGCAAGGTTCTAAGGGTTCTAAAGGGCACGGAGCGCACCGATGAGATTATCCATCAGGACGGTAGACTCGTCCTGTCGATAGGCCATGAAGCCCCCAAACCGAGCGAAGACAGAAGGGAGGCCGTCAGAAGAAGTGTCTGCGTGATCGATTTGGAGTCAGGGAAGAAACTCTGGGATAAGGGAGCATACTCCGGGCTTCAGGCAAAGACCGATGGTGCCGCACCGTTTGGGCGTCTGGAACTGGTCGCCGGCAAGAAGCAGGTGTTTCTGATGGATCAAAGTGCAATCGTGAGCCTGGATCTGGGTACAGGCCGGCAGAACTGGCGGATTGCCCGTCCTAAGGCCAAGGAATACCTGATAACCAGTTATTTCATCCGCTACAGCGATCAATGCGTGCTTGTATACCAGGATGGTGTGATTCTGCTGGCACAGCCCACTTGGGAACCGAAGAGGGGTTGGCACAGCTTCCCTGGTACCCTGTACGCCTTCAGTGCTGCGCACGGCAAACTGCTCTGGAAGTACCCCTACGGCGGGTGGGCTCACAACTGGCAACCTGATGTGTTTGTGGTCGATGGCAAGGTCTGGATTCACGAGTATACGGTTGTCGAGGATAATGACTGGAGGACGGGACACCGCCTGGACAAATCAAACATCGACTACTTCCTCATCGGGCTTGATCTGCAGACCGGCAAAATCAGACGAAGATTCTCCACCAATAAGACACTCCAAACCGATCACCACCATCGCTGTTATCGCGCAAAGGCAACGGAGCGGTTTTTCATAGCTTCACGTCGCGGGGCGGAATTCATCAACTACGAGACGGGGCATAACAGCCTCAATCACTGGGCGCGCGGTGCATGTCTGCACGGATTTGTGCCCTGCAACGGGATGCTCTACCTGACTCCGCACCCATGCATATGCTATCTTAATACCAAACTCAACGGTTACTACGCATTGGCCCCCAAATCGGATCGCGTCGCTTCGGCGCAGACAACTGACAGCGCAGCCTTCGAACTCGGTCCAGCATATGGGCAAGCCTACGCAGGCAACGGCGAGGCAGCAAATGCGAATGACTGGCCGACCTTCCGTCACGACGCTTCCCGCAGTGGCTCGACGAGAGCTTCTGTGTCACACAACCTCAAGTTATGCTGGGAAGCTGCTGTGGGCGGAAAACTCACCCCGCCGGTTGTCGCCGGGGGCAAGGTATTCGTCGCGTCGATTGACGAGCACAGGGTTGTTGCACTGACCGAAAGCAATGGCAGGCAAGTCCGCCGTGGGTTGGGCGGGCAAGTTTGGGATTTCACCGCAGGAGGACGCGTTGATACGCCTCCGACCATCTACAAGGGATTGGTGTTGTTCGGATCCGCAGACGGGTGGGTGTATTGCCTGCGTGAATCGGATGGCCGGCTTGTGTGGCGCCGACGACTGGCACCGGAAGCACGCCTGATCGGAGCTCGCGACCAGCTGGAATCAGCCTGGCCCGTTCACGGCAGCATCCTGGTCAAAGACGACATCGCCTACGCGGCTGCCGGGAGGTCTTCATATCTGGATTCGGGGATATTCCTCTACGAGCTGGACCCGGTGACCGGCAAGATCCTCAAGAAACGGACCCTTTACAGCCCCGATCCCGAAACCGACGAGATGATCCCGCCGGACATATTTGTCGACAGAAAAACCCTTCAAGGCACGAAATCCGACATTCTGGTGAGTGCTGGCTCAGGCATCTTCATGCGCCGGGAAAGAGTATTTGGCGACGACACGAATCCCATGCCTTATCTCTTCGCGGGCGGTGGATTCCGCGATGAGAACTGGTTCAATCGCGTGAGCTGGGAGGTAGGCCCGGTAGGGAAGTCCCAGCTCCTGGTGTTCACCGGCAAGAGGGCTTACGGAGTTCGGGCGTACCTGGGCAAACGCTTGGCAAAAAGCTTCCAGCGTGGGAACAAGGGCCACGGACTGTGGGCTGGAGAGTGGAATCTTGACTGTCGTCAGACAAGTTTGGCCCCGCTAAGAGATTCAGATTCCAAAAATAAGGTCAAGGAACTCTGGTCAGAGAATGTGTCAGTACGCTTCAATGCTTTAGCAGCCGCCGGTGAAATCCTCTTTGCCGCCGGGGCGATTGATACCATTGACCCGGCAGATCCTCTTGCCCCGTTCGAAGGACGTGCCGACTCTAAGCTGTGGGCGGTTAACGGCAAAGACGGACGGAAACTGAGTGAATACCACCTGGAAGGTTCCCCGGTCTACGACGGAATGGCTGTTACCGAGGGACGCGTATTCGTGGCAATGAAAACCGGCAAGGTGATCTGTTTTGCGTCGAACGGAGAGATGGGAGATGTCATGCAGGTAGCGGAACCTGCAGCAGCGCCTGCAATGAGCAGCGAAAAGGCCCCTGGTCATGCCAAGACATATGTCATTTCTGATCCTCAGGATATAGAAGATGTTGCGTTACGTGACCGTGAATTTGCAGATTGGAATTTTGGCGGCGGCATCGTGCTTGAAGCGGGATTTATGCCAGGGCTGTATGAAGAACATCATTGTGTTAGCCTATTGCGTTTTGACTTGTCACGGCTGCCATGTGAAAAGGTTCAAGCTGCAAAAGTCCGGCTTTATAAACCGAAGTGCACTGTCCAAATGAGGTCGGCCAAAATTGGCATTTATGAGCTTACCTCAGCGAATACCGATTGGACGGAAGGCGCCTCGCTATGTGAAGAAGAAGCTACGGCGAGTTGCTGGTCTCATCTGAGAAAAGAAAAGTCCTGGGCTGGTGCTAAGGGATGTTCCCGGAAAGGGGTTGATTTCTTAACGCCGGTCCTCGATATTCAAACAGCTCCGGATGACTGCGGTCAGTGGATGGAATTCGATATTCCAATTGAGTTAGTACAGCGATGGCTCGATCATCCTGAGCAGAATTCGGGGCTTTATATTAAGCCGATGAATGAAAAGATGGAATGGGGCGATCATGTTTATTTTTACTCGAGTGAGCACTCCTCAGGTAAGGGACCGCAGTTGGTGATTGAAGGTACGCCTGGTAAGCCAAGAATTGAAACGGAAAAACAGGTTCGTAAGAAACGAAAACATATGTTTCCGCCCTCGGACGCTGTATTTGATAAATGGCTTGCTGAGGCAGATAATCGCTATGTCCGCTGGACCAAAGAATGTAACATGACTCGCGAACAGGCGAAAATAATCTATTATTATGATGTGACTGTAAGGGGTGAAATGCTTATGCCCAACTGTCGCGTTCCCCTGACAGAGTATATTGTCCGGTTGGATACGTTCATTCCCAAAGGCGATGAAAAAGCTGCGCGGGATATTCTGAAAAACGTGCGAAAACGTCTCCTTTATTGGGAATACATTCGCGAAGCCAATTGGTACGATGCCGGACCTTTAGCCGATGTGCTGACCCCACTTCAATTAGGTACGCTTTGGGGAAAATGCATCTTTGGCAACATGCTAAAAAAGTATACTAATTCATCCTGGAAGCGATTATCTCCGGATGAATTGGAAGCCGAAATTGAAGGCACTGTAAAGAAAACCAGGGAACGATTGGAACTCACAACAGAGCAGGCGAAAATTATTGATCCGCTTGTCGCCAAATATGAACGGCTTGAACATTGGTATGTTGAGAACTTTATGGATGATCTAATGAAGATTCAAGAGTTCATCAAACAAGGCCGGGATGATGAAGCGATGTTCAACCTTGTTAAAAGTTTGCACATGAACCATGAGTTGTTTCTCTATTTTCAGTCGTGGTATAATACACCCCGCTGGTCCCTTTATATGGAACAGACGGCACCTATTCCACTCGCGAAAATATTCGTGAATGGAAGAAGAAAAGAATACAATCCAGAGCGAACACAGCGTCAAATTGATCATGCAAAGAGGTACTAGCTTGACCCTTATCGAATAGGCGCATGGGGTCGTTCAGCCGGAGGCCATCTGAGCTCTCTATTAGGGACTGCCGGTGATATTAGAGAATTCGACACAAATGAAAATAGCCAATACTCCAGACGTGTGCAGGCTGTTTGCGATTGGTTCGGGCCTGCTAATCTACTGAGGGTGAATGCGTATTAGACAGCAGTTTCGCAAAAGTTTTTCTTGAAGTTAAATGGCTAATTTGGTATAAAATAGTTGGTGTGTTCTGCGGATTGTGGCCTTCTGGTCAACAGAATGCTTGTGCTCTCTGATAGAGGAGTTTTTGGCGAAGGAAGTATTGCCAAGTCGTGGAAAATCGTCCTGCGCGGACGTATAGAATATAGTGGGTGTGAAAAACTACTATCGGTCATTTTGTTCGAAGGAGGGCGATTATGTGTAAGAAACTGATCTCTCTGGCATCCCTTATTATGGTGTTTGGTTTAGTCAGTGATGTCACGGTTGTGAACGCCGACACAAACTGGACCGGTGCGGGCGCCGACGACCTTTGGAGTACAGCGGCTAACTGGAGCGATGGTGTTCCCGATGAGGCTGATGTGGTAACAATCGCATCGCCCCCGGAACAGGGGCCGGTCATTGATGGGACGGTCGCGGCGGTCTGTGCCGCGGTAAACGGCCCCGGGCATGAGTCGCAGGGCAACAACTCAATGGATATCACCGGCGGCAACTTCACCATCGTTGGTGACTGGAGCATCGCCAAAAAAGGTTCTGCCATAGTAAATGTCGGCGGCGGCACTATAGACATCGGTGACGACTTGAACATAGGCCCTAAGGCCGGAGAGATGACTTTCAATATGACCGGCGGTGTGGTTAATGCTTCCAGTAGCTTAATCGTGGCGAGGAAAGGCGGGGCGGTAGCCACCTTTAATATGTACGGTGGCACTCTTAGCTGCGGCGATTTTCAAATAGCTCCTCAAGATACCGACACTAACGGAGTAGCAAATCTATATGGCGGAACTATTAACACCGGCGCGATTGAAATAGCAACGGAAGGTGGCACGGGCTTATTAGACCTCCAGGGGGGTACGCTGGTAATAAATGCCGACGCAAGAGATGTTCTCACCGGGTATATCAACCTCGGTAAGATAGTCGGCTACGGCGGAGCAATGCCTGTGTCAGTAACGTACAATGCAGACGCTGGTATCACGACGGTAGCTGCTGCTGAAGCGGCAGTGGCCTCTAACCCAAGTCCCGCTCATGGGGAAAAGGATGTGCTTCCCGATGTAGTGCTTAGCTGGACACCGGGAGAGTCTGCCGGCCAACATGATGTGTACTTCGGAACGAGTTTTGACGATGTGAACGCTGCCACCAACCTGGATCCGATGGGGCCGGATAAGGTGTACAGAGCCCGCCAGGATATTAGCAGCTATGTTGTTCCCGAAACCCTGGATTTTGGGCAGACTTACTACTGGCGCGTCGATGAGGCCGATGTCTCCACTTCCCGGTTGGACCGAGGTGATGTGTGGCAATTTACAGCCGAGCCCTTTGCTTATCCCGTGGCTGTCGAGAACATAGCAGCCACGGCATCCAGCAGCGCTGTAGCTAAAGGGCCTGAAAATACCGTCAACGGCTCGGGACTGGATGACAGTGGTTTATTGCACGGCAAAGATGGTGACGATAATATGTGGCTGAGCAGTAGCGAACCGGACGGGGCCTGGATTGAATATGAGTTTGACAAGGCGTACAAACTCGACCAGATGTGGGTATGGAACTATAATGGAGCTGGCTTGAATGTTGCTTATGGGCTGAACAATGTTACCATTGAGTATTCAACCGATGACACCAACTATACGACTTTGGGCGCTACTCATGAATTTCTCATAGCTCCAGGCGAAAATGATTACGCACGCAATACAACTGTCGATTTTGGCGGTGTGGTGGCAAAGTACGTCAAGATTACCGCCAACAGTAACTGGAGTAATGGCATAACGGACCAGTACGGTCTGAGTGAGGTCCGCTTTTTGCACATACCAATGCGTGCGAGAAAGCCTTCCCCGGACTCGGGGGCCACAGATGTGGGCCTGGATGTGGTCCTCAGCTTCAGAGCAGGGAGAGAGGCAGCCAAGCACAATGTGTACTTCAGCTCTGACGAGCAGGCGGTGATAGACGGCACCGTGCTTGTTACTACCGGGAGCCAGACCAGTTATGGTCCCTTATCGCTCGATTTAGGCACGACTTACTACTGGAAGGTTAACGAAATCAATATGGCCGAGCCCCACACAATGTGGCAAGGCGATATCTGGGACTTCACGACGCAAGAGTTTCTTGTCGTGGACGATTTTGAGCTCTACAATGACCTTGACCCCACTGACCCCGAGAGCAAAAGGATATTTAACGTGTGGATAGATGGATACGAGGTGCCGACAAACGGCTCTCTTGTTGGTTATGAAAATGCTCCTTTTTGTGAGCAAACTATCGTTCACAGTGGCAACCAGTCGATGCCGTTCTTCTACAACAACACTGGTGGTGCAGCATATTCAGAGGCCGAACTGCCGCTGAGTCCACCGCAGAATTGGACGCAAGCCGGCGCTGCGACATTGGCGCTGTACTTCCACGGCGCTGAGGGCAGCACCGGGCAGTTGTATGTGAAGGTCGACGGCTCCAAGATGGTCTATGACGGTGATGCCGCTGACATAGCGAAAGTAGAATGGAAGCAGTGGAATATCGACCTTGCATCGCTTGGTGCTAGCCTGCTGAATGTCACGAAGCTGAGTATTGGGATTGACGGCAATGGTGCCAGTGGTACATTGTACTTAGACGACATTCGGCTGTATCGGTTGGCACCACAAGCCAATTAAGGTGGCCCCCATTGCTTCTTGCCCGCCGCCCCAACTCGCATCGGGAGACGCGGGAGCTGGCGAAGCAAGATATGGGGGCGTGGTTCATAAGACAGATTTGCGTCAGTTTGGGGCCTATGCCGATTCGGTATGGGCTCCGTTTGTTTGTAATGATGTTCGTTTGTGGGCGATCTGAGCAAAATCAACATCTCTGGAGACATTTTGGTGACATGAATTTATCGAAGAATATTGACATTTTGCAACTCATGGGAAGGGTAACTTTACCGGACGCTCAGGACCGAGCGACAATTGCAAAAGCAGCTTGCGGTTCTGTACGAACAAAAAGGTCGTAGCACGCTCGGTTCCAGGAAACATGAAGAAGCAATCATATTTTTCATTGAGGCCTATCAACTCGCTCCAGAGCCTGAACCGAAAATCCCCAGACGCAAAACTCAAAATGAGGAAGCCTCTAAGCAAAACAACGCTGGGCGTGATGATAAAAAAACCATACGCCGGAAAAACCGCCAAGCCTCATATGAAAGCAAAAGTGGACGCGCAAAAAGACCAGCCGTATTGGTGAATTGAGATATGTTGCAGATCGCTGACGGATGGATTATAATCATTATCGCCAGCACAGCAGCCTCAGATTTCTGACCTCGGCTGCGTTTGCGGCGGTGCGTTATCCTATGCTCGGTTTCAATCAAGACATGGAGAAGAACAGTGAGAGACTCTCAAACATACAGGTGCAAAAAACAGGGGCAGGACAAGAAGGTGATTCAATGCCACTTCATCTCTAATACTCACTGGGACCGTGAATGGCGATTCTCAATGCAGCGAACCCGCCACATGCTGGTGCACATGATGGATATGCTGCTTGATATCCTCGAAAAATATCCGCAGTTCTGCTCTTTTCATCTGGACTCCCAGACAGTGCCTATACGTGATTATCTGGAGGTCAGGCCGGAAAAAGAGCAAACAATAAAGGATATGGTAAAAGAAAAAAGGCTATACATCGGACCGTGGTTCTGCCTTCCTGATGAATACTGTGTATCTGGTGAGTCGCTCATACGCAACTTATTATTAGGGCACAAGATAGGCAAAGAATTTGGTCATGTGACTAAGACCGGCTATTCTCCTTTCTCCTGGGGCCAGATATCCCAGATGCCTCAGATATATAAAGGCTTTGGTATCAACTTCACCGCTTTTTACAGGGGTATCAATACTTTAGTTGCTCCTCGCTCAGAAATAATCTGGGAAGGTGCTGACGGCACACAAGTTATCGCATCAAGACTCGGGCACAGGCCAAGATATAATGTGTGGTATGTATTACAAAGACCGGCATACTGGAACGAACGGAATGTCGGAAACAGAATGGTGTCTTGGTTCAACGGACACGGTGGGTTTAAGATGATCGATCCGCAACACCACCTTCTGGACGCTCAATACTGTCATCCGGCATTCAACTACAACAAAGAGACTGTACCAGAAAGAGCAAAACAAGCTATAGCCGAACAGGACAATGACTGGACAACCCCGCATCGCTTCTGGTCCTGCGGGCACGACTCATCCTGTCCTGACATCAGAGAAATTGAGATGATCAAAGACGCCAATGCTGCCCTTGACGGCGTGGCCGAAGTATTCCACAGCAATTTCTATGACTTCCAGGAATCAGTCTGCCGGTCTGTTCCAGATGATCTGCCAATTGCCAAGGGAGAGATGAGACACTTATTTACCGAAGGAAGCACAAGTCCATTATTTGGATGGATAATTTCAGCCAGGATGGACGTCAAGCAGGACAATTTCCGCACTGAGCGTGACCTAATATCTTTGGCTGAACCACTTGCAGTATTTTCCTCACTTCTGGGCTCTGTCTATCCTCAAGGCTTTATTGACAAGGCATATAACTGGCTTCTTCAAAATCACGGACATGACTCAATTGGCGGATGCAGCAGAGAAATCATCAGCGAAGATATGATCTTCAGAAGCAGACAGTCAAGAGAAATATCTTCATGCGTAATGGAAAATGCCCTCAAAGAGATCGCAGGCTCAATCAAGGTCGATACAGACAAACATGGCCCAGTTGCTATAGTCGCATATAATCCTACTGCGTTTAAGCGTTCTGAAACAATGCAGGTATATCTCCAAATACCGAGAGAGTGGGAATGCGAAACAATTGATATCGTAGATGAGGGAGGCAATAAGGTTCCATTTGCGACCATAGAAAAAGACGATTCCTTCTATCAGATAGTTCAGTCGCCTAATGACTGTACGAATATGTTTGAGATGGTCAGGTATCTTGTTGATGTATACTTTGAAGATGTGCCGGGCATGGGGTATCGAACATTCTTCGCAAAACCTGTAGAAGAAGAAAAGCAGAGCAACAAGATTTCGATGATCACAGCCCCACAAACCATGGAGAACGAGTATTTGTCTGTAAAAGTGAATCCAAACGGAACATTAAACCTCTATCACAAAGAAACAGGCAGAACTTTCAAAAACCAGGGATATTTTAAGGATTCCAGTGAAATTGGCAATCCATGGGAGCACCAGGCTGTTGAGAATGAGGAGGTTTTCACAACAGGCAATACCAATGCCAGGGCAGAGCTTGTTAAAGACACGGCCCTTGAAGCATCTTACAGAGTTATTATTGACTGGCAGCTTCCTGAGGGCAGGACAAAGGATGATAAGAACAGAAGCAAGCATCTCAAAGATTACAGGATAATTAACACTGTCACTCTGAGAAAGGCCCAGCCATGGGTTGAGATATCAACTGAAATCGACAACTGCGCAGAAGATCATTACCTGCAGGTATGCTTTCCCTCAGAGGTCAAAACAGACAGAGTATTTGCTCAGGGACAGTTTGATGTTGTCGAAAGGTCTCTTAAGGATATCGACTACTCCATATTTGATGAGGCCCCACAACCAGAACAGCCAATGAACTCTTTCGTGGACTTAAGTGACGGCAAGGCAGGACTTGCTCTTTTAAATGAGGGACTCAAAGCATACGAAGTGCTTAACGACCCTGAAAGAACCTTATGTCTGACTTTGCTGAGATGTTTCCCGCTGCGAATCTGTGTGACCCAGGAAATGACTGATTACAGTGATATAGATAAGAGTTCACAGTGCATTGGCAGGCACAGTTTCCGTTATGCTGTTATGCCGCATAGTGGAGACTGGGCAAAAGCAAACCTGTGGAACCAATCAGAGAAATTTAATCTTGGGATGCTGGTAGCCCAGATAGCCCCTACAAGCCACGGCACTGAGCCGCTTGAGAAATCCTTCCTTGAACTTGAAAAAGAGCAATTGCATGTCAGCGCAATTAAGAAAGGTGAGGACGGCAACGGCTGGATAGTTCGCCTGTTCAATCCATTTGACAGTGTTATCACAAACAAACTAAGGCTAAATGGAGGTCTTGCCAATCCAGACAAGACAATGTCACCTGTCGAAGCTATTCAAAATGAATACTCACTTCCTGCATCAACGAGAAAATGGACGAAGGTCAAAGAGGTAACATTAGAAGAAGTCCCGGTAAAAGATTTGCAGCTTAGCAGTGACGGTTGGGTGGACTTTGAAATCAAGCCAAAGCAGATTTTGACCATTGAGTTTCTGCCGTAAGACGTTAAAATCGGCTAATCAGGATTATTCATAAATTAAGGAGAATTGATGGGCGGTCTCAACACTATCGACTATACAGTAATTCTTGTTTATTTTGGATTTCTGGTTGGTCTGGGTTTGTATCTTAGAAAGAAAGCATCTGAAAGCCTTGAAGATTATTTTCTTGGTGGACGCAAACTTCCATGGTGGGCTCTCGGCATAACGGGAATGGCTCAGTTCCTCGATATCACAGGGACAATGATCATAGTTTCCTTCCTTTACATGCTTGGCCCAAGAGGATTGTTTATTGAGTTTAGAGGAGGGGCCGTCCTGATACTTACCGTGATGCTGCTATGGTCAGGTAAGTGGCACCGAAGAAGCAGGTGCATCACCAACGCCGAATGGATGGTTTACCGCTTCGGTGACGGCTTCGGCGGGCAATTCGCTAGAACGGTCGGCGCGATAGCAGGCATTGTATCAACGCTCGGCATGCTGGCATACCTGGTAAAAGGTGTGGGTTTGTTCCTTTCGATGTTCTTTCCGTTTACGCCCCTGCAGTGCTCGCTGATCATGATCGGCGTCGCGACACTATACACCGTTATCTCAGGTTTCTACGGCGTCGTTTACACCGACCTCTTCCAGTCGCTTATCATCCTGGGCGCGGTCATCGGTATAACCACGATGGCGATACTTAAACTGGGCAGCTCCGAGGAACTTGTCGCACTGTCCCAGGAAGTAACGGGCAACTCGGGATGGATCACATCGAAGCTAAGCTGGGAAACCCAGATGCCCAAGGGCTACGAGATGTACAGGCACCTGATGATCTTCGCGATGTTCTATCTGATGAGGAACATCTTTTTCGGGATGGGTTCAGGTGGCGAGCCGAAATATTTCGGCGCAAAAAACGACCGTGAATGCGGCACGCTCACATTCCTGTGGACCTGGCTGATGATGTTCCGCTGGCCCATGATGATGGCGTTTGCGATCCTTGGCTTATTTCTGGTTAAAGATATTTTCCCCGACCAAAGCGTACTGACCCAGGCGGCGGAACTTATAAAAACCCATTTCCCAGATATCGAACAAAGCCGCTGGGCCGATATCACCGCCGGGATAACACTAAACCCGGAAAATTATTCTCCCCAACTCGTGGATGGCCTAAAAGCAATACTGCAGGACGATTGGCAGAATAAACTGCACCTGGTCAGCTTCGAAGGAACGGTAAACCCCGAAAGAATTCTCCCCGCGGTTATCCTCTTCAACATCCCCGCAGGATGCAGAGGTCTAATACTGGTAGCATTGATCGCCGCCTCCATGTCGACTTTCGACTTCATAGTAAACATGACCGCAGGCTACTTCACACGTGACATCTATCAAAGATACATCAGGCCAAAAGCAACCAACAAGGAACTGATCTACGCAACATGGATATTTATCTTTGCTCTCGTGGGCACGGGCTTTTTGTTCGGCTACAGCGTTAAAAGCATTAACGAGATATGGGACTGGTTCATCATGGCGCTCGGCGGGGGACTCGTTGTCGGCATGACTCTTAGATTTTACTGGTGGCGATTCAACGGCGGAGCCTTCGCGATAGGAACCGCAATCGGAATGATCGGAGCCGTCCTGATCAGGATCGTAACTGGCAATCTTCCGGAAGATGCGCAATATATGTTCGCGGGTATCGATCTTGTCTGGTTCCTTGTCGATCCAAGGGGGCAATTCCTCCTTACGATGACAATTGGCTTTGCTGGCTCTATCTTTGGGACATATGTCACCAAGCCTACTGACAGGAAGGTGCTGGAGCACTTCTATCAGACCACGCGCCCGTTCGGGTGGTGGAAACCTTTGAAGGATTGCCTACCCGAGGACGTGCAGCAAAGAATGAAGAAGGAGCATTTCTACGATGTGCTCTCGCTGCCATTTGCGATCGTGTGGCAGGTGACGCTCTTTTTGCTGCCTATGCAGCTTATCATTCGTTCATGGCACGCGTTCTTTGTCACGCTACCGATCTTTATTATCAGCCTGATCGGGCTGTATCTGTTCTGGTATAAACAATTACCGGAGACAAACTACGAAGAAGAATATGAGAAAACTATAATTTTTCAAGGGCGATAAAATGAAGGCAAACAGACGAGATTTTGTTAAATGGTCGCTTGGAGGAATTGTTGCCGGCAATTATTCGGCAACTGCTATGACTCAGACAAAACCTGCACTATCCAGGAATTCCTTAGCCGGTAATAGCAAAAGGAAGAATGTCTTATTTATTATCGTCGAAGACCTGAAAAATGTATTATGCTGTTATGGAAATCCGCTCGTCAAAACTCCTAATATCGACAGGCTGGCCCGTAAAGGTCTAAGATTTGACCGTGCTTACTGCCAGTACCCTGTATGTAACCCAAGCAGGTCTTCCTTTATGACCGGATTAAGAGTTGATACAATAGGCATTTATGACAATGTTATGCCATGGTCAACAAACCTGTCAGGATGCACAACTCTACCAAAATTATTCAAAGAAAATGGATATTACACGGCACGCCTGAACAAGGTATTCCATGGCATAAACAAACACGATGATGTTGAGGCGTGGAGCGAAACTTTTGATATGGGAACAAAACCTATCGGCACAACAGGCGAAGGAAGAAATATGACCGGAGGAGAAGTTAAATGGTGTAGCTGGCTTGCCGCTGAGGGTGCCGACGAAGACCATCAGGACGGATTGTTAGCAACAAAAGCGATAGAGGTTATGAGAGAAAACAGAGATAAACCCTTCTTTGTAGCATTAGGATTTGCCAAGCCTCATGATCCATTTGATGCTCCGAAGAAATATTTTGATCTGTATCCACTGAACGAACTGATGCCGCCTGTGGTTCCGGAAAACAGAACTCCTGAGGCCGAATATACGATCGCAAGTGCATGGAAGAGATCCTTTGACAAATTTACTCTACAGGATAAACGGGAATACTTAAGAGCATACTATGCTTGTGTGTCCTTCATGGATGCACAGGTAGGCCGGGTACTTGATGAGTTAGACAGACAAAAACTATGGCAAGATACCATAGTCTTGTTTGTTGGAGACCATGGTTACAATCTTGGTGAACACCACTGGTGGAATAAGAATGTATTATTTGAAGATTCCACAAGGGTACCAATGATCGCCGTAGTAGAAGGTGAAACTAAACCTAATTCTGTATGCGATAAATTTGTTGAGCTGGTTGACCTCTACCCGACTTTCGCAGACCTTTGTGGCCTGAAAGTTCCTGATAACCTGGAAGGTATCAGTTTCAGGCCTCTACTGAGTAAGCCTGAGCAAAGATGGAAGAAAGCTGCTTTCACTCAGGTTAGAAGACGCGGCAACCTAAATGGTATGAGTATTCGTACAAAACGCTGGCGGTACATCGAGTGGGATGATGGCAAGCTCGTAGCAAGAGAACTCTATGACCACGAAAGCGATCCCGGAGAATATCGCAACCTTGCTGAACTGCCTGAATTTGCTGATGTCTGCGCCGAAATGAGTGACATTTTGAAAAATGGCATGAACAAATTTGAATGATTTTGTAAATGCGACTGGGAAAAAATTATTACGGAATTCTTTGAACAATGAGCAGCACCGCTGAAACATTTGAGGGTAGTTCTATACCTGGCCTTGGCCAGATCAAAGAAAACTCAGGTTTTATCAAAATTGATAATTGCAGTGATGGTTTTTATAAAACTGGTGAAAATGGAGTTGTCCGGATACTTGCAACAGGCGATAAAAAGGTCGAATTCATTGTCTTTGAAGACAAGACCCTCGCTTATGTTAAAAGCTCTATGGGGTATCCCGCATATTACCCGGTTCATGATGTTAGAATCCAAAAGCCTCTAAAAGCGGTGCTGATGGACCTCGATGGCACAACAGTTAGAAGCGAGGAATTCTGGATATGGATAATACAACAGACCACCGCCTCATTACTCGACAATCCCTCGTTCGAACTCGAAGACGCCGACCTACCGTTCGTATCGGGACATAGCGTCTCAGAGCACTTAAAACACTGTATAAAAAAATACTGTCCCGACAAAACGGTCGAAGAGGCAAGAAAGTTCTACTTTGAGCACACTCACAGAGAAATGCAGGCTATCATGGATGGCAAGGGGAGGAGAAACGCTTTTGTACCCTCGCCGGGAATAAAAGAGTTCCTTCTCGAACTAAAAGAAAAAGGTCTAAAGATCGGACTTGTCACTTCCGGTTTGTATGAAAAAGCATATCCCGAAATTCTCTCGGCTTTCCAGACTCTGGACCTGGGCAAACCTGAAGACTTCTATGATGCGATCATCACTGCCGGCTTCCCTCTTCGGCAAGGCCATTGTGGAACATTAGGGGAACTCTCACCTAAACCACATCCATGGTTGTATGCCGAGGTCTGCCGGGTTGGACTGGGCCTTGATTTTGAATGGAGGCATCATGTTATAGGCATTGAAGACAGCAGTGCGGGTATCGCTTCTATCAGGCTTGCTGGATTTGCTGCGATTGGCATCAAAGATGGCAACATTATCGAGGGTGGGGCCCTGGGTCTCTGTAACCATTTCTGCAATAACTTTGAAGAAGTTCTTAAGATTCTTTTCTGAGCAAAGGAAGGATACAATGAAAAATTCAATTTCTAAAGTTCTACTCACAGGTCTCGTTTTTTTTGTTGGTTGTGTTTCTGTGGCTGATAATAAGATAGAGAAATTTGATCTTACTTACGACCAGGTCATTGAAAGAACCATGCACCCTTTCACCGGCCGGTCTAATCCGGGAGTTGATACCTCAACTCTTCACGGAAAGGTCATGTGTGGTTATCAGGGCTGGTTCACTTGCCCTGGAGATGGCTCCGGTATGGGATGGTTCCACTGGGGTAAACCATTTGCCGCCCCAGCCGACAAATTCGAACCAGGTGTTTGCTCTATCGATATTTGGCCCGAAATGGATGAATATAATGATGAAGATAAGTTCGTAACATCTTTCAAACACGCTGACGGAAGTGCCGCTTACGTCTATAGCGCTATGACTCCAGGCGTAGCCGACCTGCACTTTAAATGGATGAAAGAATACGGCATCGATGGCGCCTTCGTCCAGAGATTCGCCGCCCAGACCTTCAAGCCCTTTGAGTTTAATAACGTTAATATCGTACTGACTAACTGCAGAGCCGCCGCTAACAAACATGGGCGAACTTATGTTTTGATGTATGACCTTACCGGAACCACTGCTGAGCAGATAGACCACGTGATAGAAGATATCAAATTGCTCGTAGATAAAATGGGACTCGCAAAAGACCCTGCGTACCTCCATCACAATGGAAAACCTGTTATTGCTATATGGGGAGTAGGTTTTAATAAGCGTCAATATGACTCGCTGGATTGCGCAAGACTTATCAAGTTCCTTAAGACAGATAAAAAATATGGCCCTTTTACTGTCATGCTTGGCATTCCCACCTATTGGCGTCAGGGGATAAATGATGCTCTCGAAGATAAAAACCTGAAACGTGTTATGAAAATGGCTGATATTATAAGCCCATGGACGATCGGCAGGATAAGAACGGTCGATGACACTTACAACCTTTCAAGACCGATGTGGTCTGAGGACATTAAATGGTGTAATGAAAACAAACTTGATTATCTCCCCGTTATATTTCCTGGTTTCAGCTGGTACAATATGTACGGTCGGTCATTCAATCAAATTCCAAGACTAAAAGGTGATTTCTTCTGGAAACAATTTCTCGCCGCCAAAAGCGTAGGCGCCAAAATGGTTTATGTTGCTATGTTTGACGAGGCCGATGAGGCAACCGCGATTTACAAATGTACGAATAACCCACCCGTGGGCCAATCAAAGTTCCTTACCTACGAAGGCTTGCCAAGTGACCACTATCTCTGGCTGGTTGGCCAGGGCGGTAAGCTTATTAGAGGTGATATTCCCGTTACAGAAAAACAGCCTGATAGAAAATGACCGCGTAGGGTGTAAAATTCATATCTGCCGACAAATATGTCGCTTCACGGACACCGGCCGAACCGTAACAGGGCGCTAATCTCTTGATTTTTCCACTTCTTTACTGTAGATTGCGCCAACTATGTCCGGGAAGAATAAAACCCTGCATCTTATTTGTAATGCCCACATCGACCCTGCCTGGCTTTGGGAATGGCAGGAAGGAGCGGCTGAGGCGCTATCAACGTTTCGCACGGCAGCCGAACTTTGCCACAGCGAAGAGGCATTTGTTTTTAACCACAATGAAGTAATCCTCTATAAATGGGTGCAGAAATATGAGCCGGAGCTTTTTAAGCGGATTCAAAAGTTAGTCAAGGCCGGTAGGTGGCATATTATGGGCGGCTGGTATCTTCAGCCAGACTGCAATATGCCCAGCGGCGAATCCTTTGTTCGCCAGATTCTGTTGGGCAGGGCTTATTTTAAGAAATATTTCAATGTCACACCTACAACGGCAATAAATTTCGACTCCTTCGGACACACCCGCGGGCTTGTGCAAATACTTGTGAAGTCAGGGTACGACTCGTACCTGTTCGGCCGACCGGAGCCCAGGAATTGTTCTTTGCCTTCGGACAATTTCACCTGGGTCGGCTATGACGGCTCGGAAATATCTGCTCATCGTTTTGAGTTTCCCTACATCTCTAGAGCCGGTAAAGCACGGGAAAAAATCGAAAAATGGCTTGAGAGTAACAACGATAAAGAACTTGGCATGGTCTTGTGGGGTGTCGGCAATCACGGCGGCGGTCCGTCGAAAATAGACCTGCGCAATGTTAACAAGCTTATCGCCCGCACACAAGACTATAATATATGTCACTCCACGCCTGAAGCTTACTTTAAGCAGCTGAAGCGCCTCAGAAACGAGCTGCCCAGGCACAGTAAAGATATTAATCCCTGGGCGGTGGGCTGTTACACATCACATATTCGCATCAAACAAAAACATCGGCAGCTCGAAAATGAGATTTACAGCTTGGAGAAAATGGCCTCAGCAGCAGCCGTTCAGGGATTGATGAATTATCCTTACGAACAAATCCATGAGGCGCTTTGTGACCTTATGACAAGCCAGTTCCACGACATTCTGCCGGGTTCTTCTATTGAAGCTGTTGAAGAAACTTCTTTAAGAATGCTTGACCATGGTCTCGAGATAGCTGCCAGAGAAAAAACTCGGGCCTTCTTTGCGTTGGCCAGTGGGCAACAGAGAGCTCAAAAAGGCAAAATCCCTGTTTTGGTTTATAACCCCCATCCTTTCAGAGTAAAGACGCTCCTTGAGTGTGAGTTCAACCTTGCGGACATATCGGCCAAGTTTACCGATGTGAAGGTCTTCCACAAGAACAGGCTCATACCTTCCCAGGTGGAGCAGGAAGCCAGCAATCTTCCTGTCGATTGGCGTAAGGGCGTGGCTTTTGTAGCTGAGCTTGAACCGAGCCAAATGAACAGATTTGACTGTCAACCCGAAGTTACCGGCAAGAAGCCTGTCTCTGCTCTAAGAGCAAAAAAGGGCAAGATTGTTTTCAAAACTAAAGACCTTGAAGTCGTTGTCAATACGAGGACAGGCTTTGTTGACAGGTACAAAGTGCGCGGCCGTGATTGTATCGGGAAAAAAGCTTTCGAGCCGATTGTAATCGGGGACATTGAAGATTCCTGGGCGAAAGAGGAAAAGAAATTCAGAGATGTCGCGGGTAGATTCAAGCTTATGGACAGACAGCAAGGTTCGAAATTTTCCGGTCTGCCTTTGGATGGGCCTGGAATGAAACTTGATTCTGTCCGCGTAATTGAAGACGGCCCGGTAAGAAGTATCATTGAAGCGGTTCTCGCATACGGACAGTCGTCTATTTGTCAACATTACAAGCTGCCGAAATTCGGGACGGAAATTGAGGTCCAGACACGAGTTTACTGGAACGAGAAAACGCGAATGCTCAAACTCTCAGTTCCGACTATCGGCGACGATAATAAATATATCGGTCAGGTGGCGTATGGCGTCGGTGAATTTCCTTGTAACGGTGATGAAGCAGTAGCACAGAAGTGGATTGCTGTCATATCCCAAAAGCGGGATTTTGCTTTAACCTGCATAAACGACAGCATATACGGGTCAGATTTTTCTAAGGACGGCCTGCGATTGACGCTGCTTCGGTCTGCTGCTTATGCCTCAGACCAGTGGCCAAATATATCTCAGGACCGCTTTCTGCCGAGAATGGAGCAGGGCCAAAGCTTGTTCAGGTTCTGGTTTAATGGCGGTAGAGTCAGAGAAAGACTTGAGAGAATTGACCGCGAGGCTTTGGTGAAAAACGAAAAGCCCTTCGTTGTGCCGTTCTTTCCTTCGGGAAAAGGTAAGAAGCCAAATCGTTTAGCAGTTTTGAGTGATGACGTAATTCAGATTACCGCCATCAAACGTGCCCAAAGCAACAACGACCTAATTATCAGGCTCTTTGAGCCTACAGGCAAGAGCAGAACAACCGTGCTGTCTTTGCCTTTTATGAATAGAAAAATACCGGTTGCCCTGGGAGGCTTTGAGATAAGGACTTTGAGAATCAAACTTCGAACAGGAGAAATGATGACTACCAACCTTCTCGAAAGACCGATGTGAAAAATGGCTGATGATTTGGCTCAGCAATTATTATTCGCAGTGTCTGCCCCACCTTATTCTTGAGGAAGAAAAAATTGCGCCATGAAAATCGGTTTGTTAGGACACTCTTCTTATCCGCATGTCGGTGGAATGGAAACTCAGATGTATTTTAATTCCTATCGACAGGTAGTCTCTAATATCCATACAGACGGATTAGCATAAATCATTGACTTTTCAAGTATTAAATGGTATTGGTCTTCATATAATCTAAGCCGCGTATGTATTTTTGTACCCCACGCGTCAATTAGGGAATTGACAGATATTCCGTCTGACCCCCTTGCAGTTCATAATGAATCTCAATTGTTGGTTGAGCCGGTGCGCGGTCCGCCGACAAGTCCACCGTTATTTTCGCCTGGCCGATGCCGGCGAAGGTGGCAATGACCTCCGCCGTGCCGTTCGTAGTCCGCCGCACCTTCCATTCCAGCTGATCACCACTATTTCCGATGGCCATGATCGCCGCGATCCGGATTTTTTGGCTCCGTTGGCGCCGCTGGGCGTTAAAGTGCCACTGTTTCGCTGGGGGCTTCGTGGTTACCATGGGATAGCCTTGTTTGGGGTCGACCGGCCAAGCATCGTCCTGGCGGAAATCGGATCCCCCGGGCGTGAGGAGATGGACTTTCATGAAAGCATCATTTCTATGGGAGACAAAGGTTTGTTCCTTTTCGTTCAAGTCGAATCTTTCCTTCGCATGCATCAGCCACTCGACCTGCACCGGTTCTGATGCTTCGATATCATCGGCGACCAACACGAGCCAGGGACGCACGAGCACCATGTGCCGTACGTACCGAGTGACGGGCTTTCCGTAGCAGTTCTGCGCTTCCCCGGCCGCATAACCGATATGGGGCATGGTCTGAAATTTAGTCAGTACTCCGTTGGCCTTTTCGTCTCGGTCAATCTGCCCTTTTCCGTTGATTAGCAGGGCGTTGTGCGCGACAGTGAGCCGGGTGTACTCAGTATGAAAAGCCGAGCTGTGTTGTGGGTAGCGCGCGCCGGCGGGCATTGCTAAGGAACTGCCGCCGAAGGATCGTGGCAATCTCTTGTGTAATAAGCAGAAAAACCATCGTCGCGTTTGAAATTGGGTTTGATTGGGTTTGTTTTCCCGGAGTCCGAAGGCGGTTTCATTTTCATAATCCTTTGTTAAAAGTGAGTTTGCGCTCATTTTGGGCTTTACAGAAATTGGGTTTGAATTGGGTTTGTTTTTTTGGACTGCGAAATCATCTTTTTTTCTGTAATCCTTTGTTATAAGTGAGTTTACATTCATTTGGGCTTTTCGGAAATTGGCTTTGATTGGCTTTGAATTGGGTTTGTTTTCACCAAGTGTCCAATTGGATTTATTTTCATAAGCCTTTTTTGAAAAGATACTTACGTTCATTTGACTTTTTCGGAAATTGGGTTTGTTTTGCATAATTCGTTGCTCGATACTCGATTCTGGATTCTCGATTCTTAATACTCGATTCTGGATACTCGATTCTGGATACTCGATACTGGATTCTCGATGGTTGTGATGGTTCATTGGTTAATTTAGTTAATATGGTTAATTTGGTTAAGTGGTTAATTGGTTATTTGGCTGGGCTTTCTAGCGGTTATCTTTCGCCTGCTGGCGGTTTATGTTTGCCTGCTGACAAACAAGCGGCTATTTTAACACATTTTCAAACAAAAATCAACAAAAAACGACCAAAAAAGTGCTTTATAAGCACATAAATAGCGGTGCCTTAGGCACGTAAATAACAGGCGGCGGAAGACAGAAATTTTTTTGACGGCAAGTGCGGGGTTGGGTAATCGTTAGTTGAAATAATTATGGCCGGACACCTTTAATTCATTATAATTGAAGGCTGTATATAAAATAATACCTAAGATATTTAGGTATTGTGCCGGTACCAATCCATCAAAAAGTCAGCACGTTTAATTTCTATGTTCTATATAATACCTAAGATACTTAGGTATTCTTTGAAAATCAATCAGAAAATATTGAAAGTATTCAGTTGGTATTGAGAAATATTCGGGTAGCCTGGGCAAATTCTTTGGTAGGATGGTGCAGCTCTGCTGGCTATGATGAAAAGATCTTTTTTAGACAGTCCTAGGGACTCCTCACGGAGGACCCCTTACGGGCCGAACGGGTCGAAGGACCTCAATCTCATTTTGGCCGCCCTTACCCAGTGAGATGATTTCCATCTATCTCACTGGGGCCTCCAGCTCAAAATTCAAAACTAAAAGCTAATTTACCCCCCAAATTTATTTCCCCGTTGCCTTCTTCGGCCTACAGCCTGACGCAGTGCCTGAATCTCGGTAGTTTCATTGAAGATCTTCAGAACTGCTCCAAGTTCTTTCGCGATCTTGACAAAAAGCCATCTTTTGTTCAGTTTACTTTCAGACCGTGTATAAGTCAGATGAGCAAGATGATTGTTGGCAAGCTTCCTCGTGCTTCTCATTAACAGAGATTCTTTAGGGCAGATTCTCAACCACCTCTCGTTGGGCGAGAAAAAATGTCGAGCTAAGATAGTATCAGGATGGACGTTCTTCGAGGGGTAGAGAAACTCAATAAGCACACGGCTGTGCGCCGCGAATGATTCTACCAAAGCATTGACAACCGGCTCTGGGTACTTTTCACCGCCTCTTGTCTGCTCGTACAAGCAGTTCGCAGCCGCCCAGAGCATTTTATCTTCGTAATCGAAGGCTTTTAGGGCCTTCAGTTTTGTCGTAGTGTTTGGTCTTCTCTGTTTCATATTTGCCTTGCGCCTCAGATTGATACCAAAACCTGTGGTACAGAACTAGTACTCTATGACATTTAATTTTGTGAGCTGTTATTCCCGCGATCGGGAATCCAGTTTGTTACTGGGTTGAATGTTGAATTCCGCATCAAATTGGAAACCCATCTATCCACAAATTATAGTGTCATAAGGTACTACAGTGTAGCGCCATACCATGCCGGCATGGCAGATGAAGAACGTAGAAGGAATCAGGAAGCGTTTATCGCTGAGAAAGTCAACACTATTGTTGCTACTATTGCGTTTGGTATGGGTATCGACAAATCAAATGTCCGTTATGTCATTCACACCGGCATGCCTAAATCTCTTGAGCATTATCAGCAGGAAAGCAGCCGGGCTGGTCGCGACGGCCTTGAAGCTGAATGTTATCTGTTTTATTCAGGAGGTGACTACGGAATCTGGAAAAGTCTGATGAGTGATATGGAGCCGGAAGCTCAAGAGATTGCTATGATTAAACTAAGGGGGATGTATAACTACTGCACAGGCGGAGTGTGCAGACATAAAGCGATTCTTCGCTACTTTGGCCAGGATCTCGGCAAAGATAACTGTGATGGTTGTGATGTTTGTCTCGGAGAACTGGACTGCATCGGCGATGCGTTAGTAACTGCCCAGAAAATCCTGTCATGCGTACTCCGTCTTGACCAGCGGTTCGGCGGTGGTTATACCGCTTTGGTATTGACCGGCTCAGAAGAGAAGCGAATAATAGAAAACAACCATAATAAACTGAGTACATATGGTTTGCTTAGCGATTATTCAAAACAGACTGTGCATGACTGGATCGAACAACTTACAGGACAGGACTACCTTGAAAAAACAGGTGAATACAACGTACTGAACGTAACAGAAAAGGGATGGAGTGTCTTAAAAGGCGAAGAAGCACCGCGTCTGCTCAAACCTGCCCAGAAGCTGGCTAAGGTGTCCAAAGTTGTTGAAGATTCATGGGAAGGAGTTGATAAGGGCTTGTTTGAGGCTTTGCGAAGGTTGCGGGCGATTATTGCGCGCAAAAAGGGGGTTCCAGCTTACATAGTTTTTGGTGATGCTGCCCTGCGAGACATGGCTCGCAGAAGACCTTCTACCTCCCAGGACTTTCTCGAAGTCAAAGGTGTTGGCGAGAAAAAGCTTCAGCAGTATGGCGAAGTTGTGCTTGGTGCTATTAAAGATTATTGCCAGGTGAATTCTCTTGAGATGGATATCGAATGAAGCTAATCTTTGATTTACAGCATAGCCAAATATCACCGAATACGAATCAGGCTGCGTGTCTTTACAACAATAGATAACCGTTCTATGACCATACGTCGTCTTATAATAAGGTCTATTGCATACTCGGTTTTGGTGGGATTTATATACTATCCATGTGTACACAAAAAAACTGAAGGTTCTACAATATTGTGAAAACCTTCAGTCGGTTTTATGTTAGGCTGTCGTTTCTTTACTTTTTGGCTTTCTTCTTTTTCTTCTTAGCTTTTTTCTTCTTTGT
Source organism: Phycisphaerae bacterium (assembly GCA_030619925.1). Taxonomy (GTDB): domain Bacteria; phylum Planctomycetota; class Phycisphaerae; order Sedimentisphaerales; family Anaerobacaceae; genus JAUXAL01. The sequence continues at coordinate 44,701 of JAUXAL010000002.1, read as the reverse complement.
TTTTTTCTTGGCTTTCTTTTTCACTACTTTCTTCTTAGCGACTTTTTTCTTTGCCGTTTTCTTTTTTGCTGCTTTTTTTTCTTTTTCTTCGCCATCATCTGTCCTTTCAAAGGGCTGTCCCTATCGAAAATTCCATTCTTGTTTATGTACAATCACCAACTCTCGTGAAACCACCTTAATATGATACCGCAGTGAGGGAAAGCCAAGCCAAACCAGCTCAGCGGAATTTGTTTCTCTGATGACCTCAGGTTTGTAATACATAAGGTTAGTGTCCGCTATATTGGGCAGTAAGTTGAATTTGTCCCCCCTTGATTTTGGCGAAAAAATGCAGGTTTTTGGATAATGGATTCAATGACCGTTCTCGGTTGGTGGCTTGCTGATGTGTCGTAACGAGGATGCCTCAAAGAAAACTCTTGTGGCAACGAGCATTTTACTATTTGACTTTGAGCTCTTCATAGGTGTCCTTTTTCAGCTAAGAATGAGTCTTTTGTACGACATCTTAATTATTTGTTAACCGGTCGTTAGCTTGACGATGGTCGTTCTGTGTTAGGGTGCTGGTTGTCGGAGTCGTCTTGCATAAATTTTTGAGATTTTCGTTGACGAGAAGGTGGTTAATTTGATATAAATAAAATTGAGTAAGCGTGTGCCTGCGTAGGCACGTATTTGCGGATTTTGCCCCGCTAACCTGTGGAATCTTGACTGTCGACGTCAGACAAGTCTTTGTAGTTTTTCGATAGAGGAGGAGTTATTATGCGAGGCACAGAGTTGTATAGGGGCTTTGTGCCGCCCCGCAGCCCCGTCTTGCGACGGGAGTCGCTGGGGCCTGAGAGTGAAGATTTTTGCATTTCAAGTAACCGCCCGTATTGGGCTTTTGTAAGGAAGGAGGTTAAGCAAAGTCATATCAAAGTTGTCCTGGGCATGCAGGGAATTTACTAAAGGTGCAAGTTTTTATCGGTTGTCTTGTTGAGGGTGTTTGAGACAGGCTCGAAATAAGATCAAAGAAGTCAGAAGCCAGAAGTCGGAATTGAAAATTAGCGTGTGTCGTACATACTGTATTCTGCCTTCTGTATTCGGTGCTTGTTGAAAACGACCTGGACAAGTAGGCTTTTGTTGTGTAGGCAAAACCTAAATTATGTTAACTTTTTTAAGGAGGCATATCATGTGTAGAAAATTGATTTGTTTGGTTTCTTTTGTTTTGGTGTTGTCTCTGGCCGGTAGTGCGTGGTCGTTGCAAATCCTGATCGACGATGACTTTAACGGGGAAGGCTTGGACATCGGCGACGCCGCGTCGGTCAACGGCGGGTTCACGCTCGTTACAAATGCACTGGGAGCAGCCGAGAGCACCGCCGTCGAGACCGGCTCTAATGCCGAGGTGAGCACCCTCGGCGCCAATAATGCCAATACCGGCATCGTCAGTAACGCCAGCTTCGATCCGCTCAGCGAGGCGGCCTTGACCGAGGGTCTGACCGTCAAGTGGGTCGTCACCAGTATCGGGCCGGACGTCCACGCTAACGGCAACACCTACATGATACAGACGGATACTGTATTCTTCAATACTCTGCCCCATATCGGCCTGAATTTCAGCGGAGCCCAAGCCGGCACTGACCAGCTAGCGGTGCGTTTTAGAGATCCCCCCCGAGGTATAGCGCGAACGATCATTTCAACCCAGCGACCATACGAGCCAAGTTCTTGGAACGACGGCTTTACCGCCGAATTCACTATCAGCCAAACGGGCTGGTCATACAAAGTCACTGGGTTGAACGACCCCAGCGGCACACCCACCATCTTTACCGAATCGAATACCTGGGTCGGTTCCGGCCTGGCGGAGACCTTTCTGAGTGACCTGCTCGATAATGACTGCTATGTCTCAGCATTTGCGCAGGAAGACGGCTGCACCGCCAACTACGACCGCTGCACGGTCTATATCGGCGAGATGCTGCCGGAAGCCGCCATCCTGGGGCCAGCCGACGGGGCAAAAGGTGTGCAGCGGGATGTAGCGCTTAGCTGGACACCGGGCAAGGATATCGATAAACACGACGTATATTTCGGCAGCAATTTTGACGATGTCAACGATGCTACCAGAGATAACCCCCTCGGTGTGCTCGTAAGTCAAAACCAGGATTCTACCAGCTATAGTCCTGCTGAAGTTCTCCAATTCGGCCAGACTTACTACTGGCGTATCGATGAGGTCGGCCCTGCCCCTGACTTTACGGTCTATAAAGGCAAGGTCTGGCAATTCACGGTCGAGCCATTTGCTTATACACTGCCTTCTGAGAATATCACCGCCACAGCTTCCAGTTCCAACAGCCCAGATGAAGGGCCTGAAAATACCGTGAACGGCTCGGGATTGGATGCTGATGACCTTCACTCGGCGGAAGGGACGGATATGTGGCTCAGTAGTGCAGCAGATCCTAACGCGGCCTGGATCCAGTATGAGCTCGACGACGTTTATAAATTGTATGAGATGTGGGTGTGGAACTATAATACCTCCCTTGAGCCTGTTCTCGGTTTCGGCGTCAAAGATGCTACCATTGAGTATTCGCCTGACGGCAACGAGTGGACGGCACTGGGTGACTTTGAATTTGCCCGGGCTCCCGGTACGGCTGGTTCGGCAGTCAATACCACGGTTGATCTTAGCGGTGTGGTATCGAAATACGTCAAGATCACTGCCAATAGCAACTGGGGCGGCGTTGCCCCGCAGAAGGGTCTGAGTGAGGTCCGCTTCTCCTACGTACCCGTTTTGGCAAGTCAGCCTATACCAAGTTCCGGGACGGTAGATATGGACGTGGATAATGTGACTCTTAGCTGGCGAGCAGGAAGAGAGACAGCTTTGCACGAAGTGCAGCTTAGCACCGACCAGCAGGCAGTGATAGATGGTACTGCCCCTGTTGTTAGCGTTTCCGAGACCAGCTATGACACCGGAGAGCTTGAATTAGGCCAGACTTATTACTGGAAGATTAACGAGGTCAACGAGGCCGAAACGCCCACCAGTTGGGCAGGGGATATCTGGAGCTTTGCGACTCAGGAGTATCTTGTCGTGGACGATTTTGAGAGTTATAACGACCTTGACCCCGATGATCCCAACAGCAACAGGATATTTAGCGCGTGGATAGACGGATATGAGCAGCCGGCAAACGGTTCTATCGTCGGCTATTCTGCTGCGCCTTTTGCCGAGCAAACTATCGTTCACAGTGGCGGTCAGTCGATGCCGCTGTTCTACGACAACTCCAGCACGGCAAGATATTCAGAGGCAGAGCTGGCGCTGAGCCAACCACAGGATTGGACTAGGCACGGCATTAAGTCATTGTCGCTATGGTTCCGCGGCGATCCGAACAATGCCATTACAGAGCAGATGTATGTAAAGCTCAACGCCTCTAAGGTACTATACGATGGCGAAGCCGCTAACTTAGCGCGAACAACGTGGCAGCCGTGGAATATTAACCTGGCAGATTTTAGCGTGAACCTTAGCAATGTTACCGAGTTAAGTATTGGCCTTGAGCGTAGCGGAGCAGTTGGTGGTAAGGGAGTGATTTACCTTGACGATATCCGGCTATATGCCTATGACCGTCAGTTGGTCACGCCGACTGAGCCCGACACCGCTTCTCTTGTAGCACACTACGAATTTGAAGGCACTGCCAACGACAGCTCTGTCAACGGCCTCCACGGCACTATAATGGGCGAGCCCAATTTTGTAGCTGGCAGGCTCGGCCAGGCCATTAGCCTTGATGGTGTTGGCGACTATGTAGAGATAACCGGCTATAAGGGCATCTGTATTGCTGACCCCAATGACCCGAATAGTGTCCAGCCTGCGTTCAGCATCACTGCGTGGGTTAATACCAGTGGCAATGGTGATATTATGGGCTGGGGCAGCACCCCCGGCGGGGTCTCAAGAGTGGAATTCCGGATTAACGAAGACAGATTGCGCTGTGAGAGCGGAGGCAATGTCCAAGGTGACAATACTTTGCCTGACAATGAATGGATCCACGTTGCGGTAACTGTAAAAGAGAACGCCACGATCTCATATCCGGACGTTAAACTTTACCTTAACGGCCAGGATGACACCAGGAAAACTACAGACCCGGATGCGTTAAATGTGGTAGCTGGCTATGATGTCACCATAGGTCGTCGCCACTCTGCAGCCCAGAGATGGTACAGTGGTCTGATTGACGAAGTTCGCATCTACGAGCGTGCGTTGTCTGATGCTGAGGTAGCGTGGCTTGCCGGCAGGATTAAGCCGTTTGACAATCCGTTTTGACATGGATGTAAACGTTGTTAACGAGTAACGACCGAATAATTATGTCGTTGCACTGACAGATTCCTATGAGTTCGGGGCCCATACCAATTGATTCGGTGCGGGCCCCCTTGGAGTGTGTGTCCGGCAGGACAGAGTCTCATAGCTGCTCGGCATAAAAGGTCGGTCCTCGGAATTAAGTATTGGTAACTTATGGCCTCTGGCCAAGGCACGGCAAGTTCCAATGGCTCTAAAAGGAGGGCTATTATGTCTAAAAAATCGATTTCTTTTGTTTCTTTTATTCTTGTGCTGGGTTTGGCCGCCGGTGCGAGAGGTGATCTGGTGGGTCACTGGAGGTTTGATGAGGGTTTAGGGACAGCCACAGTTGACAGCTCCGGTAACAACTATGACGGCACTTTCACCGGTGATGTGCAATGGTCAAACGACGGAGTGTATGGTACATGTCTGCAGTTTAGTGGCGGGGTCGCGATTCGAAGCTATGTTGAGGCTGCTGGCTCCCAAGCGATCGAATTTGGCGATACTGATATCTCGATATCAGTATGGATTAAGACAACCGCCACCAAGGAAATGACCATCTTGACGAACGTGCGAAATAGTGGGCATCACTCCATTGACATGGAACAAACCCCTACGCTGGGCGTGAACCGCGACGACGTGCACATCGGGAAAGTGAGCTATGACAACGTTTTTGTCACGAGCATAGATAGCTTGGCGACGGTCAACGACGGCGAGTGGCATCACGTGGCGCTCGTCCAGAGCCACAGCTTTGCGGAAACTGAGGGATGGACCTTGTACATCGATGGCAATCCTGACGCCAAAAAGAGTCTCGACAACAGCCCTGACGCCGGAGGCCAGCGGGTACGCATTGGTGGCGGAGTCTCACATCCATCATTCTCCAACAGTTTCATCGGCCTGATTGACGATATCCGTATCTACGACAATGCGCTCTCAGAAGCCGAGGTTATGAGCCTTGTGATAGGTGAAAGTGACTTTGCTTTTAGGCAGAACCCTGCTGATGGGACAACAGATGTGCCTCGGGATGTGGTCCTTAGCTGGATGCCGGGCAAGTACGCCGACAAACATGATGTGTATTTCGGCACTAATTTTGACGATGTCAACGATGCTGACAGAGATTACCCGCTCGGTGTGCTGGTAAGCCGGAACCAGGATGCTAACAGCTATAGTCCTGCTGAACTTCTCCAATTCGGCCAGACCTACTACTGGCGTGTCGATGAAGTGAACGCCCCGCCGGACTTTACAATCTACAAAGGTAGCGTCTGGAGCTTCACGGCTGAGCTGTTCGCTCATCCCATGCCTTCTGAGAATATCGCCGCCACCGCTTCCAGCTCCAGCAGCGCAAATGAAGGACCTGAAAATACCATCAACGGCTCAGGACTGGATGCTAATGACCTTCACTCGGTAAAAACTACAGATATGTGGCTCAGTAGTACAACCGGGCCGCAGCCAACCTGGATCCAGTATGAGTTCGACAGGGTTTATAAACTGTATGAGATGCTGGTATGGAACCATAATAGCTCCGTTGAGTCTTTTGTAGGTTTCGGGGTCCAGGATGCTACCATAGAGTATTCGACTGACGGCAACGACTGGATGGTACTGGGTGACTATGAATTTGTCCGGGCGCCGGGCACGCCCGACTACGCACACAATAGCACTGTTGACTTCGGTGGCCTCACAGCGAAGTATGTGAAGCTCACAGCTAAAAGCAACTGGGGAGGAATGCTGCCCCAATATGGCCTCAGTGAGGTTCGCTTCTTCCACATACCGGTCTTTGCAAGAGAGCCTTACCCGGATTCGAGGGCAACAGATGTGGACGTGGACGTGACGCTTAGCTGGAGAGCGGGCAGAGAAGCAGCCGAGCACGATGTGTATGTCGGCTCTGATGAACAGGCCGTGGTAGACGGTACTGCACCTGTTACTACGGTGATCGAGACCCGCCATGGTCCCTTATCGCTGGATTTGGGCACGACTTACTACTGGAAGGTCAACGAGGTCAATATGGCTGAGACGCCTACAATGTTGGATGGCGATGTCTGGAACTTCACGACATTCGAGTATTTTGTTGTGGACGATTTCGAGGACTACAACGACTATCCGCCCGACGAGATATTCAATACGTGGATAGACGGATGGGGCACGCAGACAAACGGTGCCATGATAGCCCACGACCAGGCGCCTTGGGCTGAGACCGTTATCGTTCACAGCGGCCTGCAGTCGATGCCATTTTTCTACGACAACAATCTCAAGTATTCAGAAGCGGAGCGGCCGCTGAGCCCACCGCAGGATTGGACAAGGCATGGCGTTGGAGCATTGTCGCTATGGTTCCACGGCGATCCGAACAATACTGCTGAGCAGATGTATGTGAAGGTCAACGGCTCCAAGGTTGTATATGGCGGCAATGCTGATGACATAAAGCAGGCATCATGGCAAGAGTGGAATATCGACCTTGCATTGTTCGGCGTGGACCTGCAGAATGTCACGAAGCTTGCTATTGGCTTTGGTGACCAGACGAATCTGACACCCGGCGGTTCGGGCATAGTATACTTTGACGACATTCGTTTGTATCCGCTTCGAGAGCCGTAAGCCGATTTAACCGGCAATTAGCTGCGTGGCTGATACAGCAGATTTGCATCAGTTTGGGGCTTATACTGATTGATTCGGTATAGGCCCTGTTTGTCTTCATAAGCGTTAAGGTCGAACCATCACATGCTTCCTACTCGCCTTGCCCAGACAAGACAGAACGCCCAGCCCCTTCTTGTTAAAAAGACTTACCAAAATTTCTTGGACCAGTCTCACCAGCCTATCAAGCCCGGTGCGCGTGCACCAAGCACCCCCAAAATGGCCCCATTTTCGCGACTTGAAGCCTACAACTCTCCTTATATGGAACGACCCTCGTCAAGCCATAGAATTTGGTTATTTTTGTTTTTCTTCTACATTCTTTTACAGAGTGTGTTATAATTATGGCAGAAAAGCATACCAGCGAAGCTCATTATCTCTCTTTGAAAGAGAAGGGCAGAACGTCATGCGCAAACGAAACGGCTTTACTTTAATAGAGCTTTTGGTGGTCATCGCCATTATCGCGCTCTTGATGGCTATCCTGATGCCTTCATTGCAGAAGGCCAGACATCAGGCTCGTCGAGCCGCCTGTGCCGCCCACTTAAAGTCCTGTGGGTATGCTGGCGTCCTCTACTCCAATGACAATGAGGGTCAGTTTCCGTATTGTCATATGGAAGTCTCACCGGGGTCCGGCAGCTACGCCGTCTGGGTAAGCGGTCGTCAAAACAACCCCGAAACCAAGGGCTACATGGCTCACGGTCTTTTTTTCTATCATCGACTTATAGCCGATCCCAAGCTGTTCTATTGCCCGGGCAACAACAACCCGACGCTTCAGTTTGGAAAGCTGCCACCAGATCCCTCTTATCCGGGCGGAGGATGGCCGAGCAGCGGGCGTATTCCCGAGGATTTGGGTCCCAATCAGAGGTGGGTTCAGACGACCTACCATTACCGCTCTCTATGGGATGAAGATAGGTGGCGGGCTGTGAACTCCATTAAAGACTCCGGCGGCATGGCTTTTATGGCGGATATGTTTTCCGATCCACGCCGCGGTGTGCAATACCACCACAAGGATGGGTACAATGTTGCCTATACAGACGGACACAGCGAATTCGTGAAGGATTTGCAAGACGCGATACAAGAATTTGGAGGTGGTAAGACGTATCATGTGGACCACAGTCGTCAAGAGTATGTCTGGAAGAAGTTCTTTGACAAACTCGTAAAGTATAAGCCACATAAAGAGTACTAAGTCCGCCGTCTTGGACACAGAGTCAAAATCGGATTGCTTGGGTGCGAGAGCAAGGGCATTTGAGAATTAATATATTACGCTAGTCCGCAAGCCCTGCAAAATCTGACTTTTTCCTCCGCCCCGCACCGCGGGGGCTTCTCATAACCCGCTACATCTCCACAATTTCTTGGACCAGTCCCACCAGCCAACCAGAGTGCACTGAGCCCCACACAGATGCCCCCAAAATGGCCCCATTTTCGTCAGTTTATGAATACAACCAGTCTACAACCCGAAAGCCCGTTATCTGCCAATTTTCCAAAAAAACCCGTCTCGTAAGTGCCTTAATCGCAGTGCCTTATAAAAAAGTCAAAATTTGGCGACGGATTCAATGAACGTTACGTGCTAACCTCTTGATGTGGGCCTGGGACCGTCGAAGAATCTTGCACCCTTACCGATCCCGGCGTGGTCGCCAAGGTTCTCGCGAGCTCCGTCTATAATCTTCATCAACCGAGACACGACCTCTGGATGTTGGTCCGCCAGATCATATCGTTCTTCTATATCCGTTTCCAAGTTGTAGAGTTGTACCGTGTCAACCGCGTCTATCATTCGCCCGGACCAGCCGGTCCCCGGAGGATTTGCCGGTCGGGGCAGCACCAGCTTCCACTTGCCGCTCCGAACGGCATTCAAGCGAAGGTAGTTGTAGAAACAGAACGCTTCGTGGGGACTCATGGCACCAGGTTCTCCGGTCATTAACGACAATATGTTCTTGCCGTCGAGAATTCGATCATCCGGCAACGTCGCCCGAGCCAACTCTGCACAGGTGGGCAACAAGTCCATTGAAGTGACCATTTCATGACAGACCGTATTGCCTGGAATTCTGCCGGGCCAACGCATGACACACGGCACACGCAGCCCTCCTTCCCACGCAGACATCTTCCACCCGCGAAGAGGTGACGCACTACCCCCGTAATCGCGGAGATGTGCTTCTATCCAAGGACCGTTGTCCGAAGTGAATACGATCAGAGTATTGTCATCCAGACCCAGATCCTTTAATGTCCCGAGAATCTGCCCAGCACTCCAGTCAAGCTCTTCGATAACATCTCCATACAGGCCGCGTCTGGACCTGCCCCGGAATTCTTTGGAAGCTCCCAATGGCACATGTGGCATGTTATGTGCTAAATAAAGGAAAAAGGAACCGTTCTTGTTATCACGGATGAATTTGATAGCTTCCTCTGTATAGGTTTTTGTTAGCGAATCCATGCCGTCTTGATCCAAAGCGTCCTTCAGAATCCGGCCGTTTCGCATTAGCTGAGTCTTGAAGGATTTGTGGTCAACCGTTCGAGTGTACCCATTGTGTAACGGCGTCCCAAAGAAATAATCAAAACCTTGGGCATTTGGCATCAACCTTGACTCGTACTTGTTCTTACGTCCTCCGGCCAAGTGCCATTTGCCAATCGAAGCCGTGGCATATCCGACATTCTTAAGCACTTCAGCAATGGTGATTTCGCTTGGATGTAGAATAGTGTGCTGATTCTTCTTGTTTCTGGGTTCGGCAACTCGTATCGGATAGCACCCTGTCATAAGGGCAGCACGTGAGGGACCACAAACAGGCTGAACGTAGAAGCTTGTGAACTTCATTCCTTCTCTGGCCATGTTGTCGAAATTTGGTGTACGAATAAAAGGTGAACCAAAACAGCCAACATCGTTGTAACCCTGATCATCCGTAAAGAAAATGACGAAGTTCGGTTTCTTGTCTGATGCCCTGACGGGACGTACCCCTGTGGCTCGTGCAAGTCCACGCCATGTTGCGGCCGTAAGACCTGCACTTACAGCCTTCAGGAAGCTACGCCGGGACATCCCATACGGTTTAGTGCACCAATGGCTCATATCCATTCATCCTTTCCAGATTCCGACAGAACCCACAGCACAGCCGGACATTAGCGTTAGGAGAGATTTTACATGCTTGCACCGTAGATGTCACGTATTTCACATAGCGACAAGCAACCGGATGAACAGCTTTGTGGAAGACAACCATGAAGTAGCTGAAGCTGACGGCAAAGAAGGAACAACCACCCCAGCCCCAACATCCCAAACCGACCCGCGACAGCCGGGAGGCGGTTTGTTGGAGGAACCCGCAGCCGTAGCCTTGGACGGCCGATGACCGGTTCTCATCGCATCGGATAGAAAGGAATAGGATCAGATCTCCCATCCCTTGCGAAAATGACCGTGGATGACCGGCTCCACCTGGGGTGCATTGGTTGCCTTCATGTTGGGCCCGTCCCAGTGGAGTGTGGTGCCGGTTCGCAAGGCGACTACTCCGAGCAGGACGATCTCGGTCAGGCGAGCGCCATACTCGAAGTTCGAGCTGGCCGGTGGGCCACCTTTGCACGCGTCGATCCAATCGCGATGATGGCCCAGGGAGCGAGGAATCGTCGCCCGAGGCTGCTCGTAATCCCGCATCTTTTTCTCGGGGATGATCCGCGGAGACCCACTCCATACGCCCGACAGAATGGCCCCCTGATCCCCGACAAGCAGTGACCCACCGTTACGGGGTAGATTCCGTCTGAGCTCCAGGCAATCGGGCCGCGGCGGCCGTATCCCGCCGTCGTACCAAAAGAGAGCAACCGGCGGCTGAGTGCCGCGTGCCGGGAACTTGTAGTGACACGTGGCGGCTATGGGAGTCGTCTCCTTGCTGAGTTGTGTTGAACTGGCCTCAATCAGGGTAGGGTGCTCCAAATTTAGCGCCCATACAGCGGTATCCAGCGTGTGACATCCGAAATTGCCGAGCTTACCGCCGCCGAAATCCCACCAGTAGTGCCAGAGCAGGGGCGCGTATGCGGGATGGTACGGCCGCTCTTTGGCAGGCCCCAGCCAGAGATCCCAATTCAAACCCTCCGGCACCGGTGGTGTCTCCTTGGGACGTTCAGTAAACGTCGGTATACGATTCTCGCCGGCCCATGCGTACACCCGGCTTATCTTTCCGATGGCTCCGTCACGAACCCATTCCACGGCCCGCCGAATATCATCCGAGGAATGGCCCTGATTGCCTAATTGCGTAGCAACCTTGGCCTCACGCGCTGCTTGGGCGATCATGCGAGCCTCGTACACAGAATACGTCAGAGGCTTCTCGCAGTACACCCCCTTGCCCGCGCGGATCGCCGCCATGCTGGCCACGGCGTGCACATGGTTCGGTGTCGCCACCACCACGGCGTCGATGTCTTTGTCGGATCTCTCCAGCATCAAGCGAAAATCGACATACACCTTGCAGCCGTGATGTCCCTCGGATCCGGCTTGGCGATAGTGCTCTTCGATTGCCTTCATCGCGGGCCCGCGACCGCCGTTGTGCCGGTAATAGAGATCGCTGTTGTCCCAAAACCGGGCCACATCACAGATCGCCGTGATCTTCACATCACTGTGTGTCAGTAGCTTCTTGATATTGGTGATTCCCTGGCCCCCCGTACCAATAACCGCGACATTCAATTGGTCACTCGGTGATATGTGCCCGGGTCCGCCCAGGACGTGTCTCGGAACAATGCTGGCCGCGGCCAGTGTCGTCGATTTAGCGATGAACTGCCGACGGCTAAGATTTCGTTCTTTACGCATCACTTGAACTCCTTATTAAAAGCCGGTTGCGAGTTTTCCGACATAGCCTCGAGCCATTCAATTATCTGGCACCGCGGGGATCATAGGTGCACTGATGGCAGGTAGTTTTGGCGGTGCCACCTCTGAATCGTCCAGTAAATACCGAAACATCAGATAGTCGACCAGTTCATGATAGGCATATCCCACCTGTGTCAGGCAATGCTCCGCATAGGCGTTTAAGAAACGTTCGACACCCCCGACACCCTCTTTCCTGAGAACCTCGGCGGCTGTCTTTTCCACGCGCGTCTGGATCTTGAAAAATGCTGCTTCTGCAGGTCTAAAAACGCGTTGAATATCCTGCACCGCGTCTTGATATCTCAGGTTGTTAGCCAGACTGAACACCAACCGGAAGTTCCACTGCATCTGGTTCTGGCTTATCCGGGTATAGTCCGGGGCCTGGTCCCACGCATCCGGCAGATCGGTCACTCCGGCATAGATGGGGACAAAGCAGCTCGTGTAGGCCGGTCCGTAGGCGAACCACAGGCAGTTCCCAACCGTGTCCGGCAGCCAATCTCTGAGCTGTGCGACAAAGACGTATCCACTGGTAGGAGTACAAAGGGCACGCTTTGGCTTGATGTCCAACAGGTCAAATAGTTCCGTTGGTCCCCAGGGACGTGCCAAAGGGCTCTTTTTGCCCTGGGGATTAAACGCTGGGTGCTCCGTAAGATCGAACTCGGTTCCCTCATAGCCGTCTCGCATAACGGCCAGGAGTCTCTGGACGGTGAGTGGCTGATCCGGTTTTACGGAAAATGGGTAGCGATCCACCGTGGGATCGCCAGTGGCTTGTAGCCCCAGTGACGGGGCAGCCAGACTCAAAGCCCGCCATTCACGCAAGGAGTTATAGGTGCTGCCCGGATCGCCGTACACGTCGTGCCATACGAAGGGATCACCCCTTTTCCAGATTCCGAGTTCTTCTGCCAAGGAGTGGATGTTGGGGGACGTCATGAACATGTCGCGATTTTCCAGGTCGACCTTGCCGATACGACTGCGATTGGCACTGCAGCCAATCTCCCCGTCTGGTATGCGCTGGGCACACCAGAGGCCACCCGGTTTACCGCTGTCTGCCGTCCATTCCTCACCCGGACCAAAGATCTCCATGAGCCAGGCTTCTTTGTCGTCTGCTATCGGCAGGGCCACCCCGGCGTGGGGAGCGCGGTAGTACTGAAAGCCGTATTGCTCTATCATGGCGCCGATTGTTCTAATGGCCTCACGTGCGGTTCGGGCCCGCATCAGACCGTTGGCTATCAACGAGGTCGTCCAGTGGTTGCTGTTGGGGCCGACGACACCGCGCGTACACGCCAGGCCGGAGCGCATGGGCAAAAATTCTATAGCAATGCTGAGGCCGTGTTCGTTCATGCCGCCTGTGGTCATATTCTCGACATTACCAGCCAGAATGATGCTGCGATAGGTCTCCTTTACCGGCAGATAGCCCACAAGATCATAGCCCTTGCGCAGATTGGATAGGTACTCCTGATGCGTCTTGGGTCTGGGGAGATTCCAATACATGGGGAGCTTGGTGCCTTGAGGGTACTTCTGCGCAGGCATGACATAAATCAAACCCATGATGTCGCCGTCACACGAGCTGCTCATCAGAACCGAACCATCGGACGTCGCCTTTTTGCCGACCAGAATGGTCGAGCATGCGAAGCCCTCCCGGGGCGTCCAGGCAAGCGATCCTATAAGCCCAATCAGGACGATGAATCTCCTGGATCTGTTATTGATATTGATAACATTCATAACTGTGCTCCTTTAGGACCTCAAGGGGTAAGCCTCATCACTGCGAGGCTGTCCTAAGCTGGCTAACTTACTCCACGATGTTAGCAATAGCTTCGCAGATGTCAAGGCGAGGCTCCGGTCGGCAGATCTATCAACAACTCTTGGGCCGATCCCACCAGCCAACCAGAGCGCACAGATGCCCCCAAAACAGCCCCATTTTCGGGCGTTGACGACTACAACCAATATACAACCCGAAAACCCCTTATCTACCAATTCAACAAAAACAGCCTCCTCGTAAGTACCTTAACGGCAGTGCTTTATAAAAAAGTGAAAATTTGTCATAGGATTCAATGGCCGTGCCCATCCGTCTGGCGGGCAAGCCAGCCCTACTCTTATCAACGGGAAAAAAAGAGCAGCGTCACGATTCGATTGAAAGTTTTTTCGAAAATTGGTAGAATTCATGTTATTTCTGTGGGTTCTTGAGGTTAGCGAAAGTTGAAACCTATCGAAAACCATAAAACCCAACATCTGGTCGCTCTGGCCAAGGAGGGGAACGAGTCCGCTCTGAATCAGCTCTGCAGCGTCTACGGCGAACGGGTACGCCGGATTATTCGCCTCCGTTTAGATCAGAAGCTCCGGCCCAAGCTCGATTCCGTTGATGTAGTCCAGGATGCTCTTATTCTGGCCTTGGGGGGCTTGAAGGACTTCACCTATAGGAACGAGGGAGACTTTCTGCGATGGTTGTCCAGGATAGCGGAGAACAAGCTTCGTGTGTCTTAGTGGACACGTGTTTTTGAACTTCTTTTATTGGAGTCATTGCATTATGAATCGAAGAGAATTTCTGAAAACTTTTGGCACAACTATAGCGAGTTCAGGAGTAGCACTCGCGTGGAAAGGTCAGCACGCTTATGCCAAGGGCAATGTTACTTCTCAGGCAAACAGACCCAATATTTTATACATTATGACTGACCAGCAGTTTGCCGGAGCCATGAGCTGTGCTGGCAACAAGTACCTTAAAACGCCCGCTATGGACAGCATTGCCGAAAACGGCGTCCTGTTTGAAAAGGCTTACTGTGCGGACCCCTTGTGCGTCCCATCCCGGACAGTTATGATGACCGGAAGAATGCCTCATGAGACGGGCATTACCTACAATGTCCGTGGGAAACGGGACTCTGTACGTCTTCCGATGATGGGCACGATTCTGTTCAGGGCTGGATATGATTGTGGCTACGTCGGGAAATGGCATATTCCAAATCCCACAGACCAGGTAGACTTGCACGGGTTCACAACTGTTCAACTCACTAAACTTGATAATCGTATCCCGCCCGCCTGTGCCGATTTTATCAGCCGTAAACGGGACAATCCGTTTCTTCTTGTTGCATCGTTCGTGAACCCTCACGATATCTGTGGATGGCCCAGTGCCAGTGTGGGAGGTCGAAATCTTAGGAACGGCCCGATTCCCGAGGCTCCTCCTGCTGGCCAATGTCCACCACTGCCCAATAATTTCGAGATTCCACCCCGTGAACCGAACATTATACGAGCCATGCAAAAGTTGGCCCCTAGATGGTATTCGATAGCTTCTGAATGGAATGGGGACACGTGGCGCCAGTATCGATGGGCATACTACCGGCTTGTCGAAAAAGTCGATGAGCAGATTGGAATCGTTCTGGACGCGCTGCGCAAATCCGGCCAGGAGGATAACACGCTGATCATTTTCGCCAGCGATCATGGGGATGGCATGGGCGCCCACCGCTGGAACCAGAAGATGGTGCTTTACGAGGAAACGACTCGCGTTCCATTCATTGTCAGTTTTAAGGGCGTGACCAGGCCGGGCTATGTGAACAGGGGCCACCTGGTTTCGACCGGATTGGACTTGATCCCAACCATGTGCGATTATGCTGGGATTAAACCACCAGATGCTCTTTGCGGCGCAAGCGTTCGGGCGCTTGCCGAGGGCCGAAAGCCGAAAGCCTGGCGGGATTTTGTTGTGACAGAAACAGAATTCGGTCACCAGTTCGGGCAAGGCGACGGAGTCTATGGGCGGATGCTGCGCACAGCCCGATATAAATACGTAGTCTATTCCGAAGGGAACCTACGCGAGCAGCTCACTGACATGGAGCGAGACCCCGGTGAAATGGTGAACCTGGTTGAGAGCCCTAAACACAAAGCGATTCTAGAGGGTCACCGAAGGCGTCTTGCCGCTTGGTGCAAGGGAACCAACGATTTCTTTGTCGTACCGAAGAATGGGTGATACGACAGACGAGAGAGAGCGGAAATCCAGTGGAAACAAAAATTTTAAGGAGGTTTATTAATGTGTCAGAACAAAGACGTGAATCGACGTCAGTTCTTGAAAAGAACAACCGTTGCAGCCTTGGGATCAATCAGTTTTCCCTATATTGTTCCTGCATCAGCCCTAGGTGAAGACGGCGCTATCGCGCCGAGCAATCGAATTACACTGGGTTTTATTGGTACAGGCGGTCATGGTTATAGGAACCTTCTGCGAGGATTTCTTAGCGCCTCTGACACAGAGTCCGAAGCTAAAGGGGGTTCGAGTGTACAGGTCGTTGCTGTTTGTGACGTTGATGCCCTAAAAAGGAAAAGAGCCCAGGACAGAGTGGAAGAACACTATGCTAACCAGCAAACCAAAGGCACGTTCAAAGGCTGTATGGATTACAACGATTTTCGTGACCTGCTTGTCAGGGATGACATTGATGCGGTAGTCATAGCCACGCCCGAGCACTGGCATGCCATTCCTGTTATTCAGGCAGCTCAGGCTGGTAAGGATATTTACTGCGAGAAGCCCTTATCTTATTCTATCGCCGAGGCCAGGGCCATGGTTAATGCTGTCAGGCGTTATGGACGGGTCTTCCAGACGGGCAGCCAGCAGCGTTCTAGTCGGAATTTCCGCTTTGCCTGCGAGCTGGTCCGCAACGGTTACATCGGCGAGGTACAAACAGTTAAGATTGGTATTTCCGATCCCCCAATAGAATGTAGCTTGCCGGGAGAACCAGTGCCTCATTATCTTGATTGGGATCTTTGGCTCGGTCCGGCGCCATGGAGGCCGTACAATGCAGGACTTGCTTCGCCTATTACTGGGAGACCTGCTGGTACAGATTGGCGGTATTATCGAGAATATTCAGGCGGTGGTTTGACTAATTGGGGGGCGCACCACTTCGATATCGCCCAGTGGGGTCTGGGCATGGACGACACAGGTCCGGTCGAAATCATCCCTCCTGACGGTAAAGACTACAAACAACTTACCTACAAGTATGCAAACGGTATTATCATGGCCCGCATAGAGTCCGATGAAACCATATCGTCCAGGTTTTCCGGGATTTTATTCATAGGGACGAAAGGTCGTGTTGAAGTAACTCGCAGATATTTACACACCTGGCCCGAAAATCTCATCAACAATCAAATCGGTCCTAATGAGATACACTTGTATGAAAGCAAAAACCATTACACTGATTGGCTTAGCTGTATCCTTACCCGCTCCAAGCCGATTTGCGACGTGGAGATCGGGTGCCGTTCAGTAACTATTGGTCATTTAGGCAATATAGCATACCAGCTTGAGCGGCCGCTGAAATGGGACCCAAAGCAGGAACTATTTGTTAACGATCCCGATGCTAACCGTTTGCTGTCGTGCCCTATGCGCAGCCCCTGGCACTTGTAAATCGTGGATGAGCATGTTGTCGATAGTGAACAGAATTCCCATCGATTCTAAAATAGCACTTGTAGAAAAAGGAGAGAAAAAATGTATCAAAGGTCAAGATTCATCAAGATTGCTATCTGCTGTCTTTGTCTGTTTGCAAATGCTTCCCAGGTCATATCGCAGGAAGGAAAGGAATTAAAAGGCTCTCAGGCAGGGCTCGGGGGGCGTGCCATGAAGGGCCAAGTCATTTTGCCGGAAGAACTGCAAAAGATAGAAGATGCAGTACCAACAAAAGCGACTGCCAAACCCACTCAGCCGCGGAAACTACTGGTCTTCACCCTATGCAAGGGATTCGTACACAGTTCGATCCCCTATGCAACCAAAGCCCTTGAAATCATGGGGAAAAAGACCGGAGCTTTCGAAATCGTACAAAGCGAAGACATGTCCATGTTCAAACCCGAAAACCTTGAGAATTTTGATGCTATATTTTTCAATAGTTGCAGCGAACTTGCGTTTGAGGACTCTGCACTTCGCAAGGGTCTGATCGATTTTGTAAAGGACGGCAAGGGTCTGGCTGGTATCCATGGCGCCACAATCAATTTTCATACCTGGCCGGAAGCGGCGGAAATGATGGGCGGAATATTTGATCGTCATCCGTGGGGCAAAAGAGGGAACTGGGCAGTCAAGATCGATGACTCGGAGCACCCGCTTACCGCGGCATTTAATGGCAAGGACTTTAAGATAAATGATGAGATTTTTCGAATAGGAGCACCGTTTTCTCGTGATAAAGTCCGTGTTCTGCTGAGTCTCGATATGAAGGATGAAACCAACCTGAACGTCAATGATATAAGGCCTACCGACAGGGACATTCCCATCAGTTGGGTGCGTAGTTTTGGCAAGGGACGTGTATTCTACTGTTCGCTGGGACACAACCATCACATATTCTGGAACCCGATGGTACTTCAACATTATCTCGATGGTATCCAATTTGCCCTGGGCGACCTGAAGGCTGATACTACGCCCAGCGTAGAAAGAAAGCTTGGCAGAAATTGCTGCTTATGAATACGGCAAGAGCTGCAAACCACTTGCCGTAATTACCGATTTTGTACGTTTCGCCCATAATTCATCCCAAGTTCTGAAACGATTTAAGAAACGCTTGCTAGAATTCCTCCAATCGGATGCTACACTGACCGGCAAGCTGTTCATCTGCCAGAAGCTAAGCATTATTGGTACCGAAGAGCCTGTGCCCACTTTGGCCGCAATGCTGACCGATCCAACCACCTCTGATATGGCCCGTGACGCCCTGGAGCGTACTCCAGGAATTGCAGTTGATGAACAGCAGGGCAGAGATTGGGGGGTGATGCAGTCGCGAGTGTCTTGACGGCAGTGCCCATTCTGAGTAGACTTGAGAGCCGAGCCACTGAATAATCTTGGGCAGCCTAGTCTTTGTGGGCTGCAGGAAGGGAAAAACCGGAATGTCCACAACCCCGCTAATGGAGAAAAAATGATGAAACACTACATCGGAGATCACGCATTGTCCAATAAGATATCACAGCGCCTCAATCGTGTCCTGGCGATCCTGTTCCTTTCAGGGATTTTTGTCGGTTTTGGCCATTCTCTATATGCGGAGGCCCCGTCCGGGCAGGGACAAGCCACACGTGTAGAGATCTTGGAAACGCCCACAACCCTCACTTGGGAAAGCCCGCTCTTGGGCAGATCGCTTTCATGCGCCTTGCACCGACCTGATTCGGGTTTGGCCAAGCATCCCGCCGTCGTGTATCTGAAAAATCTTCCCTCTCCCCGTCTCGGGCAACTAGACGACGAAACGTTGATTCAGCAATTCATCAAGCAGGGGATGATGGTGTTCGAGGTGGATTACGAGAACGATCCGCGTGCGGCCGCACCTGAACTTCTGCCCGAAATCGACCGCTGGTACGGCTACCTTTTCGAGGCTGAAGACCACCCCGTGGACAAGGACTGGATCTACATTGTGCCCGAGGGTTATACGATCGACCGCAAGATCGAAATATGCGAAATGAAGGGCAGGCTGGTTGGCATGGATGTGATCTACCCTTCCGGCCAGATCGATCCGGTCCCGCTGATGCTCCAAATCACGTCGACGAAAGAGCGCGGCAAATGGATCAATCAGCGGGCCTACTATATCTACGGACTTCTGACAACCGGTTACGCCGGCGCCATCATGGACTGGAACGGTACCGGCCCCGGAGCTACCCCTGGGGGAGATGTCTTTCCGGAGAAACGGGCCGCCCGATTGCTGCGCGCTCGCGCCCGGAACTGGAACTTGTCGGGGCGAATTGGTGTGACGGGACACTCCAAGGGAAGCGGCCGCGCCGGGAAAGCGGCCCTTATCAACGAAGGCAACTGGGAAGCCGATCGCGGCCCCTACGCCGAGAAGTCCGACCGCTTCCAGGTAGCTTTGTTGTCCGCCGGTCAACACGCCCCCGAATTCCTCATCGAGGACGGATTTCACAAGCCGATCAGACAATCCAAAGATGAACTGACAAGGGTCAGCAGCCTGACCTATGTGACGCCGGACGACCCGCCGGTGTTTCTCAGCGTCGGCGAATTGGACAGAGAGTTTCGAGTCAAACAGATGAAGCGGGTGGCGGCCAGATGTGACGAAGTGGGCGTCACATATCGATTGTTCGTTCAGAAAGGGATGGGGCATATGTACAATCCCCGCCCGGAAGTCATTGGCCATATCTACAGTTTCCTGGACTGGCATTTGAAGCCTGAGTCGCGCGCCGGCACGAGCCTGCCTTCACAAGCGGAACTGGACCGCCTGGCCGACGAGGTTCTCGTTGTGACGCCGTCGAGTCCGTCTGACGAGACGTCGACCGATGTTGCCACGAAGAACGAAAGTCCCGATGTCGCCATTATCGCCGCGCCTGAGAAACCGGTGGCCGAAGTGAAGGCGGGAGACCCGCCTGAATTGCAGCCCTACTTGCGGCAATCGACGATGTGGCACTGCGCCAAGCTCGAAAAGGATGTACCGCTCAACGTCTACTTTGCCGACAAGAGAAGCACGTCACCACAGCAGGCGCCGGTCATCGTCTACGTCAAGGGCCTCGCCGCCGAACGCGTGGGCCAGGAAAGCGACCTCGCGATCCTCTCGGACTACATCGATCAGCGCCACATCGTCATTAGCGTCGACTACGGCGGTGATGCGCGCGCCGTGCCGCCTGCAATCGACCAGGACTTGCACGCGATTCTCGGCGCCATCTACGGCACAGGGAGGAATACGCTGCGGAGAGGAATGAGGACTGAAGAAAGTCCATTGCTCGGCGACCTTGGTCTCGAGCCGGCCTACGCGCGCTGCTTCTTCCTGCCCGCTGGCTATCGCGTGGCCACGGACCTTGTATTCTGGGAGGTCGACAAACACGGCTCCCACGGCACGATGAAGCGCGTCGTCCGGGCATACAACGAGCAAGTGGTCGACGAGAAAGGCCGCCACCATGTCGCAGGCCGCTCCCGCATCTCATCCCCCGATGACTTGATCGACCGGGACGGTGTGCCTCTCGACTGCAAACTGCGCATGGACATCATCTATCCGTCGCAAGCTGACAAAAAGGTGTCGCTGATCTTTTGGATTTCCACCACGACGATCAGGGCGCCAAGCTCTAACCCCAGTGGATACCGCCCTCACATGCTCGGCTTCCCCATGCGCGGCTACGCCTACGCGATCATCGACCACTGTTACAATCCCATAGCGTTGCGCTACGGACATTACAAGGGCCATGCACTCTCCAACATCAACGGTCTGAAAGCATACACGGCGGCCATCCGTTTCCTCCGCGCCCACGCTGGCGTTTACAATGTCGACCCGCGCTATATTGGCGGATGGGGACACTCCAAGGGTGCTTACGCCCTCACGCGCCTCTCGGACCCAAACCACGCTGAGCGCGGCGTCGAGCGCCAACGCATCGAGGACGAGCCGGAAGGCAGCCCCGAGCCGCAGCCATGGCCCGGCTACTCGAGCCGCATCGCCGCCGGCTACCAATCCATGGGCAACGGCACGCGATGGAGCGCGCAGTACGTCACCGCGGACTATGCGCCCACCCTCGTGGCGTGTGGCGAGCTTGACCATTTCAACCATTGGCTCGACTGGCCCCGAGTGGTCGATGCATACGAGCGCGCCAACGCCAATCACGTCGCGCTCGGCATGCTCGGACTCGGACATGAACTTCCCTACGGCCGCGATGAAGAGTTGGGCGTGGACCGATATGAATTAGTGATGAGTTTTTTCGACCGCTATCTGAAGGTAGAGGAGAAGCTTGCGCCCGTGGTCTTGTATACGACGCCGCGCGACCAGGAGACGGACGTTGCGCTATCGGAAACCATCTCGATCCAGTTTGCGCCGGTTATGGATGAAGAAAGCATCGTCGATGGCAGGGGCGTGAAAATAGTCTGCGACGACGGTTCGCCTGTCAATGGTTCCTGGAGCAAATCACGGCGGGGTGCCAGGTTTACGTTCACTCCTGCAGAGGATTTCACAGAGGGCCAGATGTATAAGGTGATCATTACAACTCATGTGAAGAACGAAGCAGGTACCCCTCTGGATGAAGCGAGGATCGCCGAATTCACGGTCGGAAAAATGGCAGTCGAAACTAAGACAAGCGCAGCGAAGAAACCGGCCATCGTCGCCCTTGAAAGCATCGGGGCTGTAGTCGAGGTGGACGGGACAGGTTCTCAGCAGTTTGCAGTTAAGGTCGATTTGCGTTCCGGCAAGGTCACGGACGCCGAACTCGAACATGTGAAACGATTGACCCACCTTCGTGAGTTGCGTCTTGATGGCATCCCAATCACGGACGATGGGCTCAAGTATCTACAAAAAATGACGAGCCTCCAACGACTGGACCTGCCCAATACGCGCATCACTGATAACGGCCTGAGCTACCTCAGAGAACTCAAGAACCTGAGTGCGCTAAGCATCAAGGGCAATCGAGTCACCGATGCCGGGCTCAAACATTTGCAGGGGCTGACGAATCTCGAAATGCTGAGTCTCGGTCCTAACCAGATTTCCGACATCGGTGTTAAATCATTACGAAACTTAACTAAGCTGAGGTATCTAAACCTAACGGACACACAGGTCACCGATTCGGTGTTTGAGTATCTGAAGCCCTTGACCAAACTGCGTACACTCCGACTCCGCGGCACTCGAGTCACCGAAAAAGGTGTTCAGGATCTGAAACAAACGTTGCCCGATTGCAATGTTTCGAGATGAAGCCCAACAAGGACTCAAAAAGGTCTCGACGCAGATAGTTGAATTACTTTACCCTATGAGTTTAACACCGACACATAGAAAGGGTTTTCAATGCGAGGAAAAGGCTTTGTAATCGTTTCTGGGTTTGTCTACGCCTTATGTTCAATGAATGCTATAGGGGAAGAAACGCCCAAAGGCTGGGTGGCGCCAAGCTCTATTGTGGACGCCCTGGAGGCCCGAGATCTTGCCAGGAACCGCAATACTAATTTCCGTGAAGAGAAAGTGCCGAAGTATACGCTGCCCGATCTGCTCGCAATGGCGGACGGAAGAAAAGTCGCCGACGCAGATGCCTGGCGAAGCCAACGCCGGCCGGAAATCCTTGAATTGTTCCGCAAGCATGTCTACGGACGCGCGCCGCTCGGCCGTCCCGAGGGCATAACCTTCAGGGTATTCGACCTGGAACGGAACGTAATGGGCGGCATGGCGACGCGCAAGCAGGTCGAGATCAACTTTGGTGGCGGCCAAGACAGTCAGAAGATGAACCTTGTGATCTTTCTTCCCAACGGCATCAAGGAGCCAGCGCCAACCTTTCTCCTGATTTCTCACCGGGATCGGAGCAACCTTGATCCTTCCCGCAAGGCCAAGAGCGGTTTCTGGCCGGCGGAAGAGATAGTCGAGCGCAGGTACGGCATTGCCGCCTTTTATGCCGGAGATTTGGATGAGGATAGCTTTGATGAATTCCAGGATGGTGTTCATGCTCAGTTTGATGAACCGGGCTCGCGTCCGGCCGACGCCTGGGGAACGTTGGCAGCATGGGCATGGGGCGCCAGCCGGGCAATGGACTATTTCGTAACCGATAAGGAGATCGACCATGAGCGTGTAGCCGTCGTTGGCCATTCTCGTGGCGGCAAGGCAGCACTGTGGGCGGGAGCCAGGGACGAGCGCTTCGCGATGGTGGTCTCCAGCAGTTCAGGCTGCGGCGGTGCGGCGCTCAGCCGGAGAAAATATGGGAACCCAGTCGACATCATGAACACAAAACATCCGCATTGGTACTGCGATAACTATAAACAATACAACAACAATGAGGACATGATGCCCTTCGATCAGCACATGCTTTTGGCACTGATTGCGCCGCGTCTGCTCTACGTGTCCAGCGCCGGTGAAGACCTTTGGGCTGACCCGCGGGGTGAATTTCTTTCCTGCATACATGCCAATCCTGTATACCGCCTCCTGGGAGTCAAGGGATTGCAGGCTGAAAACATGCCTCCATTGGACAGTCCCATTCACACCGGTCGAATCGGCTATCATATTCGCACCGGCAGGCATGACCTGACCGAATACAATTGGCATCGTTACTTGGATTTTGCCGACAAGCACTGGAAAGAGAAATAATAATGGATTCTTAAACAATCATTCTAAAAGGAGACAATCATGAATAGGATTATGAACTCACCATTTTGGCTGGCGGCGGTTTTCACTTGGACAATGCTGGCTTGTTTGCCGGCGCACTCCGCGGTTGAGAAGAACTCTCCGGCCGCCCAAGCTATGTCTTGGGAAAGCCCGCTTTTGGGAAAGTCGATCTCATGCGCGGTTCGCCTGCCCGATTCGGATGCCGAAAAGAACCCGGTCGTGGTTTATATGAAGAACCTTCCGGCGCCGCGTTTGGGTGAGCTGGACGACGAGACGTTGATCAAAGGGTTTCTCGATCAAGGCATGATGGTGATCGAGGCGGACTACGAAGGCGATCCGCGCGCGGCGGCGCCGGAGCTGTTGCCCGAAATCGACCGCTGGTATGGCTATCTGTTTAGGACCGAGGAGTATCCGGTGGACAACGATTGGATATACATTGTGCCGGAGGGCTATGCCATCGACCACAAGGTCCAAATATGCGAAGTGAGGGGCAGGCCGGTCGCCATGGATGTGATCTACCCTTCTGGACAGGGCGATCCCGTCCCGCTGATGCTCCAGATCACATCGACCAAAACCCCGGGGAAATGGATCAACCAGCGGGCCTACTATATCTACGGTCTGCTCACCACGGGTTACGCCGGCGCAATCATGGATTATAACGGTGGAGACAGGGTTTCGCCCGTTGGGCGGGTGTTCCCGGAAAAACAGGCCGCGCGATTGCTGCGGGCCAATGCAAAGAAATGGAACCTGTCCGGGAAACTCGGGGTTACGGGGCATTCCAAGGGCAGCAGCCGAGCGGCGAAGGCCGCCTTCGTAAACGAAGCGGAATTCGAGGACGATCCGGGACCCCATGCCGAACAATCGGCCAGATTCCAAGTCGTACTCGCATCGGCGGGGCAGCATGCCAAGGAATTTCTCATCGAAGACGGGTATCTCGATGAAGTTGGGCAAAGCAAGCGCGAAGCGGCGTTGAAACAGCGCGAAGAAGTCCCCGTCGAGGAAATCCGCATCAACAGCACCTGCGCCTACGTGACTCCCGACGATCCACCCGCTTTTCTGTGCGTGGGCGAATTGGACAAAAAGTTTCGGGTGGGCCAGATGAAACGCTTGGCCGCACAATGCGCGAAAGTCGGGCTGGAGCATCGGCTCATCATTCAAAAGGGCATGGACCATATGTACATCCCGAATACTGAAGTCATTGGAGAGATATTTAGCTTTTTCGACAAATATTTGAAGACTGAGTCGCTCCCCGTTACCCGTGTCACCTTCTATTCGCAATCCGTGGCGCGCGAGTTGGTGTTCAACATCATCTTGCCCGCCGGATACGAAAACAGCGGCAAGCGCTACCCGGTGCTTTACCTATTGCATGGGCGTGGCGGAGGCCTGAATTATTGGCCCGCAATGGGCGTTGCAGAATATGTGGCGAAGCTCGACCTTATCGTCGTCATGCCGGACGTGGGCGTTTCCTGGTATGTGAACTGGGCGGAGAGCGTTGGAGGCGAGAAGAACAACTGGGAGGACTGCATCACAAAAGACTTGATCGGCTTCGTGGACGCCCACTACCGGACGGTTGCCTTGCGGGAAGGGCGCGCCATTAGCGGCGCGTCGATGGGGGGTTACGGAGCGCTCACCCTTGGTTTTCTGCATTCGGATTTGTTTTGTTCGGTCAGCGGCCATTCGGCGGCGCTGCGCATAACAGATCGTTGGCGCGAGCGGCTGGAAAACGTATGGGCCGGGCCCGCAGTTTCGGAGGATTCCAGCACGTCCGGCCAAGAGGCCGAGAAGGAACCCGCCGTCTCGCTGGCGGGATATGAGCCCAAGGGGCGCATTGTCACCAACACGGACCAAATTGATGCCCTGGACCCTTACAAGCTCGTGCTTGCGACGCCTCCGGAACAGCTCCCGGATATCCGAATTGACTGCGGTATCGACGAGAGCCTGGGCGCGTTTTCTCAGCGGCTCGCGAAACTGCTTATGGAGCACAAGATCACTTTCACCTTCTCGCAAGAGCCCGGCCGCCATACCCTGGAACTCCATACCAGCGGGGTGAAAAGATCTATTCCCCATCAGTACGCCGTGATGATGAAGCAACTCGGCGGAGCGTTGCCGGATGATCCCGGCAAGACGGTATTCGGATTTGCCGATGTCGAGGACCTGCCGCTCCAGAAAGGATTGCCCGATCCGTTCTTAATGTCCGACGGCAAGCGGGTTCAAACACTTCAAGACTGGCGGAAGCAGCGCGAGTATCACAAGGCGATGCTGGCGCATTACCTGTACGGCCACATGCCGCCTCGGCCCAAGGAGATTGAGGTCGAGCAAATCGGCTCCGAGTCGATTTATAACGGCAAGGGCGTCGAGGAGCGGTATACGCTGACGATTCGCCGCAAAGGAAAAAGCGTCACGTGCCGTTTTCTAATCGTACGCCCGTCGCTGAAAAAACGCTACCCGACCATCATTAAGAACGACCGCGTCTCATTCGATGCACCGCCGGAGCGCAGCGATTTGTCTCAAAGTTTCGATCCAGGATCCGAAGCCGTCAAACGCGGTTACCTCCTTTGCCGGTTCCATCGCACGGATTTGGCGTCCGACGACCGGGAAGCAGGCCGAGAAGCCGGCGTCTATCCTCTTTATCCGGAATACGATTGGGGCGCCCTTGCCGTTTGGGGCTGGGGACACGGTGTGGTGCTGGACGCTCTGGATCAATTGGGCGTGGCCGATATGAGCAAGGTGGTTGCGACCGGTCACTCGCGCGGAGGCAAGGCGGCCTTGTGCGCCGGCATCTATGACGATCGCATTTCCATTACGGCCCCCAATTCGTCCGGGACCGGCGGCACGGGCAGCTTGCGCTACTTCGAGCAGGGCCAGAAGCCGCAGACGATCCGGCATCATATCGGAAAAAACGAGCGCTGGTTTCACCCCCGGTATTTCCAGTTTGCCGACAAGGAAGATCGCTTGCCCTTCGATGCACATTTCGCCAAGGCGGTGATCGCCCCGCGGGCTCTGGTCAACTGCCACGCCCGTCAAGACTACTGGGCCAATCCGTACGGGACCGAGTTGACGCATCGCGCCGCCGAAGTCGTTTTCGAATGGCTGGACGCCGGAGACCGCATCGGACTGCACTGGCGCGACGGCAAGCACGCTCAAAACCAAGAGGATTGGGCGGCCTTGTTGGATTTCGCGGATCACCATTTTTTTGACAAGAAAACGGATCGAAGATTCGACAACTGGAACTATCCGGACGCCGAACTGCCTTTTGACTGGAAGGCGCCTGACGTGGTCCCGGCAAAATGAAGCGTTTTGCGGCGTGATGCGAGAAAGTTGGGCTGGAGCATCGGTTCATCATTCAAAAAGGCATGGACCATATGTACAACCCGGCCCGGGAAGTCATTGGAGAGATATTCAGCTTTTTCGACAGATATTTGAAGCCTTAATCGCGTCCCGGAGAATTGTTGACATTGAGATGGAATTTTGGTATTATGGGACTTGAAGCTTGCCGGAGTGTTTCGAAAAAATGTAAATGGGAAATGTCGGATGTATTGCGTCTTGGACAGAGATGCAGAGAATGGTGAGCTAAATTACTTTCTTTAAGGAGAAGCAGAGATGAAAAGAGAAAACAAAAGAATGTTGATGTTGTCTGTCTCGGCAGTTTTGCTGTTGGTACCGGTTGGTGTTGCACAAGCGGAGCTTAGGATCGACTTCTCGCAGACAGGTGGCCCGGTAGAGGCCGGCTTCCAAGGGTACTTTGCAGACAATGATCAACCTGATACGTTTACAGCGCAGGACTTCACGGCCTTCGGCACCACGATTACGGTAAAGCCGAGCTGGGCTCCAGACGCAACTCCTCAGACCACGGACATGATGGACCGCGGCAACAATGACGGTATCACGGATCACGTGGATCTCCTCCGGGATTGGATCGCTACAGATAACCGCCAACCGGGTGACCCGATGACTCTGACCATAAGCGGTCTGCCGGCGGGGACCTATTCGTGGCTTTCCTATCACCACGATAACCATATGCAGCGGGGCGTTTTTGATGTAACGGTCACGGATGCAACCGGCTCGGTGACCACCACGGACATCCAAATCACGGATACTCGGACTAGTGGAGTCGTTAACTTTGAAGACATGGCACGATTTACAACGACGATTGTGTCTGACGGAACCGAGCCCGTTACGTTAGTATTCCACCTGCACCCTCCCAGCAGTACTCAGACCTCTGCTCAACTCATGAACGGCTTTGAAATAGCACTGTTGCATAATCCGTTAGCCATGCTCCCAAGCCCTGCTGATGAGGCGACAGATGTGCCGCGGAACGTGGTCCTCAACTGGACGCCGGGAGGATTTGCCGGCCAGCATGACGTCTACTTCGGCAGCAGTTTCGACAATGTGAACGATGCCACGAACATAGACCCGATTGGACCGGACAAGGTGTACAGAGCCCGCCAGGGTGTTAACAGCTATACTGTTTCCGAACGCTTAGATTTTGGACAGACTTACTACTGGCGGATTGATGAGGTCAATGATGTGAACCCCGACAGCCCGTGGATTGGGGATGTCTGGAGCTTTACGGTCGAGCCCATTGCTTATCCGATTCCTGGCACATCTATAACTGTCACAGCTTCCAGCTCCAACAGCGCAAATGAGGGCCTGAAAATACCGTCAACGGCTCGGGGCTGGATGACAGCGGTTTATTGCACGGCAACATAAGTATCGATAATATGTGGCTGAGCAGTACGATTGGGCCTCAGCCAACCTGGATCCAGTATGAGTTCGACAGGGTTTATAAACTGCATCAGATGTTGGCATGGAACCACAATACCTCTACTGAGCCTGTTATCGGTTTCGGGATCAAGGAAGCTGCCATTGAGTACTCGGCCGATGGGGCAAACTGGACCACATTAGGTGCTACTCATGAGTTTGCCAGAGCTCCCGGTGCAGCTGGTTATGAATCCAATACCACTGTTGATCTTAGTGGCGTGGTAGCGAAATATGTCAAGATAACCGCTAATAGCAACTGGGGAGGTTTCTTGAACCAATATGGTCTCAGTGAGCTTCGCTTCTTCTATATACCCGTCCTTGCAAGAGAGCCCAGCCCAGCCGACGGTGCAACAAGTGTCTCTATTGGTACAATAGATGAGCCCATTGATGTGACTCTTGGTTTTAGAGCCGGAAGAGAGGCAACCATGCACGACGTGTACCTTAGCACCGACGAGCAGGCCGTGATAGACGGTACTGCCGCTGTTACTACTCTGATCGAGGCCAGCTATGGTCCGTTGCCGCTCTATATAGGCCAGACTTACTACTGGCGGGTCGATGAGGTCAATGAAGCCGAGACTCACACAACCTGGCAAGGTGATATCTGGAACTTTACGACACAGGAATATTTTGTCCTGGACGATTTTGAAGACTACAACGACTATCCGCCCGACGAGATATTCAGTACGTGGATAGACGGATGGGGCGTCCCGACAAACGGCGCCACGGCAGCCAATGCCGAGCCACCTTACGTCGAGACTACGATCGTACACGGCGGCTCTCAGGCGATGCCGTATTTCTACGACAACAGCGTCGGCTACTCTGAGGCAACCGTGACGTTGAGTTCACAGCGGCGGGATTGGACTATACGAGGTATTGGTTCCTTGTCGTTATGGTTCAGAGGTTATCCGGCATCGGTCGGCAGCTTCGTAGAGGCACCAACAAGCACCTATACGATGACCGCCTCCGGCGCAGATATCTGGGATACCTCCGATGAGTTCCACTTTGCCTACAAGCAGCTCACCGGTGTCGGGGTGATCATAGCGAAGGTCGAAAGCGTGGAGCAGACCCATAACTGGGCCAGGGCGGGCGTAATGATTCGCGACACACTTGAGGCAGATTCGGCGCACGCGATGATGGCAGTCGCAGCCAATCGGGGGCTCGCGTTTGACCGCCGGCCAACAGCGGGCGAAATCACCAGCAGAACGAGGCAATCCGCCTTCTCTGCTCCGTACTGGGTGAAGATAGAGCGTGACATAGGCGGCATCGTTAGGGCTTCTTATTCCGCTGACGGCATTGAGTGGACAGAGCTTAGCCATGAGCAGATCACTATGAATACGCCTATGTATATAGGTTTGGCACTGACGGCGCGTAACGCCAACGCAACGTGCAAAGCTGTATTCTCCAATGTCCAGATCACCGGCGCCAGCGGCCCGTGGGCGAACCAGGATATCGGCATACTCAGCAACGCTCCTGAGCCGATGTATGTGGCTTTGGCCAATACCGGCGGCGCGCCTACGGCAGTGTATCACGATGATCCCAATGCAACACAGATAGGCACCTGGACTGAATGGAATATCGATCTGAAAGGCTTCGCAGATCAGGGCGCGAACTTGGCCGATGTCGATAAGCTCTCTATTGGCTTCGGCGACAGGGACAATCCACAGGCCGGAACTTCAGGTAAGATGTACTTTGACGATATCAGGCTGTATCCGCTTCGAGAGCCATAAGGCGATGTAACCGGAAGTTAATTGTGTGGTTGACGTGGCAGATCTGCACTGGTTCGGGGCCAATAACCGCAGCATCTATGAAGGGCATTAAATTATGAAATCGAAGCAAATTTCCCGCCGTAACTTTCTCGCCCGGACCGTTGGCATGGCTGCCGCCTCGGTGGCGCTGGCCGCACCCGGCAACGCCCAGGCCGCGACCAGTTCTCCCAATTTCGTGTTTATCCTGAGCGACGATCAGGGCTGGCCCGCGACCTCCGCGCAGATGCACCCCACGCGGAACGACGCCAAGAGCGACTATTTCCAGACGCCGAACCTGGAGCGTTTCGCGCGCGAGGCCATGCGCTTTAGCCAGGGCTATGCGCCGGCCGCGCTGTGCTGCCCGACCCGCCGCAGCCTGCAGTTTGGGCAGATGCCCGTGCGCCAGGGCTCCCGGGGCTTTGGCGCGAAATACCCGGTCGGCAACACGCGCCCGACCATACCGCGGATCTTGAAATCGGTCAACCCGCAGTATGCCGCGGCGCACTTCGGCAAGTGGGACCACCGTACTGAGCTGGCACCCGAGCACCTAGGCTACGATGAAGGTGATGGCAACACGAGCAACAGGCCGGGCAGCATTACGTCCACCTTCGGCAAATCGGAGAAGTGGCGCCTTTACACGGTGACGGAGGATCCGAAGCGGATCTTCAGCATCACGGACCGCGCGCTCGATTTTATGATGCGCAGCGCGCGGGAGGAGCGTCCATTTTTCGTGCAAATATCGCACTATGCCGTACACGTGACCATGCAAACGCGCCGGGCCACGCTCGAGAAATACGAGCAATTGCCGAAGGGGGAAAAGCACAACGTGCCGGCCTTCGCCGGGATGACCGAGGATCTGGACGTCGGTGTCGGGAAAATCCTGGACAAACTGGATGCGCTGGGCATCGCCGACTCGACCTATGTGATCTACATGGGGGACAACGGCTCGGCAGGATGGATTCCCCCGAACACCACGCGCAACCTCTCCAATCCCACGACCTACGAAAAACTCAGCCGGAACCATCCGCTACGCGGCGGCAAGTGGGTGGTGTTCGAGGGCGGCGTTCGCGTGCCGTTTATCGTGCGCGGCCCAGGCGTGAAACCAAACTCGTTTTGCACTGTGCCGGTGGTCGGGTGGGACATTCTGCCGACGATTGCCGATATCGTGGGTTACAGGCAGGCCCTGCCCAGCGACATTGACGGCGGGAGCTTCCGCGGACTGCTGGAAAATGAAGGGCGGGGCTCCGTGAAACGGCCCAATCCGGGGCTGGTGTTTCACCGCTATAGCGGCAGCTATCCACACACAGCCATCCGCGTGGGCGATTACAAGCTGGTAAAATTCTGGCGGGAGGACAAGAAGCTGCTGCTTTTCAACCTGAAAGATGACTTCGAAGAAACGAAGGACCTGGCCGCGGCCATGCCGAAAAAGACGGAGGAACTGCACAGGCAATTGATGGACTACCTCGAGTCGGTCGATTCGGATGTGCTCACACTCTACAGTTAGCGGATGACCATGACCTACGTGGACTCGATCGATTTGGGCGGTGATTGACATTGGATTCGAAAAAAAATGCTTAGCTGAAAACGGAAAAGAAGGGCAACGAATGAAGGTGCGTGGAAAACTTAGAAATCGTTACTGGATCAACGAGGCGCTGTCGGTTCTCTTCCTTTCCGTACTGGCCACGGCGGCGTTTGGGGCGGACTACTATGTGGACTCAACCCGAGGAGCGGACGCGAGCAGCGGCCAAGAAGCCGACCAGGCATGGCGTTCGCTGGACAAGGTCAACGAAACCACCTTCGCGCCCGGCGACCGAATCTTGTTCGCGGCGGGTTCGCGGTGGGAAGGGCAATTGCATCCGAAGGGCTCGGGCGCGGCGGGCCGACCCATTGTCGTCGACCGTTTTGGAGCGGGGCCGTTGCCGGTTATCGACGGGGCGGGCTCCGTGGGGCGCGGGGTGGTGCACTTGCATAACCAGTCGTACTGGGAGGTCAACCGGCTCGAACTCACCAACAACGCAGAGAAAGAAGGAGACCGGCGGGGCGTGAAGATTTCAGCGGCGAACGCGGGCCTGATCCGGCATGTGCACTTGAAGGGATTGTACATTCACCACATCAAAGGAATCGTCGGCCAGTCCATCACCGCCAAAAACACCGGGGGCATCGGTGTTTTCATCGAGGCGGATGATCTCAAAGACACACGCTATGATGATGTGCTGATCGAAAAGTGTCGGATTGAGACGGTGGACAACACGGGCATTTTCACGCATAGCGGCGCGAGGGGGTCGAATTCGACAACCAGGCCGAATTGGGAGCGCCGCAGGATAACGGGGCTGCGCATCCGCGGCAACAGAATAAACGATATCGCGAAGAATGCGATGATCATTCGGATGGCGGACGCGGGATTGATCGAGCACAACGTTTGTTGGGACACGGCGTTCCGCACAGGCACGGGCAATACAATGTTCTCACGGAGCAGCCGGGATACGGTGTTTCAGTACAACGAAGGATATTTGAATCGCTCGCAGGATTTTGACGGCAGCATGTATGACGCCGACCTGGACAGCCCAGGCTGCATTTTTCAGTACAGCTATAGCCACGACAACAATCACGGGCTGTTCTGGATGTGCACAACGCAGCCGGACGCGAATGTCATTGTCCGCTACAACATCAGCCAGAACGACAAAGGAAAGATCTTCTGCATCAACTATGCGAACACAAGCTGCTACATCTACAACAATGTAGTATTCGTTCCCGAGCATCTCTCGCCCGTGATCATCGACGAGCGGCGGGACGCGGACAAAACATATTATTTTTACAACAACATCATTTACAACATGAGCCCGACGGCTACATATAACTGGCGCAACGCCAAGCGCCATTTCTCAAACAATGTCTTTTTCGGTCACCATCCGGAGGGGGAACCCGGCGGGCCCGGAAAGCTTACATCGGATCCGAAATTTGTGAATCCAGGCAGCGGCGCGCTGGGAATTGATACATTGGACGGGTATAAGCTGCGGGCCGATTCGCCGTGCATTGACAGCGGGCTGGCGCTCCCCAACAACGGCGGTCTGGACTATTGGGGCAATCCCCTGCCACGAAACGCCGACACGGATCGCGGAGCCCATGAGTTCGTAGCTGGAGGAGAGAAATCTGGAAAATTACGGCGGAGGAAGAAATGATGGAAAGCCACAAAAGAAATACAACAGTGAGCGGAACAATCTTGTGGCGCGTTCTGTGGTTGTCAAGGGCGAATGGGACCACCATGCGCTTGTCAAGCGGACATCGGACCAGTCCCACCAGCCAACCAGAGCGCACTGGACCGCTCACGAGCCACCGCCAAAATAGCCCCATTCTCACGAGAAAATCTATACAACCATTCTACAACCATACAACCCCTTATCTCCCAATTTCCCAAAAATGCTCATCTCATAAGTGCCTTAATTGCAGTGGTTTATGAAAAAGTGAAAATTCAGCGACGGATTCAATGAACGTGCCTCCTGCCACAGACAAAGAAGAGCCAGCAGTGTCTCAAGCTGCCGTCCTTAAGTTTGTTTCTACAGAGAGCTATTGCTACGGGCTCACTGCTCGATTATGAATGCGAACGTCATCAATAAGGGCGGAGAAGAAACTCGCTTCATCAAGGTGTTTTCCGGCACCCAAATATAGTCCGCCATCCGAACTTTCCAGCATAGAGAAGGATTTTGTATCTTTTGCCACCTCTGCACCATCGACGTAAAGATATTTGCTCGATCCGTCATACACAAGACCGATATCGTGCCACTGGTCATCTGTGATTACGAAATCCGACTTCAGTGGGAGCACTTCATGTGTCAAACTGGCCATAAATTTTCCTTCCGATGGATCTGTACCGAGCCATGTGCTTCCCTCGCTACGAGTACCAGCCGTCTGAGATATAATCACTTGCCCTGGCGCACCTCCTTTAATCCAGGCAAATCCGCCCATTATTTTTCTCAGGATTTAGCATTGCAGAAAAAGCAGATTTAAGGTATGATGTATTTTAGTGAAGCGGCGCTAAGATAGTGGGAAAATATGACGCTAAGGGAACAGAAAGTCCAGCTAGCGCATCTCAAACAAGTAGGCAGCGGAATTTCGATAGAAGCGGGAGGTATTTATTATGGATAAATCAAGAGGCTTTACCTTAATAGAACTTCTGGTGGTAATTGCTATCATCGCGTTGTTGATGGCAATATTGATGCCGGCGCTGCAGCGCGTAAAGAAACAGGCAAGGACAGTCATTTGTCAGGCCCACCTCAAAGAATGGGGCACTATCTTTGCAATGTACACCGACGACAACAACGGCTTCTTTCCCACACGCAGGGGCGGTTCAGGGCGTTGGATAGATGTCCTGTACGACTACTACTATCGGGATCCCAAGATACGCGTCTGCCCGATGGCGAAAAAAATCAAAAATCCAGCAGGAGCTTTGGGCGGCGACATGATAGTGGGCGGGGACACGTTTACGTCCTGGGGCAGGTTGGCTGTGACCGGCGGGCGGCCAGCCGGTAAGTACGGGCCAGCCGGTACGTACGGCAGCTATGGGATAAACGGCTGGGTCTACGTGTGTGGCCAGCCGACCCTCTATGGAAAGCCGGCTGAGTTCTTCTGGAAGAGTCCTGACGTCAAGGGCGGCTCTAATATACCGATGTTTCTGGATTGCTGGTTCTGGTGCGGCTGGCCGGACGATACCGATACACCCCCCCATTATGACGGCGAGAGATTGAATGGCGATGCTGATTCAATGCAGCGCTTTTGCATCAACCGCCACGATGGATTCATAAACGCCACTTTTGTGGACTATACTGTCAGAAGAGTGGGGCTCAAAGAACTGTTCACGCTTAAGTGGAGCCGTCGATACAACACGGCCAACGCATGGAATAAGGCCGGCGGCATCACACCAGCCGACTGGAAAAATCATGGGACCGGCTGGTTGGCGAGATTTAAGGACTATTGAGAAAAACCACTGCTGCATTAAGACGGATTGCCATATCTTACCGATGGTCGTTAAGGGACTCCAAAAGTTTTCCTCTGACCCCCTTTTTTACGCTATAGCCCACCACTGTAAACCCACCCCCATGCGCGTGTATGGGGGTGCTAATCTCAAAATCGGCTTACATGCTACTGTCGACCCCCAAAATGGCTCAATTTTCACGAGAAAAACTTTACAACCATCCTACAACCAGAAGACCCGTTATCTGCCAATTTCGCAAAAATAGCCTCCTCATAAGTGCAGTAGTGGCGGCGATTTATGAAAACGTGAAAATTTGGCATAGGATTCAATGGCCGAGCTTGGTGCCACTCGTGATAAAAAGGCTAGGTTACCGTTGCTTGTGTCGCTTTAATTAAGGGCAGAGTAAGACCTGAGGCAAATACTCGTTCTCCGAGTAAAGCTGGCCTTTGAGAGGCAGACGCCTCCATAGGTCCAATATTTCGAACAATTCCCAAAATGATCATTTTTTGACTTGACTTTAGTTCGCCCTCAAACTATTATAAAGCACTGGACATACAATTGATTAAAACAGAAATTAAGATAATCGAATGAATACCGAAGGAATCATAGCTCAGATCGCACGGATCAGGGAATCAGCTAATGCCCTGATCGAGGCAGAATTACGAAAACGCTCCATCAAAGGAATCGTTCCGGCTCATGGTGCGGCATTAGTCTTCCTGTTCCAGCAAAAGAAGCCTGTTCCCATCAAAGCTGTTGTCGACAGCATCGGACGGGTAAAGTCAACCGTTACTGTCATGATTAACACACTCGAAAAACATGGATACATACGAAAATCCCCCTGTGAAACTGACAACCGAGTGACATATGTAGAATTAACGCCAAAGGGACGAAAACTCCGTAAAGACTTTGACGAGATTTCAAGTATTCTCCTGTATAAGGTGTATGGAAATATGACCAAGAAGAATCGTGAAGAATTGGTCGGACAGTTAAATCAAATAGAACAGAACCTGTGTAGGTGACTCCTAAAGGCGTAATCGAAAACCAGGATATTAATTAAAGGGACGTCATCCCGGAACAAGAAGATATTGAATGGATAGTCAAAGGAGTATTTTCATGTCAAACAAACTGAATCGTCGAGAAATGTTGAGTTGTACGGGCTGCATAGTGGCCTTGGGATGCAGTACCGGTTTAACTCAGGCTCAGTCCCCAAAGGCAAGCAAGGCAGATCTAGGCAGTTACTGCGGTATTTACTGTGAATCCTGTGGGCTCTATATGATGTCCAAATCGCAAACAGATCCAGCAAAGGTCAAGTGTTTGGGCTGCAAGAGTAATAAGTTGGCACCACACTGTCAGAATTGCCCCATCAAGGCCTGTGCAGCGGCCAAAGGCATCAAGTCCTGCGGCGAGTGCAAGGCATTCCCCTGTGATAAAACCAAGAAATTCCATAGCAACGGCAAGGACTTTGCCCTGGTCGCAGAGATGAACTGCTACACCTTAACCGGACTCGACTACAAGCAGTGGTTAAAGGCACAAAAGACACGCTGGACCTGTCCCAAGTGCGGAGAATTCCTCTCCAATCGCACCGAAATGTGTCCCAAATGTGGTAAGGACATCTACTCTCTGAAAGAAGAAGCTCAAGCCTATAAACGGTTCCGTAAAGGAGAATAAGATTCTAAGAGTTTTTGAACAACAATGGTGAATGCTGGTTCACTGAAACCAACAAAATATATTACATGTAGGGAGAAGAGCATTATGAAGATATATCGCATATTTAGTTTGGCGTCTCTAAGGAAATCAGTGATCAACCCTAATTAAGTAAGTGAGGAAGAAATGGCTATTAAACCGTCTTTAATCTTTGCGTTAAGTCTAGTTCTATTTGGAATGGGTATTTCGGTTACCGCTTTAGATGAAGGTTCCAAATCGAAAGCTGAAGAGTCCAAATCGGGTGGAAGACATATTTTTCATAAGGCCGGCTCGACCGAGATGTACCGCCGTGGTCCTATGCTTTCCGAGTTTATGCTCACGGCTGAGCAGACGGAAGGTCGCTACAGCATCGTCAGGGAAATCTTTAAACCAGGAATGTCCAGTTATCCCGGTCATTCCCATCATTTCCACAGTGAGGTGTTTTTTATCATCTCTGGTGTTATGGAATGGACCGTAAATGGTGAAACCAAGAAGATAGGTCCCGGAGACCTTGTGTATATTCCGCCCAACTCTCCGCACGCCGGCAGAGTTATCGGTGATGAGGATGTCCATTCGCTGATGATATATGAACCGGCTGGATACGAGCGAAACTACTTCAGAAGAAGGGCGCTTTCGGAGGAAGAGCGCCGAGATCCGAAAATCATGCGCAAACTAATGCTCGAAGCAGACGTGCACAGGAACAGGTAGTTCGTTCTAGCACTAACCCTATTAGCTGACCCCTTGGATTTCTAAGGGGTCAGCCCTCAACGGGTTGTTGCCCAAATACCACCAAAGTCTTGCCATCAATAGGGTCACGTGGTACTCTTTTGCTGTCAACCACGCCAGGAAGGGACTCCAACAATGATGGGCAAGCAATGTGATCGCCAGGGCAAACTTTTCTATTACGATGTGTCTTTGGAACGTCGTATTCCTCCCAATCACCTACTGCGACAAATCCACGTTAAAGGTGAATTACCTAAATAGTCAGAATTTTAAATGGAGAAAGCCATGAAAACGATAGTTGCAAAAGGTGGCAGCGAAGCACAAGACGCTGGAGCCTTTATTATGAAAGAGCAGCCAATACCTGAGCCGGGAACACAGGATCTCCTGGTTCGAGTCATTGCCATGGGGATGACAGGCGTCAAAGTTGAATGTATTTTCACCATCTTTGAAAGGTGTGGACTATTGACATGACGAATTGAGATTAGATAGATTGCTGTCTGTCAAAGCCTTTCGGGCCAGTCCCACTACCCAACCAGAAGCGCACCGAGCCGCACATAACTACCTCCAAAAACGGCCCCATTTTCACCAGAAAATCCTTACAACCAAGCTACAACCCGAAAGCCCGTTATCTACCGATTCAGCAAAAATTCCCATCTCGTAAACCCTTTAATAATAGTGTCTTACAAAAAAGCCAAAATTTGTCATCGGATTCAATGGACGAGTCGAAACAATAAGGGCTGATAAACTTTCGTAAGCTATTGACTAGAGAATATCGCAGGCATCTACCTACCTTCTCTGCGCTCGAATCTAAATGGAAATTAGCCATATTCATGCTATAATCATTTTTGGCTAATTCTTTGCCCATGAGCACTGAAGCCAAGAAACAAGACATGAAAGAAAACACATAATGATAGAATCAGAGACAATGCAGAACGCTATTTTGAGCAGAACACTCCTCTTGATGTCTATGTGTTTGGTGGTGCTATTAGTCGTGCCCTCAACGTTGAGGACAGAATACCCCTTTCTAAAAAGAGCTAGCAGAACCATATGTTTTCCGCAGTCCCACGGAGGAAGTTCCCCGGCCCACGATCGGCCATTCGAAGAAGAAAAGGAAATAGAAACATAAGCCTGTCGCGAACGTACAGGGTCTGATTGGCTGTCTGGAAAGCAGAGCCAACGAGAGAAGACTAGATTATGAACAAGCACAGTTGTATCGCCGGGATCTGTTTATTTGTGGCGTGCCTTCTTACAGGCGTTGATGCTTCGGCATTCTCGCAGCAGGCTCTGCAGAGCATCGATACTGGGTATACCATATCGATGGTCCGGACGGGGCAGAATAGCGGACGGTCCTTCATCGTGGCCAGTAGCTATGAGGGGACCATACTCCGCATCCGCTATGATGGACACATTGCATGGAAGAATACATTGTCCGGATATGCTACATCGCTTGGCTGGCCGGAAGATGACGTCTTTACCATCAAGTCGTTGGCGAAGGGCAATCCGCACGAATCCCGAGCAATCAAGTCCGTAAAATTCATCAGTGGCAGCAATGGGATCATATGGAAGCAGACGAAAGAAGGTCTCGTTATCCAAGCCCAAGGTGGCAAGCCCTGCGAAGCGGCTTATGTCTTCCGCATTCAGTTCAAGAAATAACGGGGAACAAATATGAACAACGTTCAACAGATTCAGAAATACACGCTGAAGGCAACTGCAGCACAGAAGGACTACAGGACATGAAAAAGAAGACATCACTCTCGGTATCGGGTTTCGCTTTAGCCGTATTGCTCTGTTCTTGCAGTGCGCCGAAGGATCAAAGCGGTTTCCCATTGATTCTCCCTAAGGAAAAACCAGGCCGGAAACTGAGCGCGGCCATGGAACGCAACTATTCCGCTTACATGGCTCCGCGCCCTGAACACAACGAACTCTACTCGCAGTTCAAATACACCGAACTGAAGGGATTGGACTACAGCAACCATGACGGAACCATCACGCGCCGAGATCCTTCGAAAGTGATTTTTGCCAATGGAAAATACTACGTATGGTACACGCATCGCCATACCCCAACACCTCCTCAAGGTCCTGAAAGATGCACCGACACCATTCCGGCCCGTGACTGGGATTTATCAGAGATCTGGTATGCCACCTCTGAGGATGGTTTTACCTGGGAAGAGCAAGGCGTCGCCATCCCGCGTCCACCCAAACCGAATCCTGGTTGGCGTTCGGTTTCCACTACGGACATTCTGGAGTGGAAAGGGAAATACTACCTCTACTATCAGGCTTTTCAAATACATCCTTCTAAGCGAGGTGATGACTGTCCCGTGGCTGTCTCGTATGCCGATTCACCCGATGGTCCCTGGACCCCTACAAACAAAATTGTGATTCCGAATGGTGCTAAAGATGAGTGGGATGGTTATTCCATCCACGACCCGTATCCTTTGGTTTACAAGGGGAAAATCTATTTGTACTACAAATCCGATTTCGACGGAGATCCACGCTGGGTACGCATGCAGGGTTTGGCCATCGCCGATCATCCGCTGGGACCCTTCAAAAAGCATCCATTAAATCCTATCATTAACTCAGGGCATGAGACCACGCTGTTTCCCTTCAAGGAAGGAATTGCAGCATTTGTAATCAAGGATGGGAATGAACACTTTACGGTTCAATATGCTAGAGATGGCGTGAATTTTGAGATTGCCTCCATCACGGAACTGATGCCAATCGCGGCAGGACCTTTTGTTCCGGATGCCTTTACAAATACCCAATTCGGCAAGGGCATAACATGGGGCATTTGCCATAATACTTGGGTAAAAGGCCATTCCTTACTGATGCGTTTTGATTGTGACCTAAGTCTGGATGTGAACGATCCGCTCATGAAAGCACACAGGTATTCATACAAACCGGAGTTTTACTATGAACATGGCCTGAAAAAGGAACAGCGCAAACGCATTGAGGATGAGACCAGGAAATTAAAAGGCGAGTAGTGCGCTTGAATACCAAAGCGAGAACCTATGAAGGAAGTAATTACAATCACTGTATCTTTATTCCCCTTGATCAATGTTACCGCAGAACAACCTAAGAACACTCGGTGTACACCCGAATAACCTCGTCCACCTTGTCATTAAAGCACTTACGCAAACTTGCCACAGGCAGTTGATTCTACTATTCTGACAGTATGGATACACTAAGAAATCTTCTGGCAAACCTCTGCAATCTTCTTGTTTGCGTTTGTGAAACGTTCCAATATGCCCTGACTTTCCTGCGGGCTATCCTTTGTTCCAGGGCGGTACTGGCTGCCAAACTGCTGGCAGTCGAAAGCCAACTCGCTGCTTGCAAGCAGCAGATCGCTTCGAACAAACGCCCACGGCCACGATTTACTGCAAGTTTTCGCCTCTTATGGGTTGTGCTCTCAAATTTCCTGGATGAGTGGGAAGACCTTGCTTGCCTCATGCAGCCAGCTACAGTCAAGAAATGGCATACTATAGCTTTCCGCTATTTCTGGCGATGGAAGTCGCGTAGAAAAGGTGGCCGACCTCCAATTTCCAAGGAGATGCAGGACCTAATTTACAAGCTAAGCAAAGAGAACCCCTTATGGAGCCCCGAAAGGATCCGTGATACACTTGTCCTGCTTCAGTACGATCCGCCATGTGATGACACAATCCGCAAATACATGTACAAGCCACGAAAACCTCGCAAGAGATCAACTACATGGCTGCCATTTCTGCGTAATCACTTGGATGTGTCATGGGCAATCGATTTCTTTACGGTTACAACTATCAACTTTGCTACGTTGTACGTTTTCCTTGTTTTTGACCATGGCCGACGCAAAGTTATACACTTTGCGATAACGAGAAATCCGTTTATGAATTGGGTTATCCAGCAACTACGTGAATCTATGCCATTTGGTCTACAGCCAAAGTATCTATTCCGTGACAATGACGGGATTTATGGTAACGGTATAGGAGGTTTTCTGGAAAGCTGCGGCATAAGGGAAGTTCGCACAGCATATCGAAGCCCTTGGCAAAATCCATTCGTGGAAAGGTATATTGGAACATTGCGGCGAGAGATGCTCGATCATGTGATAGTGCTTAGTCAGCGACATCTGGAACGACTACTTCGGGAATTCATCGAAGATTACTATCACATAGCACGACCACACCAGGGTCTTAATGGTGACACGCCTGTTTCACAAACAGAACGACCACAGATTTTAGGCCCAAGCAAACTCATTTCTGTTCCTGTACTCGGAGGTTTGCATCACAGATATGTCCGCGTAGCTGCATAAACTACCGAAGAAGTGTTTACACTCGTCTGAATAATGCCTGCCGATTCCCCAGCCTGTTGTGCAGAAAGGCTCTTGCTAATCCATTTGGCGGGATTGGCATGGTTAGCAAATCAGAAAGTTCATTAGTCTTGGCTTCAACTTCTCATCAGGATAGGGGCTTTCGGAGGGACACCCCCTGGGGAGGGTGTTGCCGGTCTGTGAATGGCAGCGTTAATTTTAATAGTGGATTATCCCCTGCCGGCAACTACGAGGCGCGGCTGTTCTATAATGACTCATATACAAATGAAGCTACAACCAGCTTTACTGTAGAGTAAATACTTTCAATAGAATAAGGAAGAAAGAAGAAGGGCTGTTTTTGAAAGGGCTTTGCCCCTTAAACCATTGATATGGCGTGCGATATGCAATTGCAGTAGAAGATCTATGAAAAATGCAGGCTCGCCCCGGTGGATC
Organism: Phycisphaerae bacterium; assembly: GCA_030619925.1. Classification (GTDB taxonomy): domain Bacteria; phylum Planctomycetota; class Phycisphaerae; order Sedimentisphaerales; family Anaerobacaceae; genus JAUXAL01. The sequence goes on along the minus strand of JAUXAL010000002.1, from coordinate 2,393 downwards.
CAGCCTGCTCCTATCTCACGGCACTTGAGGGTCATCTTGACTACTCCGCTGTTGGCATTGTTTTAGCTGTCTTGACAGCTTCTGTTCCAGCTATGGGTACGAATGTGCCTGGGTGCTTGTTACGCGCAGTGGCGATAGTCTGCCGGCCGTGTCGGTGACTATCCCCGCATTACAGGAAACTGCCTGGACTGGTTCAAGCAATGATCTGCTTGAATAAATCCAGTCCAATATTCCGGCCACAAATAGCCAGCACCACCTTTTTCCCCTTGAACGAGTCCTTCAGTTTGAGTAGACCACCTACACTCAGGGCTCCCGAACCTTCGACCACCAGGCGATGATGTTCAAATAAGAGCCGTATGGAATCTTCGATCTCCTGTTCAGTTAGAAGAATAATCTCATCCACATATTTTTGACACAACTCCAGTGTGATGGTGTCTGGATCCACGCCACCGGCACAGGTGTCGGCCAGGGTGGGAAAGGTTTCCATCTCTATTATTTTGTTGGCTTTGACCGATTCGTACATGACCGGAGATTTTTCTGGTGAGACACCTATGATTTCACTATCTGGATTGAAAGATTTGAGCCAACCACCTGAGCCGGAACACAGACCGCCGCCGCCAACAGCGAAAAAAGCGGCTTGCACATCGGGCAACTGTCTGGAGATTTCCAAACCGCAGGTACCCTGACCGCCAACCACAATGGGATCGTTGTAGGGTGAAATATATATTTTACCTTCTTGTTCGGCTACCTCTCGGGCACGCTTTTCAGCATCCCAGGCCTCCTCTCCGTAAATCACTACATCAAAACCATGGGCCTTCATCAATTCCAGACGTGAAGCTTCGATGTTTTTGGCCACATAAATAGTGGCTTTATGACCGCGTAATCTCGCAGCTTCGCCCACAGCCAAAGCAAAATTGCCGGTGGATACCGACACCATGCCCTTGTTCAATTCTTCTTCAGTTAAAGACATAATTTTGCTGACTGCCCCACGAAATTTGAATGAACCCGTTTTTTGCATCAGGTCCAACTTCAAATAAACTTCAGCAGATGTCAGTTTGCTCAGTTGCAGTGAGTATTCCAGTGGAGTTTCAATAAGATACTCCCGGCATCTTTCTTCGGCGTCCAATACCCATTGACGGACATCCTGTTGCTGATGTTTACCTGTAATCATCACTGTTTCCTTTCCCGGAAGAAACGATTTACCATTTTGGCGATTTGGATATCTTGTATGGCCACCCCGGTCAAGTCCACAATGGAGATTTGGTCATCATTTGCTCTGCCCATATTCGGATTTTTGATCACATGACCTAATTCAAGGATTGCATTTTCCTCTATCAGGTTATTATTAACAGCATGAAAGCACTCTCCATGATCGACGCATTGTGAAACACTATCAGCTACCAGTATGTCAGCCTTGGCCAAAATCGCTGCTTCAAGCTCTTGTTTACCATGATCGTCGGCACCCATGGCCGTGATGTGCGTGCCCCTTTTAACCTGATCAGCCTTAATCAAAGGGGCTTTCGCCGAAGTAGTAGTGACAATGAGCTCGCATTGAGAAGTCAGTAATTCCATATCCCCGGTTCCTTGAAATTGTAATTGCCACCCAGAGAAAGTTTCTCTTGATTGAAGCTCATCAATAAGAGCTTGCACCTTTTCAGGGTTTCTGCCCCAAATGATACATCTATTGCAATCCACCACATGCTGCAACATTTCCAATTGCAGCCTGGCCTGCACGCCGGTACCCACAATGCCAATATAATGGATGGTTTTTGGGGCCAAATGCCTCGCTGCCACAGCTCCTGCTGCGGCAGTGCGGATGTCAGTGAGCCAACACTCATCCAACATAATAAGTTTTAATTCTCCTGTTTTTTGACTAAAGAGCAGAACCAGGCCATTACTGGCCGGTAAACCCAAATCGGGATTATTATAAAAACCAGAGGCCATTTTCACGACATAATAATCATCACCGCTAACAAAACCATACTTGATGTGAACATCACCAGGTGGATCGTCAAAATGCAAAAAGCCCACAGGGGGCACTTTTACCCGACCTTCAGAATAGAGAACAAAGCCTGCTTCAATATCTTGGATCAGTTGAGGGATATCGACCAGATTCTTGATCTCATCCAGTTTCAGTACTGTGGCCATCGGTTCACCTCCTGTTGTAAAAAAGACCGGAAAACATACACCTTTATCAGTAATGACCGGCCTTCTCCTGGTCATTAGGTGGCACCAACGCAAACAAAAACCCATCGACAATAAACTCGAGCATCCTCACCAGGGGACAGGCTGAGACGTACCCATGCCCGGACCCAGGAAAACGGCATTCAAGAACAATCGTTCCATTGCTGGATACCAGCCACGATGCGTTGGATTTGAGGCAAAGAGAATCA